>JAODNS010000023.1 GCA_025465145.1 Frankiales bacterium
TCGCCGGTGCCGGCAGCGGCTGCGCGGTGCCGGTGCCGCGGGTGACGGTGAACAGCGTCGACCGCAGGCCGAGCCGCCGCTGCGCGTCGACGCCGGACAGCTCGACCGGGCCGGCGGCGCCCTCGAGCCGCAGCCGCGTCACCCGCCCGGACGGGCCCGTGCCGATGACGGTGATCGCGTCGAGCCGCCCGGCGTACCCGAGCCGCGCGGCGATGTCGGCCGGTGCTGCCGTCACCTTCCACGGCGCGACCCCGCCGGGTGCCTGCACACCGCCGGGCAGGTACGGGATGGTGCTCGTGCCGCCGAACCCCTCCCCGGGCGTGGCGGTGAGGCCGCCGGCGTTGGCGCTGTAGAAGGTGTCGGCGAGCGAGCCGCGGTAGGTCACGACCTCGCCGCGCGTGTAGGCCGCCGCGGCCGCGGACCGCGGGTTGTCGGCCTGCACGCCGAGGAAGACCTGACAGCGGGTGTCGTCGCAGACGTCGTACCCGAGCGGGTGCCCGGCGCCCACGGCACGCAGCGCGTAGGTGCGCGCCGCGACCGCCTGCGTGCGCAGCGCCGCGGCTGGCCACGACGACGGCACCTCGCCGAGCCCGCGCAGGTAGTCCTCGATGTCGAGCACGTCGACGAGCCGGAAGCCGGAGCGCGACAGCGCCAGCAGCGCGCCGCGGTAGGAGCGGCCGGTGGCGCCGACCCGGGCGGTCCCGCCGCCGGCCGGCGTGATCGTCACCGGGCTGGTGCTGTCGTACGTCAGCGGCGCCGTCCCTGTCGGGGCCGGCGACGGGCTGGCCGGGGCGGCCGACCGGCCAGGCGCCGAGGGACGGGGAGCGGACGAGGCGGCCGGCGACTCCGCCGCGGGCGAGGGGGACGCACTCGCCCCAGCAGGGCTGGGCGAGGACAGCACCGGCGGCAGCGGGCCGTCCGTCGGCGAGGGCGACGGCGACGCGAGCAGCGCGCCTCGGACGGCGGCGCCCTGGGGCTGGACCACCTCGCGCACGTGGTAGCCGGCGCCGTCGGCGACGACCCGCAGGACCGCCCCCGGCCTCGCCTGCACGGCACTGCTGTCGTCGCCGACGCGCGCGCCCTGCGGCACGGTCACGAGCACCTCGCCCGACGGCGCGCCCGCCTCCCACACGGCGACCCGGATCACGCTGCTGCGCCGGCCGCGCTTCGTACCGGGGTAGAAGTGCTGGAGGATCTGCTCGTGGTCCATCCCGGCCGCGGCCATCGCGTTGGCGCTGTCCTGCGCCATGCCGACGCCGTGCCCGTAGCCCTTGCCGTCAAGCACGAAGACCGCGCCGGCCGGCGCGGCCAGGACAGGCGGCGCGGACAGCGCGACGAGGGAGAGCGCGGCGGAGAACGCCGCGCGGGAGCGGGCGGTCACGCCGCGCGGGGCTCCAGGTGCATCCGCTCAGGGTAGGTCGGAGCGCCGCACCTCGGTCGCGAGCACGGCCACCTGCGTGCGCCGCTGCAGGCCCAGTTTGGACAGCAGGTTGCTGACGTAGTTCTTCACCGTCTTCTCGGCGAGGAACATCCGCTGGCCGATCTCGCGGTTGGTCAGGCCCTCGCCGATGAGCTCGAGGATCCGCCGCTCCTGCTCCGTCAAGCCGGCCAGCGGGTCGGCTGGCTTCGGGGCCCGCATCCGCTCCATGACGGCCGCAGCCGCCTTCGGGTCGAGCAGCGAGCCGCCGGCGGCGACGGTGCGGACCGCGCCGACCAGGTCGGTGCCGCGGATCTGCTTGAGCACGTAGCCGGACGCACCGGCCATGATCGCGTCGAACAGCGCCTCGTCGTCGGCGAACGACGTCAGCATCAGGCACGTCAGCGACGGGTTGTCGGAGCGCAGGTCGCGGCAGACCGAGACGCCGTCGCCGTCGGGCAGCCGTACGTCCAGGACGGCCACGTCCGGCTTCGTCGCCGGCACCCGGGCCAGCGCCTCCGCAGCCGTGCCCGCCTCGCCCACGACCTCGAGGTCGTCCTCGGCCTCGAGCAGCTCGCGCACCCCGCGACGCACGATCTCGTGGTCGTCCAGCAGGAAGACCCGGATCACGCGGTCATCGTCCCACGGTGACGAGCACGTCCTCGACCGGGCGCCGCGGCGTCGGCGACGCCCCGACGGCGAAGCCCATCCGCAGGACCAGCTGCGGCACGGCGACCATGCCGAGCGCCGACCGCAGGCGGAGCCGGTATGCGAGCACGTCCGTCACCTGGCCGAGCGGCTGGGCCTGCACGCCGTCGTCCGCGGCCCGCAGCAGGAGGGCTCCGAGCGCCTGGCCCGCGCGCAGCCAGGACAGCGGCCGGTCGTCCTCGCTCGCGACGACCACCACGGCCGGGTGCTCGGCCGCCGGCGTGCCGGACACCTCGCCGCGGGTCAGGGTGAAGTTCCGCTGCGTCAGGGAGGCGCCGGGCAGCGTCCCCGCCGCGTCGACCGGTACCCCGTCCGGCTGCAGCGGACCGAGGTGCACCCAACGCAGGACCTCGGTGCGGTACGCCAGGTCGTGCTCCTCGTGCGCGTCCGCGGCGGCGAGCAGCACCTCGAGCTCCACCAGCTCGTCCTCGTCGGCGACCGGGTGCAGCAGCGCGCCCTCGGCCTCGGCCGTCAGCCGGAGCCGTTCGAGCAGCGCCGGCGGGACGGTGCGCTCCAGGAACGCGCCGCGGTGCGTGTGCCGCTGCAGGATGGCGGTCGCCATGCGGACGTCGTCGCCGGACGCCGGCGCCCCGCCGGTGAGCACCAGGTCGGCGAGCAGCTGTGGCCGCGTCGGGTCCGGCAGCAGCCGGACGGCCACGTCGAGGCCGAGCGCCCGCGCTGCGACCCTGCAGTGCAGCAGCGCCGCGCCGCAGGACAGGTGCAGCTGTCGCCCGTCGGGGTCCAGCACGGCCAGCCGGCGGCTGCGGTCGGCGAGCAGCTCGAGCCGCTCCGGTCGCGCCACGAACCGCCACGGCTGGGTGTTGTGCACGCTGGGCGCGAGCCCCGCCGCCTGCACGACGTGGCGTACCTGCTCGGGGGTGGCGTACCTGGTGGTCATGGGTCTCCAGACTGAGCGACAAGGATGACGACCGGCCGGCGCGGTGCGCCGACCGGTCGGGGGCAGATCAGAGCGCGACGGCCTCGGGGTGCCAGCCGGGGACGTGCACCTCGACGTCGTAGGGGACCCGGCGCAGGTGCAGCAGGCCGAGCAGGCTCAGCAGGAGCATGACGGCGGCTCCGGCGAAGGCGGTCACGGCCGCGATGCCGGCGATCTTGCCCATCGTCCCGAAGGCGTAGGCGTTGAGCAGCAGGCCGCGCAGCGTCTCGCCCTTGAAGACGGTCTCGCGGGTCACGGTGAGCGTGGCCAGCTGCTCGTCGAGCGCCGCGGTGGAGGCGCCGGCCTTCTTGGCGTCCGCGATCTGCGCCTTGACCGCACTCTGCGCGGTGCCGAGCTCGGCGAAGGTGCGGTTCCCGCTGGCGGCCTTCACGTGGACGCCGATGAAGTAGTCGGCGTACGCCTTGGCCTGGTCACCCGTCGTGAGCTGCTGGCCGGCGTACTTCGTGAGGTGGGGCTTGATCGCTGGGTCGTCGAGCGCACCGCTGGCGACGGTCGGGATGAAGATCTTCTCCGCAGCGAGCTGGGTGCGGACGTTGTCGGCCACGAAGCTGGAGCCCCAGGTGAGCAGACCCCCGGCGACGAGGAGGACGACCGCGAGGACGAGACCGCCTGCGGTGAGGATGGCGTCGAACGTCTTGCGGCGCATGGTGTGCTCCGATCTGGAAGCCCGGACGAGCTGTCCGGCGCTGTGCGTCCACAGTCGTCCGGAACCCGGCGCCTGATCAGGGTCCAAGGTCCCGTCGCGTCCCGCCGAAGGACCGCACTCGCCGGACCTGCCTCCAGCGTCGACGCGGGGCGGTTCGCCGGGACCGGGACCTAGGTCCCGCGTGCGCGGGACGGTCGGCCCTGCCGACGGCTCCACCGCAGCCACGAGGGTCGCGCCACCACCGGATCGAGGAGTCGCCATGCCCACCGCCGCCCCGCTCGCCCACGAGATCTGGTTCGTGCACCACCCGGAGCAGTTCCCGCTGGACTGGTCGCAGCTGGGCCGGCCGGGTGTGGTCGTCGGGCTGACGGCGGTGGTCCTGCTCACCGTGGCCTGGCGCGCCGTGGCGACCCGCGCCGCCAGCCCCGAGCTGCCGCTCCTCGCGCCGCTCGGCCGCCTCGTGCCGTGGGTGCCGCGCCTGCTCGCCGCTCACCTCGGCATCAGCCTGCTGCTGCTGTCCGCGCAGCGCTTCGTGCTCGACCCCTCCGTCGCCGTGGCGGACGGAGCCGCCGGAACGCTGCTGCTGGTGCCGCAGGCGGTCGCCGGGGTGCTGCTCGTGACCGGGTACGCCGTGCCGCTCGCTGCCTATGCCGTCATCGCGGCAGGTCCGGTCCTGTTGCTGCTGTCCGACGTCCAGTCGCTGCTGTCCTGCCTGGTGCTGCTGGGGATCGCGATGTTCCTCGTCGCGCTGCCACCGCGCCCCGAGCGCGGCGGGCGCGCCCGGCTCGTCGTCGCGCAGTTGCGGATCGCCCTGCTGGTGCTCAGGATCGGCGCGGCCAGCAGCCTGATCACCCTCGCGGTCGTGGAGAAGCTGGCGAACCCGGCGATGGCGCAGGCGATGCTCTCGCAGAAGCCCGTCCTGAACGTGCTTGCGCCCTTGGGCGTCTCACCCGAGGCCTTCGCCGTCTTCGCCGGCTGCGTCGAGGTCCTCTTCGGCCTGCTGGTGCTGGCCGGAGCGGCCCCGCAGGTCGCCGCTCTCGTCGCGGCGGTCCCCTTCACCAGCACGCTCTTCCTCTTCGGCGGCACAGAGCTGATCGGCCACCTGCCGGTCTACGGCGTGCTGCTCGCCCTGCTGCTCATGGGCAGCAGCGCGCGGACCGCGTACGCCGTGCGGTGGCTGCCGCGGGTGCACCTGACCGGCCGGCGGGTAGTGCTGGCCCGGTGAGAGCACTCGACGAGGCCGCCCTCTCCTCGCGGCTCGCGCGGTACGCCACGGGAACGCCGCGCGTCATCGTCGCCGGCAACTTCGCCACGCCGCACGCGCTGCTCGACCTGCTCGACCGGACGCTTCCCTCATACCGGCTGTTCGCCCTGAACGCACAGGCCGGCATGCCGGAGCGGGAGGGCGTCACCCACGAGACGCCGTTCGTCGGGCCCGGGGTGCGGCGGAGCCCGCGGCTGGACTACCTGCCGGCCCGGCTCAGCCTGGTGCCGCAGCTGTTCGCGCGGACGCACGCGCCGGACATCGTGCTGCTGCACACGACGCCGGCGCGGGCCGGCCGCGTCTCGCTCGGCGTCGAGGTGAACATCCTGCCGGCGGCCGTGGAGCAGGTGCGCCGCCGCGGCGGCCTCGTCATCGCGCAGGTGAACCCGCGGATGCCCTGGACGTACGGCGACGGCGAGCTGTCGACGGACGACGTCGACCTGGCGTACGAGGTCGACGCGCCGCTGCTCAGCCCGCTGCCGCGCACCCCCGGCGCGGTCGAGGCCGCCATCGGGGACCGGGTGGCGGCGCTGGTCGAGGACGGCGCGACGCTGCAGCTCGGCATCGGCGGCGTCCCCGACGCGACGCTGCTCGGGCTGCGCAGCCGGCGCGGGCTGAGGGTGTGGAGCGAGATGTTCTCGGACGGTGTCCTGGCGCTGGATGCCGCGGGCGCGCTGGACGTCGACGAGCAGCTGGTGGCGTCGTTCCTGTTCGGGTCGGCCGAGCTGTACGCCTGGGTCGACGGCAACCCCCGCGTCCGGCTGCTGCGCACGGAGGTGACGAACGACCCAGCGGTCATCGCCCGGCACCCGCGGATGACGTCGGTCAACAGCGCGCTGCAGGTCGACCTGTACGGCCAGGCGAACGCGTCCTGGGCCGGCGGCCGGATCCACTCCGGCTTCGGCGGGCAGAGCGACTTCGTCGTGGGCGCGCTGCACGCGGCCGGCGGGCAGGCGGTCGTCGCGCTGCCGTCGTGGCACCCGAAGGCGGACCGGTCGACGATCGTCGCGGCGCTCGATGGTCCGGCCACGAGCTTCCAGCACTCGTGGGTGGTGACGGAGCAGGGCCTGGCGTCCGTGTGGCCGGGGACCAGCCGGGAGCAGGCGGCGCACCTGATCGCCGTGGCGCACCCGGACGCGCGCGCTGACCTGCAGCGGCAGGCGCAGGCGCGCGGGCTGGTCAGCTGAGCCGGCGGCCCGTGATGCGCGTCGGCCGGATGCGGACCAGGTGCCGGCGCGGCCCGGCTGCCCAGGGCAGCACCTCCGCCTGCTGCGACGGGCGCAGCACGGTGGCCCGGCCCACCACGACGACGGAACGGCCGGTGCGCGCCTCGAGGTCGATCTCGTCCACCTCGAAGGCGACCATCTCGCGGCGCTCGGCCGCCTGCAGCTTCGGTCCCGGTCCGCTGCGCAGCAGCACGTCGTGGCCGTCGAGCACGTAGTTCACGGGCACGACGTCCGGCACGCCGGCGCGCGCGACGTAGGCGAAGCGGCCGATGGCGCCGGCCTCGAGCACCTCGCGGCACTCCCGCAGCGACAGCGCGTGCAGCTGCCCCGGCTGGTCCACCGGCTCGTCGTAGGGGCCGGTCAGCTGCAGCCGGTCGCTCAGGGCCGAGGCGATCGCCGCGGACGCGTCACGGGCGTTGGACAGTGCGCTCCCGAGCAGGTTCATGAGGTCATGGTCGCCACGGAATCCCTTCTGCGGCAGGGCCGAAGGTCCCGGACTATCTCCGCCGTCCGCAGTTGTTGTGGATCCGGAGGAGGCGGCATGGACGAGTCCGAGGACCTGTACGAGGAGTACCACCGCGGTGAGCTGTTCCTCCGCGCCGGTCAGCCTGCCGAGGCGGCCCGGATCCTCGACCCCGTCGTCGAGGCGGCGCCGGAGAGCACGGCCGCGCTGGAGCTGCACGCCCGCGCGCTGTTCGGGTCCGCTCAGCTGACGCGGGCCGAGGCTGCGCTGCGCGAGCTGGTGGAGCGGCGGCCCGACGACGGCTGGGCGCGCTTCACGCTGTCCCGCACCCTGACCCGGCTGGGACGCGCCGACGAGGCCGCGACGCACCGGCGGCTGGCGGAGGCGCTCGGCTTCACCGACGGCTGAGGAACTCCGGCGGCACCCGGTCCACCAGCCGGCGTCGTCCAGCCCCCGGCCGGCCGCCTCGCGCGTGCCGGAGCCGGTACGGCAGCAGGGGGACCCGCGGGCGGCGCTCGGCGTGCCGCTCGATCGTCGCTTGACGGAACGACGGAAGCCCCGTCCGAGGACCGGGCCTTCGTGCGTTGTAGCGGGGGGACCCGATGAACCTATGACCGATCGCTTCGTCGCCCCCATTCTCATGCTCACACACCAGGTCACTCCCCCGATCCGCGCTCGGCCTCGAGGTGCGTCCCGTCCGGTAGTTGTCAGGCTTCACGCTCATGGCGGCATGATGCCGGTACGCGCTGACACCCGAGGTCGCCACGGACAGGGCGCCTAGGAGGCGATAGCGCACCGCTGGCAACACCAGCGAATAGAACAACGCTGTCGCGGAACCGTCCCTGCACTCTCGGGAGCACCCGGCGCAGCGCTCCCCTGAAGTCAGAACAGATTCGACTCGCGCCAATGCGCCGAGGCGGCCGGACGACGGTCATGCCGATGCAGGACACGCCGCTTGCTGGAGGCTGCTGCGGCGTCCTCTGGGCGAGTAAGCCAGGTCCGGGTCACCAGCGCAGGCCGCAACTGGTACAGGCGGCAGGCGGCCCGGCGGCAGATCACGGGCAGCCTGCCGCAGTCAAAGGGGCCGCGGAGTCGATCGTCGGGTGAGCGCCCGCTCGTACAGCCGGCGGGCCCGATACGACGAGCGCACCAGCGGCCCGCTCATGACCCCGGCGAAGCCGATCTCGAGCGCCTCCTCCTGCAGGGCGACGAACTCCTCCGGCTTCACCCAGCGCTCGACCGGGTGGTGCCGCGGCGACGGTCGCAGGTACTGCGTGATGGTCACGAGCTCGCAGCCGGCGGCGTGCAGGTCCTGCAGCGCCTGGGTCACCTCGGACCGCTCCTCGCCCATGCCAAGGATCAGGTTCGACTTCGTGACCAGCCCATCGGCGCGCGCCTGCCGGATGACGTCGAGGGACCGCTCGTAGCGGAAGCCGGGACGGATCCGGCGGAAGATGCGCCGCACCGTCTCGACGTTGTGGGCCAGCACCTCGGGCCTGCTGTCGAAGACCTCGCGCAGTTGGTCGGGCTTGGCGTCGAAGTCGGGGATGAGCAGCTCGACGCCGATGCCGGGCAGGGCCGCGTGGATGAGTCGGACGGTTTCGGCGTACAGCCACGCCCCGCCGTCTGGCAGGTCGTCGCGGGCGACGCCGGTCACCGTCGCGTATCGCAGCCCCATCTTGGCGACCGACTCGGCGACCCGGCGCGGCTCGTCGACGTCGTACGCCGCGGGCTTGCCCGTGTCGATGTTGCAGAAGTCGCACCGCCGGGTGCACTCGTCACCGCCGATGAGGAACGTCGCCTCGCGGTCCTCCCAGCACTCGTAGACGTTGGGACAGCCGGCCTCTTCGCAGACGGTGTGCAGGCCCTCGGACTTCACCAGCGACTTGAGCGCGGTGTACTCCGGCCCCATCACCGCGCGGGTCTTGATCCAGGACGGCTTCTTCTCGATCGGCGTCTGCGCGTTCCGCACCTCGAGGCGCAGCATCCTGCGGCCTTCCGGCCGGATCGCAGTCACAGGACTGCTCCATGGCCGGGCCTCCGGCAACGACGGCCCTTCTGCAAACGGGTTGGGCTCGCATGTCTCGCAACGGGCGAGACCGCGCCGGCCGTAGCCACCCGACGCCTCGATTGGAGGGCAGGCGCTGTAGTCGCATTCCAGCCTGCGTGAAAACGGCCGATCACGGCTCGAGGCCGAGCTCGGCGGCGAGAACGGAGCGCCGGACCTTGCCGGTACTCGTGCGCGGAAGCGATTCGACCCTGTGGTACTCCTTCGGCCGCTTGGCGCCGCTGAGCCGCTCGGCCGCCCGCGCGCGCAGCTCATGCTCGAGTTCGAGTGCCTTGCCGGTGTAGGCAACGCAGACGCGCTGCCCCCAGCGCTCGTCACTGCGGCCGAACACAGCGACGGTGACGCCCGGCACCTCGCCGAGGACGAGCTCCACCTCGAGCGGATACACGTTCACCCCACCAGTGATGATCAAGTCGTCGCGACGGCCTTCGAGGTAGAGAAAGCCTTCCGCGTCGAGCCGACCCAGGTCGCCGACGGAGAAGGCGCTCCCCCGCCACGCGCTGTCGGTCTTGGCCTGGTCGCGCCAGTAGCTGAACTGCGCGTACCGCGGCACGTGGCACCAGATGGTCCCGTCGTCGGCGATCTCCAGGCGACGCCCCGGCCGCGCGCGCCCGACGCTTCCCGGGTGGGCTCGCCAGTCCGCGGTCGAGCAGGCGGTGAACTGGCCCTCGGTAGACCCGTAGAACTCCCACACGGCGCCTTCGGGCAGCGCGGCCACCGTCTGCTCCTTGAGGTTCTTGGGGCACGGCGCACCGGCGTGCGCGAGAAGTCTCAGCTGGGCGACGTCCGGGAACGCGGCGCCGTCGTCGACCGCCGCGAAGAGCCGGTGCAGGTGCGCAGGCGCGCAGAACAGCGTTGTGGGGCGGACCTCGTCGAGCGCCTCGAGAACCGCGCGCGCGTCGAACCTCGGCAGAACGGCGACTGCGCCGCCCGCGAGGAGAGTGCTGCTCGCGAAGCGGAGCGGGGCGGAGTGATGCAGCGGCGAGACGACGAGGTGGACGTCGGCCTCGTTGAACCCCCAGAGCGAGCGCTCCTCCACGAGCAGCTGCGCCGCTTCGTCATCGGGCAGCAGGCCTGACCAGACGCCTTTGCGACGCCCCGTGGTGCCAGACGTGTAGTGCATCGGTCTCGCGCGCGGCGCGTCGGCTAGCTCGACGGGGTCTCCATGGAGCAGATCCGCCAGGCCGGCGTCGTCGTTCACAGTCAGGGCGGGGGCGGCGTCCGCGAGCAGGACCTCACGTTCGGCCGAGGTCAGGCCCGGGTCGAGCATCACTGGGACGATTCCGATCCGGAGCGCGCCGAGGGCGACGCTCAGCAGCTCCGCGGACGCCCCGATCGTCAGCGCGAGGCGGTCTCCCTCGACCAGCCCCCGACGCATCAGGGCGCCTGCTACCCGGCGCTGCTGGTGCGCGCTCTCCCGCGCCGTTAGGACGTGCACGTGCTGGCGGTCCGCCGAAGCCCGCGCCGCGCGCTCCGGGTTGGTGCCACGGCGCGCCGGGCGGGACGACAACAGGGCGGGTTCGGAGCCGGTGGCACGTCATGTCCTCAGTTCGGCGGCGGTAGTCGGGGCCGCGAGGCCCGTGGGCTTCGGATCGCGGACGCTCAATACATCAACTGCCCGCCGGTGACGTTCAGAGTCGCGCCAGTCATGTATCGGGAGTCGTTGCCGATGAGGAACGAGACCGTGTCGGCGACCTCCTCCGGCTCGGCCATCCGTCCCCACGGGACCTGTTCCACCGATGCCTGCAGCTGCGCGTCGGTAAGGCCGCTGCGCATCATCGGCGTGTCGACGAAACCCGGGGCGACCGTGTTGACGCGGATGGCGTGCGGGGCGAGCGTCCGCGCCAGGCCGCGGGACATCGAGACGATTCCGCCCTTGCTCGCGGCGTAGACGACCGAGCCGCCGAACCCTCCGGTCCACCAGCCCTGCGACGTGAAGTTCACGATGGAGCCGCCGGACGCCTGGCGCGTGAGCAGCTCGGCGATGGACCGGTTGAAGAAGAACGTCGCCTTCAGGTTCGTGTCGATCTGCGCGTCCCAGTCCTCCTCGGTCACCTCGAAGATGCTGTTCCGGCGCCGCAGGACGGCGGCGAGGTACACCAGACCGACGAGCCGCCGACCTGACGCCTCGACCTCCCGCATCAGCTCGCCGTGCGCAGCGAGATCCGTCAGGTCGACCGGGCGCGCTAGGTGCCCCGCGCCGGTGAGGTCGCCCACCAGGCGCTCGAGCGGCTCGGCGTCGCGGTCGACGGCCACGACCTGCAGCCCGTCCCTCGCGAGTCGGCGGCAGACCGCCGCGCCTATGCCGCCGGTGGCGCCGGTGACGACCACCGCCTTGCCGCCATTGCTCTGGGTCACGAGGCCTCCTGGAATCGTTTTTTAGTCTATGGAGCCTTCGGTGAGCGCGTCAAGGCCAAGCCACCGGGCAATGCGGCGGCAGATCTGGTAACGTTTCTAGGTGCTGGTGTTCGCGCTCGCGTCCGCCGCCGCAGTCGCGACGGCGTACGGGGCTTTCCTGACGAAGGACCTCGGCCGGGTCCTGCCGATGTGGCAGACGATCGCGCCGCTCTACGCCCTCAACGCGCTGTGCGCGACGCCTTTGCTCATCACCGGCGCCTGGCGCGCAGGCCGCCCAGACGTGTGGCTGCTGCACGGGGCCTCCGTAGCGACGATGACCGTGACGACGTGGGCCGTCTTCGCGTTGCTGCAGCGTGGCAGCGCGTCCGCCGTCGCGACCGCGCAGGCGCTGAGCCCGGCCGCCGTCCTCCTCATCGCGCCTCTCGCACTGGGGCAGGCTCCGTCGGCGGCCGCGGTCGCAGCCACGACGCTGCTCGTCGTCGGCGCGGTCCTGCCGCTTCGCCGGGTGTTCTCCGGCCTCCGCGGCCACGAAGCCGTGACATTGATGCTCGTCGCGGGCACAGGAACCGGCTTGCTCACCGTGCTGACCGCGATGCTGACGACGCGGCACGTGGGAACCGGTCCCATCTACGTCGTGCGAACGGCTGTCGCGGCTGCCGCGTTCTGGGTGCTGGTGCCTCCGCGGGACATCGGGTGCCGGGCTTTGCCACGGCTCGCCGTTCGCAGCGGCACGGTTAGCGTCGGATTCGTCCTGACGATCGCGGCGGTCCAGCACGGAGGCGTGCTGTTGGTTCAGTGCATGCTTGCAACGACACCCCTCCTGGTGACCGCGCTCGAGACGGTGGCTTCCCGTCGCCGGCCATCAGTGGCCACCGTCCTCGCGGGCGTGGTCTGCTCGACCGGCATCGCGCTTCTCGCCACCAGCTCTCGGTGACCGCCCGCCGGTGGCTATCGGGCGGTGTGGCCTCCGTCGACGGCAAGGACGTGCCCCGTGACCATGGAGGACGCTGCGGACGCCAGGAACACCGCCGGCCCCACGATCTCGGCCGGCTCACCGATCCGCCCGAGAGGGATGTTGCCGACGTAGTAGTCGAGCAGTTCGGGCTGGTCGCGGATCGCGTTCTCGATGAGCGGCGTACGGAAATGCGTCGGGGCCAGCGCGTTGACCCGAACGTGCGCAGGCGCCCATTCGAGGGCCAGCGTGCGCATCATCGCGATGACTCCACCCTTGCTGGCGGCGTAGTTGACGTTGCCGGTCGTCACGCCGACGAGCCCGGCGACCGACGCGACGTTGATGATGCTGCCGGCGCGGCGCTCGGCCATGCGCCTGCCGACGACCTGGTTCCAGTTCCACGTCCCCGTCAGGTTCACGTCGATGACGCGCGACCACTGCCTGTCGCTCATGTCGGCTGCGGGTGACCGCATTCCGATCCCGGCCGACGTGGCGAGGACGCGCACCGGGCCGTGCTTGGTCTCGGCTTCCAGAACCGCGCTCTCGACGCGGGGTCTGTCCGTGACGTCGCACTCGACTGCGTCGGCGTCGCCTCCGCGCGCACGTATCGCAGCCACGACTGCCTCAGCCGCGGCCATGTCGACGTCGACCGCGACGACCGTCGCGCCGAATGCGGCGAGCCCGCCGGCGATCGCAGCGCCGAGGCCGCTCCCGGCGCCGGTGACCACGGCGGTCTGCCCTGCGAGGTCGAACAGGTCGGCCGCTGCTGTCACCACGTCACCAGCCCGCCCGTGTAGTTGATCGCCTGGCCGGTCATGTAGCCCGCCGCGTCGGAGAGCAGAAAGGCGATCACGCCGGCGCATTCGTCGGCGGTCGCTGCGCGCCCCAGCGGCACAGCCGCCGTACGCGCCTCAGAGAGCTCGGCCACCGGGATGCCGCGCGCCGCGCCGACTTGAGCCAGCACCGCGTCCTGCATCGCCGTGTCGATGATGCCGGGGCAGATCGCGTTCACGCGGACATGCGGCGCGAACGCATAGGCGAAGGATCGCGTGAGGCTGAGCACCGCGGCCTTCGACGACGCGTAGACGGCCGCCTCGACCGTTGTGGCGAGCTTCGCCGAGCTCGAGCTCAGGTTGACGATGGCGCCGCCCGGCGGCATGGCGCGGCCGATCCGGGACGTGAGGTCCCAGACCGCTTCGACGTTGACGGCGTAGACGTCGCGCAGGTCGTCGATGCAGACATCGAGGATCGGCTTGAGGCGGATGATCCCGGCGGAGTTGACGAGCAGAGACGCCCCAACGGCGCTCTCGACCACGCGGTCGCGTCCCTGCGCGGAGCTGAGGTCGGCGACGAGGGTGCGGCAGCCTTCTGCCGCCAGGTCGGTGAGCCCGGCAGGGTCGCGGTCAACCGCGAGTACGTCGCATCCTTCGTACAGGAGGCGCAGGGCCGTCGCGCGGCCTATGCCGCTCGCGGCTCCCGTGACAACAGCGGTTCTGGCAGCGTCGCCTGTGCTGGGGTCCGCGGTCACGCCCGTTCTCCCAGCGCGGCGATCGCGCCTCGGAACAACGGCATCCCGGTGGTGCCGACGGGGATCCGCCAGAGTCGACCTTCCATGGGCGCGTCCGCGGTGACCTCGGCGACGTCCCCGAAGTCAGTGATGATGAGGTCGTCGCCGACGAACAGGCAGTTGCACGGGACGCCGCCGGTCTCGAGGAAGTCGACCGGCGTGCCGTCCGGGCGGATGACGTCGACGCCGCCGGCCGTGAAGGCGGTGATCCACAGGTTGCCGTTCTCGTCGATCTTCAGGCCGTCCGGGATGTGCCCGTCCGGGAGGACGTGGATGAGGGCGGACGGCTCGCCGGGACGCTTCCGGTAGACGCCGCGGCGGTACGACTCGACCCAGACGATCGCGCCGTCGGGCTCGGCGGCGATGCCGTTCGGGTAGGCGGGGCCGACCTCCTCGAGCAGCTCACCGGTGCCGTCCGGGTTGAGCACGAACAGCCGTCCGATGCTCGGGTTGTCCGGGTAGTAGTCGCCCGGGTCGGTGAAGTAGAGCCGGCCGTCGGGCCCGAACGTGAGGTCGTTCGGCGCCTGGAGCGGGATCCCGGCCACTTCGGATGCGACCGTCTCGACGCGACCGTCCGGCCATGACTTCTGAATGGACGGGACCTTCATGACGTCGGCCTTCCACGCGCCGACGGTCCCTCCGTTCTGGGTGATGTAGACGGCGCCGTCGGATCCGAGCAGGCATGCGTTCGGGCCGCCGCCGCAGAGCGCGTAGTCGTGGATCCCGGCCTCCGGCGCCCACGCGATGATCTTGCTGGTGTACGTCTCCACCATGACGATGCGGCCGTCGGGGAGGACGTCCGGACCTTCAGGGTGCCCGAGGCCCCTGGCCAGCGTTTCGATCGGGAGCTTCATGCGGGATCTCCTGCCTGGTTGATGACGGCTGACCGTCCTGGCTTCTGGAACAGCTCCACGGGGTAGCCGTCGGGGTCGAGGGCGTAGACGCTTCGCGCGCCGGTGTTCGGGCCGCTGGTGATGTCGACGGCCGCCGGGGAGCGCGTGCTCCCGCCGTGCTCGCGCAGGCGCTCGACCATGTCGTCGATGCCCTCGACGTACAGGCACAGATGTCCCGCGCCGAAGTCAGACGGCCTGGAGGCCGCGGAGAGCCGCTCGGTTTCCTGGTACTCGAGCAGTTCCACGAACCCGCCGCCGGGGATGGTGAGGTAGACCGCGCGGATGGCTGTGAACTGCTGCGCGAGCACTGTGCGCAGGTACGCGCCGTCCAGGAGCCGGTCGAAGTGGACCTCGAGGCCGAGGCCGTCGCGGTAGAAGCGCAGCGATGCCTCCATGTCGCGGACGGTGACGCCTGCGTGGAAGAACCCGGTGACGCGCATGTATGGCTCCTGTGTTCTCGGGACGGCTAGTCGCCGCTGTTTGCGAGGTCCTCGCGGAGGTGGATGCGTCCCGGCCCGGCCGACAGGGCCGTCTGCGCGAGCGAGCGCGCGAAGGCGGCGCCGCCTTGCTGGGGGCCGACCAACCGATCCCACTTTCGCGCCAGCAGCGGTCGGAGTTCGGGGTCGTCGAGGCGTGCGCCGGGTGGGGTGGCGAGCTCGGCATATCTGGTCCCGTGCGGCGTTGCGGCGACCAGGCGGGTAGCTGTCGTAGCGCAGCCGGCCCTTGGCACGACGCGGACGCGCGCGCGCAGCTCTGCGCTGCGGTCCGACGGCTCGAGCAGGAACGGGTCGCCGCTGGTCCACGCCGCCGCAACGGCCGACCGAACGTCCCACCAGTCGCCGCCGACGGCCCCGGTGATCGCGTCGGCGACCGCGGGCGCTACCTCAACGGCGAGGTCGTCGACCTCCGGCCCTGCCTCCCGTCCGAGCTGCGCGGCGAGCGCCACGGCGCCCTGTGCGAAGCCGTTGACGGGGAAGACGCGCACGGAGGACGTGGCTAGGGCGTCGGGCACCCGTCCGGGCTCGTATCGGACCCTCGCGCGCGGTGCGAGCAGGGCGACGACGCCGCGCTCACCCAGGATCGGGTCGTGCGAGCCACTGACTCCGGACGCGGCCAGGCGAGCCGCCTGTACCCCCGTGCCGGCCGCGGCGATCCGGTGGAACAACGTCGTCCCGGAGCGCTCCAGCAGCGCTTGGCCGACGCCGCCTGCCATCGCGACGGCGTGGGCGGCGGCCTCGTGGATCTGGTCTGCGGTGAGGCGGAGCAGCATCGCGGCGGATACGGACGCGCCGAGCGCGCCGCACGTCGCGGTGGCGTGCCAGGTGCGCGCATGGTCGGTTCCGAGCTGCAGCGCGAGGCCTGTCATGGCGTTGTAGCCGGCCAGGGCGGCCCGCAGGGCTTCGTCGCCGGTGGCTTCTACCTCTGCACCGACGGCCAGCACCACCGGCCACACCACCGACCCCGGGTGGACGCCGGTCGTCCAGTGGAGGTCGTCCTGGTCTCGGGCGTGCGCGCGCATGGCGAGGGCCGCGGCCAGCCCTGCCGTTCCGTCGTTCTGCCAGCCGTGCGGCGAGTTCCCGGCGCCCGCTCCGAACACGCATGCGAACAGGTCGGCGAGTAACGTCTCCGCAGCCTCGCGCTCCGGGGGCTCTACGACGACGAGGGCGTCGTCAACGAGTGCGCTCAGCACCGGACGCCGCGTCACGACGGGACTGCTGCGAGAGCGCCGGCGTCCGTCGCGGCAGATCGTGTGGTGATGCTGCCGCGGGGGGTGAAGGTGGTGTCGATGGTGACGGTGCCGGGGTCGGCACCGTCGAGCATGTCGAGCAGCAGCCGCGCGGACGCGGTCCCCATCTCGCCGCTGTCACGGGCCACCGACGCCAGGTCGGAGGTGAACACGTCGAACATCGGCCACTCGTCCAGCGCCACCAGCGCCACATCCTTGCCCGGCACGCGGCGCAGCTGCCGCAGCCCGCGCAACGC
>JAODNS010000148.1 GCA_025465145.1 Frankiales bacterium
CGCGCCGGCGGCGGATCGTCTCGCGGAGCGCGGCCGACGTGGGCAGCTTGTCGGCGGCCGCGGCGTCGACCACCTGGTCGACCCAGCCCTCGACCAGGGCGAGCGCGGTCTCGAGCCGGGCCAGCGCCGCCTGCTGGGCGGCGGTCGGCTGCATCTCGAACAGCCCGTCGCCGAGGGCCCGCTGCAGGCTCTCCGGGTCCGACGGGTCGAACGAGCCCACGGCCTCCTCGATGGCGGCCGGGTCGACCTCGATGCCGCGCGCGTAGGCGTCCACCGTGTCGAACAGGTGGGCCTTGAGCCACGGGACGTGCGCGAACAGCCGCTGGTGCGCGCACTCGCGCAGCGCGAGGTACAGCCGCACCTCGTCGTCGGGCACCTCGAGCCCCTCGGCGAAGGCTTCGACGTTCTGCGGGACGAGCGCCGGCCGGCCGGCCTCCCCCAGCGGCAGGCCGATCTCGGTCGACGACAGCACCTCGCCGGCCAGCGCCCCGAGCGCCTGCCCGACCTGCGCGCCGAAGACGAAGCCGCCGACCTGCTGCATCACGCCCTGGAGCGGACCGGCGCCGGCGAGCATGCCGCGCATCTCCTCCGGCAGCTCGGCGAAGCCGCCCTGCAGCCCCTTCTCCATGGCGCCGCCCATCGCCGCGACGACGCGGCCGGCGACCGGGTCGACGAGCTGCCGCCACGCCGGCAGCGTCGCGTCGATCCAGCCCGAGCGGGTCTGCGCGCGGCCCTCGGCACCCGTCCCGGGCAGGCTCGTGACCGGGTCCAGCCACAGGTCGGCGAGCCGGCAGGCGTCCGCCACCTGCCGCGACTGCTCGGCATCGACGGGCTGCTCGCCCTCGTTGGCCGCACCTCCGGCGATGCTCGTGGCGAGGTCCCAGTTGACCGGGCCACCGCTCCACGACATGAGCTGCGACAGCTGCGCGAACAGGTCGCCGCCGCCGGCGCCGAACATCTTCGCGAGCCCCAGCGGGTCGTTCGGGTCGTTCGGCTCGTCCGGCCGGTCCGGGGGGCCGAACCCGAACGGCGGTCGGGTCACGGCAGGCTCCGGCGCATGAGGTCCACGCTAACCCTGGGCCGCCCGTGAGGCGCCGCGGGCGGATCGGCGTCACCGGCGCCACGACCGGCCTCGGCCGGCTGGTGCTGGACCGTCTCGACGCAGTGCCGGTGACCGCCGCAGAGCTGCGCGGCGTGGGCACCGTCGTGCACCTCGCGACGACGTACGACAGCACGATCCCCACCGCCGAGCGGCGCGCGCTGAACGTCGACGGCACCCGGGAGCTGCTCGAGGCGGCGCGCATCGCGGGAGTCCGCCGGGTGGTGCTCACGACGTCGGCGGACGTGTACGGCGCGGTGCCGGGCCAGCCCGTGCCGCTGCCCGACGACGCGCCGCTGCGGGCGGAGCCGGACGACGGGCTGCTCGGCGACCACGTGGAGGTCGAGCGGCTGGCCGAGCACGCCGTCCGCACCGGGGTCGAGGTGGTGGTGCTGCGCCCGGCGGCACTGGTCGGAAAGGGGTACGAGGGGGCGCTGCTGCGCTCCCTCGCGGCGCCGCGGCTGCTCGCGGCGCGCGGGAGCGAGCCGCTGTGGCAGCTGTGCCACGTGGAGGACCTGGCGGCGGCGCTCGTCCTGGCGGCGGACGGGCGGGTGTCCGGAGCGGCGACCGCCGGCTGCGACGGGTGGATCCCGCAGGTGGACGTGGAGCGGATCAGCGGCAAGCGCAGGGTGGAGCTGCCGGCCGGCGTCGCTCTCGCGACCGCGGAGCGGCTGCACCGGCTCGGCCTGTCCACCTCCTCGCCGCGTCACCTCGACCACCTGCTCGCGCCGGTCGTCGTCACCAGCGAGCGGCTGCGCGCGGCGGGCTGGAGCCCGACGTGGACGAACGAGGCCGCGCTGCGGGCGCACCTCGCAGAGTGCGCTGCGGAGGGGAGCAGTCGCGCCGGCGCCTACACGGCCGCCGGCGCCAGCGTGGCGCTGCTCGGCACCGCCGCGCTGGTCCGGCAGGCCCGCCGCCGCCGGCGTCGGCTCTAGCGTGTCCGGCGTGGTCATCCGCCTGCTCGCGCTGCGCGACACCCCCATCGACCCGGCGGAGGTGCTCGCCGCCGTCGAGGACGCGGGGGCGGGCGGCGTCGTCTCGTTCAGCGGGCTGGTGCGCGACACCGACGGCGGCCGCGGCGTGACCGCGCTGGAGTACGTCGCCCACCCCGACGCCGAGGCGGCGCTGCGGCGTGTGGCGGAGGCCGTCGCGGCGGACCTGCCGGTGTGCGCGCTGGCCGCGGTGCACCGCACCGGGCTGCTCGCGGTCGGCGACGTGGCGGTCGTCGTGGCCGCCGGGGCGCCGCACCGCGCGGAGGCGTTCGAGGCAGCCCGGCGGCTCATCGACGACCTGAAGGAGACCGTGCCGGTGTGGAAGCGGCAGGTGTTCGACGACGGCGCGCAGGAGTGGGTCGGAACGCCCTAGATCCGGCACCTGCGCGGTTACAGTCGGCGCGTGCCCGCTTGGTTGGTCTGGCTGCTCCCGGTCCCGGTGGCGACGCTGGGCGCGATCGCCTGGACGAGCTGGACGAGCCGGTCGCGTGGGCCGGTCGAAGCGGTCGACTCGGTGCAGGCGTACGAGCGGTTCCGGCGCGCGATGGACGCGCCGATCCCTCCGCCGCGCAGCGGCCGCTCGAAGATCCCCTAGAGCCGCTTCTCCACCGGCACCCAGACGCACAACGGCGCCGGGCCGGGGTTGTTGCGGTCGTGGGTCGCGACGAGGCACACCTTGGTGCCGCCGTCGTCCGCGAGCGCCGGCGCAGCGGTGCCGCCCATGACGGCGAGCAGGGTGAAGCCGAGCAGGATGCGGCGGCGGGTCATCGGGTTCCTCCGGTGCTGGGGTCTTCCGAGCAGGTGGTGGCGGGCGTGCTGGGGACGGCCGAGCAGTCGACCTTCTCGGACTTGATGCCGATGTCGCGGATCCCCGTCGGGTTGTCCGGCAGCGTCGGCCCGACGTAGATCGTGCTCGTGCGGTCCGTCCCGTTGACGCAGCGCTCGTTGCCGGCGTAGCCGGTGCGGGCGGCGTCGCAGCCGAGCCGCACGCGGTCCTCGGCGAGCGTCCGCGTGCGTGGCGCGGCAGGCAGCGCGCGCGACGTGGTACCCGCCACGCGGGCGGGAGCGGCGACGGCAGCCGCCGGCCGGCCGGCGAGGTCGGCGACGACCGGAACGACGACGGACTGCTGCAGCACCGACTGCTCGAGCGCGGGCTGCTGCAGCGCCGGCGCCGTGAGCGGCGAGTACAGCGCGCCCCCGACGAGCCCGAGTCCGAGGGCCCCGATGGCGGCCGGCGCGGCGGCCCTGGTGGCGACGCCGCGCAGGCGGTCCGCCCAGCGCAGGCCGACGACCCACGGCGCGAGGGCGCTGAGGCCGGCGACGGGGAGCGTGCCGCCGCGCGTGGCGTACTCCTTGCGCAGCGCCTTGCGCGCCCGGGTGAGCAGCGAGCGCACGGCCGGCTCGGTCATCCCGAAGCGCAGGCCGATCTCGTCGTAGGCCATGCCCTCGACCTCGCGGGCCCACAGCACGGCGGCCTGCCGGGCCGGCATGGCGTCGAGGGCGTCGAGGGCGGTGCGGGCCTCGTCGCGGGCCACGACGACCTCGGCCGTGTCGCGCCCGACGCGGCGGCCCTCCGGCACCTCGGCGCAGTTGACGGAGCGGCCGCGCACGCGCAGCCGGTCGATCACGAGGCGGCCGACGACCACCGTCGACCACGCGGCCAGGTCGTCCTCGGTCAGCAGCTCGTCGCGGTTCTTGTACGCGCGGAGCAAGGCCTCCTGGACCAGCTCCTCCGCCTCGTGCGCGTCACCCAGGCGGCGGGCGGCGTACCGCTGCAGGCGCGGCGTGATGCTGCGGACCGCGGCGTCGAAGTCGAGCGGGACGTCCGGGACGAGCCGCAGGTGCGCGGGCGCCGGGTCGTGCGCGGGCAGGCCGGCCGGGACGGGCGAGAACCCGAGCGGTGGCAGCTCCTGCATCGAGGACATCTGTCCCTCTTCCATCGGGGGCTGGGACCCGACTACCAGCCTCAACGAGCAGGTTCGCCGATCCTCGCGCGCCTCCTGCAAGAAATCTCGAGAAAGTGCGGAGAGCCGCGAACCGGACATCCGCTCAAGCCTGCCGGTGCGGGCTGCCGAAGACCACCGCGTCGCGTCATCGCCGTCTGTGAGGAGCTTCCGCCGTGGAGCACGTCGTCTTCTTCCCCGCTCCTGATGGAGCCCCCGCATTCCGCCGCGTGCCCGACCTGGAGCAGGCCGTGCGCCTGGTCGAGCACCTGCGCAACGTCGAAGGCGTCAACGAGGTCAGCTGCCACGCGCTGACCGTGGTCCCGCTGGCCTTCCGCGCCTACTACCGCGTCGAGGTCCCGGCGGCGGCCGACCATGCAGCGGTCCCCGCGGTCGTCGAGGTGCCGGCTCAGCCGGTGGTCGAGGAGGTCCCGGCGGTCGAGCCGCAGGCCGCCGCCGAGCTGGCGCCCGCACCGGAGCCGGCGGTCGAGGACGCGCCGCAGCTGGCGCAGGAGCCAGTCCTCGCGGGCAGCAACGGGCACGCGCACGACGGGGCCAAGAGCCTCGGCTTCTTCGCCTGACGCCAGCCGAGCCGTCGGCCCGGCCTTCGCCTAGCGTGAGGCCGTGACGCGGCGCACCCTGACCCTGCTGCTCGCGAGCGTGCTCGCGATCGGGCTGACGCTGGTCGCGGCCGTCGCGCGGGTGCCGTACGTCGCGCTCGCACCCGGACCGACGTACAACACCCTCGACAGGTACGAGGGCAAGCCGGTGATCATGGTCACCGGGCGGCCGACGTTCGAGGACACCGGGCACCTCAACATGACGACCATCAGCGTCGTCACGCAGCTGACGCTCGTGCAGGCCTTGCGCGGCTGGTTCCAGCACGACCTCGCCGTCGTCCCGCGCGACGTGATCTACCCGCCGGACCGCACCGACGAGGAGGTCAAGGCGGAGGACCAGGAGGCCATGCGGGAGTCGCAGGACACGGCGACGACGGCGGCGCTGAGCCAGCTCGGCGTGCCGGGGGTGACCCACGTCCTCGTCGGCTCCGTCACGGCCAAGGCGCCGGCGGACGGGCAGCTCAGGAAGGGCGACGAGCTGACGACCATCGACGGTACGAAGGTCACCGGCGCGAAGCAGTTGCGCGAGCTGATCGGCCGGCGGACGCCCGGTCAGCCGGTGCGGGTCGGGTACCTGCGCGGCGGCCAGGCAGGCGAGGTCACGCTGGTGACGTCGTCGACGAGCGACCCCGACGGTGCGGTGCGGCCGGTCATCGGGGTGCAGACGACCGAGCGCACCGACTACCCGATCAAGGTCACCATCAGCCTCAAGGACGTCGGCGGCCCGAGCGCGGGGCTGATGTTCGCGCTGGGCATCCTCGACAAGCTCGAGCCGGGCTCCCTGACGAACGGCCGCTTCATCGCCGGTACCGGCACCATCGACGGCGAGGGCCAGGTCGGCCCGATCGGCGGCATCCAGCAGAAGCTGATCGGCGCGCGCAGCAAGGGCGCCGAGGTCTTCCTCGTGCCCGCTGCCAACTGCGCGGAGGCGCTGTCCGGCCCGCCGAAGGGCCTGAAGCTGGTCAAGGTCGCCACCCTCAAGGGCGCGCTGACCGAGCTGGACCGGCTGCGTTCCGGCGCGGCCACCACGCCGTGCACGGGATGAGCGGCCGAAGCGCCCTGCGCTCCTAGACTCCCGCCATGGAGCCCGGGGTGCCGTTCGCGCTCCTCGGCACCGTCCAGCTGCTCGCCGTCGCCGCGTGGGTCGCGCTCGCCGGCACGGCCGTCGCGCTCCGTCGCGGCCGCCTGCGGGTCCTGCTGCTCGTCCTCGGCGGGCTGGTCCTGGCCGGAACGGAGATCGCGACGGCGCTGCAGTTCGGGGCCACCTCCTCCGACGAGCTGGCGTACGCGCGGGCGGCCGGCGCGCTGCTGCTGGCCGTCGGCCTGGTCGACGGCGCGCTGGCCGCAGCCA
>JAODNS010000168.1 GCA_025465145.1 Frankiales bacterium
CGATGAGGACAGCGGCCGCGTCTTCAACGTCGACCTCGCCGGCGCAGGCGCGTTCATCCCGTACAGCGACGACCAGGGCGAGACCTTCACGCCATCGGTGCAGTCCGGCGACCCGTTCGTGAACGACCACCAGACGCTGTTCGCCGGGCCGGTGCCCGAGGGGCAGCAGGCGTCGCTCGACCCGAAGTTCGCCGAGTACGTCTACTACTGCTTCAACCGCGTCAGCGACGTGGGCTGCGTGCGCAGCATCGACGGCGGCCGGACGTACCAGAAGTCAGGCCTGCCGGCGTTCACCGGCGTCGACGCGGAGTATCCGGGCGAGCTGTGCGGCAGCCTGCACGGCCACATCGTCACCGACCGCCAGGGCCGGCTGTTCCTGCCCAAGGGCCACTGCGGCCAGCCCTGGCTGGCGGTGAGCGAGGACGCCGGCACCACGTGGACCCGCACGAAGGTCAGCAACACCGTCTCGATGCCCGACAACCAGAGCTCGGTCGCCGTCGACGACCGCGGCAACGTCTTCTACGTCTGGTACGACGGCGAGCACAAGCTGCCGTACCTCGCCGTCTCCACCGACCACGGCAAGACCTTCGGCAAGGCGATCATGATCGCGCCGCCGGGCGTCCACGAGGTCAACTGGCCGACCATCGCCGCCGGCGCCGCGGGCCGCATCGTCGTCAGCTTCCCGGGCACCACGGCCTCCGACAGCACCGACCTGAGCCGGCCGTGGGACCTCTACGTCACGACCAGCACCAACGCGCTGTCCGACAACCCGACGTTCACGTCGACGATCGCGAACACGCCCGGCGACCCGCTGCACCGCGGCGCCTGCGACGGCCGCTGCGGCAACATGTTCGACTTCCTCGACGTCCTCGCGGCGCCGACCCCCGGCGCGCCGATCTGGGGCACGGCCGTGGACACCTGCACCGACAAACTGAAGTGCAACAAGATCCCCGCGGCCGGCTACGACGGCACCAGCGACGGGGTGTCGGTCGACATGCGCGGGCTCGTCTACCGCCAGATGAGCGGTCCGCAGCTTCGGCCGGTTGCCGGTGGTGCGCAGGCGCCGGCACCGCAGGGACCGCCGCCGGCCGCTCCCGCGCCGCAGGCCCCCGCGCCGACCGGTGGCGGCCTGGCCGCGACCGGCCCGCTGCTGCCTGCCTCGCTCGCCGTGGCGCTGCTGCTCGCCGGCCTCGTCGTCCGCCGGATGCGCGCCGTCTAGGGGACGCGGATCTCGCCGCGGGCGATCGGCACGACGGACCCGCCGACGCGGGTCTGCACCGGCCGGCCGCCCTCGGCGGTGACGGTGCATCGCAGCAGCGACGGGCGGCCCATCTCCACGCCCTGCGTCACGTCGTACGCCGTCTCGCCGTCCGGCAGCAGGCCGCTGACGACGAGGTGCACGCCAAGCCCCACAGCGGCCGATCCGGTGGCCGGGTCCTCCCCGACCCCGGCTCCGGCCGCGAAGACGCGAGCCCTCGCCGTCTTGCCGTCCCACGCGTACACGCACAGCCCGGTGCCGCCGAGCGCCTCGACGGCCGGCAGGTCCGCGCGTACCCGGGCGAGGTCCTCCGGCGCCACCTGCAGGTAGGTGAACTCGATGCCGCAGCCGGCCGTGCGGACCTCGCCCAGCGCAACGTCGAAGCCGGCCGCAGCCAGGGCGGCAGCTGGGTCCAGCGGCTCGCTCCAGCTGGCCGGGCCGCCGGTCAGGGTCACCGCGTCCTCGGTGACGTCCAGCGGCAGCAGGCCCGCGCCGCACGACTGCACGACCCGGCCGGTGCCGATGCGGCCCAGCCGGCGCAGCACGTCCGCGGCGCCGACGGACGGGTGCCCGGCGAACGGCAGCTCGATGGCCGGCGTGAAGATGCGCAGCCGGTAGTCGGCTCCGTCATCCGCCCGTACCGGGAACGCGGTCTCCGACAGCGCGAACTCCTGCGCCAGCGCCTGCAGCTGTGCCGTGCTCAGCTCGTCCGCGTCGAGGACGACGGCGAGCGGGTTGCCGGCGTAGGCGCGGTCGGTGAAGACGTCGACGACCTCGTACGCGAGCGTCGGCCCCATCTACGGCATCGTCATGCCGCCGTCGACCGGCACGGTGATGCCGGTGACGTACGACGCGGCCTCACTGGCCAGGAAGACGCCGACGGCGGCGAGCTCGGCCGGGTCGCCGAGGCGGCCGGCCGGGGTCACCATCTTGACGAGCTCGGCCTCCTGGTCGCCCATCTGGTCGGTCATCTCGGTCGGGAAGTAGCCGGGGGCGATCGCGTTGACGCGGATGTTCTTGCGGCCGGTCCACTGCTGCGCGAGGTCGCGGGTCAGCCCGATGAGGCCGGCCTTGGACGCGGCGTACGCGGCCTGCGGGACGTGCCCGGGGTGCAGGCCGATTACGGACGAGATGTTGACGATCGCGCCGCCGTTCTTCGCCGCGCGGCCGAACGCCTGCGCGCACCAGTAGGCGCCGTTGAGGTTGACGTCGATGACCTGCCGGAACTGGTCCGGCGTCTCGCGGGTCGCCGGGTAGGCGGTCCCGAGGCCGGCGTTGTTCACCAGCACGTCGACCCGGCCGAAGGTGTCGATCGCGGCCTGGATCAGCGCTGTGCACTGGTCGGGGTCGGCCACGTCGGTCTGCACGGCGACGTAGCGGCGGCCGGCCGCCTCGACCAGCTTCCCCGTGTCGGCGAGCCGGTCGACGCGGCGGGCACCGAGCACCACGTCGGCGCCGGCCTCCGCGAAGGCCTGCGCGAACGCGACGCCCAGCCCGGAGGAGGCGCCGGTCACGACGACCACCTTGTCGTCGAGGCGGAAGCGGTCGAGCACGGTCACGGGTACCTCCTGGAAGCGGCGAGTCGAGGCCAGCATGCCCGGCCGTGGTCCCCGGCCCGAGACCGCCCCGGCGGTAGCGTGCCCCTCGAGCGGAGGCTGCACCCGGCGCCACGCGACGGAGGAGCGGGCGCGCCGGGGTGCTGCCGTAGCG
Source organism: Frankiales bacterium (assembly GCA_025465145.1). GTDB lineage: Bacteria > Actinomycetota > Actinomycetes > Mycobacteriales > SCTD01 > RYN-124. The sequence goes on from JAODNS010000168.1 coordinate 2,969, forward strand.
AGGAAGGCGACATCGTGAGCACCGGCACCCGCGTCTTCGTCGCGCGCGTCGCCGGGCTGCCCGTCTTCGACCCGAACGGCGACCAGGTCGGCCGCGTCCGCGACGTCGTCGTGGCGCTGCGGATCGGCCGCGACGCGCCCCGCGTCCTCGGCCTCGCCGTCGAGATCCAGGCGCGGCGGCGGATCTTCGTACCCATCGGCCGGGTGACCAGCGTCGACCCGGAGGCCGTGCTGCTGTCGACCGGCACGGTCAGCCTGCGCCGGTTCGACAAGCGACCGGGCGAGACCCTCGTCCTCGCCGAGCTGCTCGACCGGCGCGTGACGCTGCGCGAGACCGGAGAGCAGGTCACCGTCCTCGACATCGCGATGGAGGAGACGCGCACCGACTGGCTGCTCACGCGCCTCGCCGTACGCCGCGGCGTGAGCGGCCTGCGCAGCCGACGGCGAGGCGAGCTGCTGCAGGTCGAGTGGGACGAAGTCGACGGCTTCGGCCTCGCCGAGGACGGTCAGGGCGCAGCCAACCTGCTGGCCGTCTTCGAGAAGCTCCGGCCGGCCGACCTCGCCGGCGTGATGCACGACCTTTCCGACAAGCGGCGCGCCGAGATCGCCGCCGCGCTGGACGACGAGCGGCTGGCCGACGTCCTGGAGGAGATGCCCGAGGACGAGCAG
>JAODNS010000193.1 GCA_025465145.1 Frankiales bacterium
GGCCCTGGTGCCGCTGCTGCCCGAGGCCGCCGCCGTACCCCTGGACGCCGCCGCGCACGTCGCGCTGGAGGCGGCCGAGGACGGCCGCGAGGCGGTGGAGAACGACCTCAGCCGCGCGCTGCACAGCGCTGTCCCGCTGCTGCCCGCGGACGCCGACCTGGAAGAGCTGCGGACGGCGGCGAGCCGGGTCGCGCTCGCCCGCTCGTTCCACAACGCGGCCGTCAAGGACACCCGGACCGTGCGCTGGCGGCGGGTGCCGCGACTGCTCCGGCTGGCCGGGCACCGTGCGATGCCGGCGTACTTCGAGATCGACGACACGGCCCTCGCAGGCTGAGAACCGGAAGAACTCGACCTACCGTGGACGCCGTGACCCGACGTCCTCTGCTCGCTCTCCTGCTCGCCGGACTCGCGGCCACGGCGTGCAGCGGCTCGTCGACGCCGTCGTCCATGACACCGGCGGCGCCGAGCCGCAGCCCCTCGCCGAGCCCGGGCCCGAGCCCGTCGCCGAAGCCCGTCGCGCTGAACCCGCTGACCGGCCTCGGCCCCGCGCCGAAGACGCCGGTCGTGGTCGTGAAGGTGGACAACGGCGGCCTGGCCCGGCCGTACCACCGCGGACTCGGGCGCGCGGCCGTCGTCTACCAGGAGCTGGTCGAGAGCGGCGAGACCCGCTTCGCCGCCGTCTACGCGGACGAGTCGCGCGGCGAGGTCGGTCCGGTGCGCAGCGTCCGGGAGAGCGACATCGAGCTGCTCCGCCAGTTCGGCAAGGTGCCCGTCGCCTTCTCCGGCGGCAACACCGGCGTGAAGGAGACGTTCGCGAAGGCGGTGCAGGCCGGGTACCTGCTCGACGCGTCGTACGACACAGTCCCGCAGGACTACCGGCTTGCCGAGCGCCGCCGCGACGCGCGCAACTTCTACACGAGCACCGCCGCGCTGATCGCCTCGCGCCCGGGAGTGCCGCCGCACGACATCGGCCTGCGGTTCGCCCCGCTGCCGCCCGGCACCGGCACCCCGGCCACGACGGCGCGCGCGGTCTACTCCGACTTCGTCACGGTGACCCTCCGGTTCGACAAGGCCAGCGGCCGCTGGTCCGTCGCGCAGAACAAGCGCGTCATGCCCGGCGTCGCGCCCGCCAACGTGATCGTGCAGAAGGTCCCCGTCCGGATGAGCAGGTACGTGGACGTCCTCGGCAATCGCACGCCCTACACCGTCACCGTCGGCACGGGACCCGCGACGGTGCTCCGGGACGGCGTGGCCGTGCAGGCGACCTGGCGTCGGCCGAACGCCGCCGCGGGCACGTCGTACGTCGACGCGAGCGGCAAGGACGTGCCGCTCAAGCCCGGTCCGACGTGGGTCCTGCTGCTCCCGCAGGGCAGGTCGCTGACCGTCTCCTGACCTAGACTTGGGGTCTCTCTCCCGACAGGCAGGTACCCCCGTGAGCACCACCCCCGTCACCGGTTCGCCCCTCGTGAAGCGCGGCATGGCCGAGATGCTCAAGGGCGGGGTGATCATGGACGTCGTCACGCCCGAGCAGGCCCGCATCGCCGAGGACGCCGGAGCCGTGGCGGTCATGGCGCTCGAGCGCGTGCCGGCCGACATCCGCCGCGACGGGGGCGTCGCCCGCATGAGCGACCCGGACATGATCGACGGGATCCAGGCCGAGGTCTCGATCCCCGTCATGGCCAAGGCCCGCATCGGGCACTTCGTCGAGGCGCAGGTCCTGCAGGCGATCGGCGTCGACTACGTCGACGAGTCCGAGGTGCTCACCCCGGCCGACTACGCCCACCACATCGACAAGCACGCCTTCACGGTCCCGTTCGTCTGCGGCGCGACCAACCTCTGCGAGGCGCTGCGCCGCATCGCCGAGGGCGCCGCGATGATCCGCAGCAAGGGCGAGGCCGGCACCGGCGACGTGTCGCAGGCGACCGTCCACATCCGCACGATCCTCGGCCAGATCAAGAAGCTGCAGAACGCCGACTCGTCCGAGCTCTACGCCGCGGCCAAGGAGCTGCAGGCGCCGCTCGACCTGGTCCGCGAGACCGCCGAGCTTGGCCGGCTGCCCGTGGTGCTGTTCGTCGCCGGAGGTGTCGCCACCCCTGCCGACGCGGCGATGATGATGCAGCTCGGCGCCGACGGCGTCTTCATCGGCTCGGGCATCTTCAAAAGCGGCGACCCGGCCGCGCGCGCCCGCGCCTGCGTCGAGGCCACCGCCTACTACGAGGACGCGGAGCGCATCGCCAAGGTCAGCCGCGGCCTGGGCGAGGCCATGGTCGGCATCGCCACCGAGTCGCTCGGTGCCGCCGACCTGCTGGCCACCCGCGGCTGGTGAGCCAGGGGGTGACCCGCCCCCGGATCGGCGTGCTCGCCCTGCAGGGCGACGTCCGCGAGCACGTCCGCGCGCTGACCGAGGCGGGCGCCGATCCCGTCTCCGTACGGCGGCCCGAGGACCTCGCGCAGGTGGACGGGCTCGTGCTGCCCGGCGGCGAGTCGACGACGATCGGCACGCTGCTCGAGCTGTTCGGCCTGCTCGTGCCGCTGCAGCAGCAGGTGCGGGACGGCCTGCCCGTCTACGGGTCCTGCGCCGGGATGATCCTGCTCGCCGACGAGGTGCTCGACGGCAAGCCGGGGCAGCCGACGGTCGGCGGGCTGGACATCTCGGTGCGCCGCAACGCCTTCGGCCGGCAGGTCGAGTCGTTCGAGACGGACCTGCCGTGGCCGGGGCTCGACCGGGTGCACGCGGTGTTCATCCGCGCGCCGTGGGTGGAGCGGACCGGCGACGACGTCGAGGTGCTGGCGACGGTCTCGGACGGACCCGCCGCCGGTAGGGTCGTGGCCGTCCGCCGCGGGCCGCTGCTCGCGACGTCGTTCCACCCCGAG
>JAODNS010000215.1 GCA_025465145.1 Frankiales bacterium
CGTGTACGAGCGGCGACATCGGACGACATCGATGCGATGACGACGTTGATGACCGACGCGTACGGGATCGAGCCGGAGGTCGCGCGCGGCTGCATCAGCGCCACGTTCCGCGGGCGACACATGACCATGTGGCTGCTCGAACAGGACGGGATCCCCGTGTCATGCGGCATGACGGCGCGGCACGAGTCGGCCGTCAGCGTTTGGTGCATGAGCACGCCGCAGCAATACGCTCGCCGCGGATACGGCCGGGCGTTGCTCGCTCACGCGCTGGTGATGGCCCGCGTGGAGGGCGCTGAGGTCGGTCTCCTCGGCGCCACGCCGGCTGGCGAGCCGCTCTACCAATCCACCGGCTGGCAGTCCCTGGAGCAGTGGACCGTCGCGGTCAACAGCGCCTCCGCGCAGTTCGCGTAGGGCCGCCGGTTCCACGACGCGAGAGACGACCTTCCGACCAGAACCGGCGGGGCACGGTCTGGGCCGGCGCCTCGCTCCTGGCCGGCGGCCTGAACATGACCGGTATGAACGTGGCCGGTGATGCGAGAGCCGATCGAAGAGTCTGGTGGAGCGACGCCGTCCCTGTCCGGCGAGAGACCGTGTCCCCGGTAAGCCTGCGCGAGTGCCCCCGGTGGGATTCGAACCCACACTGTCGGTGGTTTGAGCACCGTGCGTCTGCCGGTTGCGCGACGGGGGCCGAGCGGGTCGAGCGTACGGCGAGCACTAGGTTCGACCGCGTGACGGCTACCCGTGTGCTCATCGCCGAGGACGAGGCCCTTATCCGGCTCGACCTGCGAGAGATGCTGCAGGAGGAGGGCTACGACGTCTGCGGCGAGGCCGGCGACGGCGCCACCGCCGTACGGCTCGCGCAGGAGCTCCGGCCCGACCTCGTCGTCCTCGACGTGAAGATGCCCGTGCTGGACGGCATCTCGGCCGCGGAGCAGATCGTGGCCGCGCGCATCGCCCCCGTCGTGATGCTGACCGCGTTCAGCCAGCGCGACCTGGTGGAGCGGGCCCGCGAGGCCGGCGCCATGGCTTACCTCGTCAAGCCGTTCCAGAAGAAGGACCTCGTCCCAGCGATCGAGATGGCCCGCTCGCGGTTCGCCGAGCTGGTGGCGCTGGAGAAGGAGGTCGGCGACCTGTCCGGCCGGCTCGAGGCGCGCAAGCTCGTCGACCGCGCGAAGGGCGTGCTGCAGACCGAGCACGGCCTGTCGGAGCCGGACGCCTTCCGCTGGATCCAGCGGACGTCGATGGACCGCCGGCTGTCGATGCGCGCGGTCGCGCAGGGCGTCCTCGACGGGACGAACCGCCCCGAGCCGCAGTCCTGACGCAGGTCACGGTCGGACAACAGGTTCGACGCCGTGTCGCAGGGTGCTTGCCTCGGGCCCGCTCGTGACTAGGGTCGGCGGCGCTGACGAATCGAGGCTCGGACATCCCGGGCCTCCCCTGCTGGAGGTCGCACGTGCACCCACCCCGTCTTCTCCGACTGACCGCACCCCTGCTCATCGGTGCCCTCGCGCTCACCGCCTGTGGCTCCAACAAGGAGTCCGGCTCGAAGGGCGAAGGCGGTGACGGTGGCGGCAACAAGACGCTGACGATCGGCGTCGTCGCCCCCCTCACCGGCGACCTCGCCGCTGTCGGCGCCGGCATCAAGAACGGTGTCGAGCTGGCCATCAAGCAGGCCAACGACAAGGGAACTGTCAAGGGCTACACGCTCAAGATGGACGCGCAGGACGACACGGCCAAGGCCGACGTCGGCGCCACCGTCGCCTCGAAGTTCGTCGCCGACAGCTCGGTCGTCGGCGTCGTCGGCCCGCTGAACTCCAGCGTCGCGAAGTCGGTTGCCCCGGTGCTGTCGCAGGCCAACATCGCGGAGATCTCGCCGTCCAACTCGGGCGTCGACCTCACCGGCCGCGAGGCCCTCGTCGCCGGCAGCACGCAGAGCCGTCCGTACAAGAGCTACTTCCGCGTCTGCGCGACCGACGACATCCAGGGGCCGTTCGTCGCCCAGTACGTCGTCAAGACGCTCGGCAAGAAGAAGATCGCCGTTGTCCACGACAAGAAGGCCTACGGCCAGGGCCTTGCCGAGGCCTTCGCCAAGGAGGCCGCGGCTCAGGGCGCGACTGTCCTCAAGACCGAGACGATCAACCCCGGCGACAAGGACTTCTCCGCCACCATCACCAAGCTCAAGGCGCAGAGCCCGGACCTGCTGTTCTACGGCGGTGAGTACCCGGAGGCGTCGCTGCTGACCAAGCAGATGAAGGCGTCCGGCCTCAAGATCCCGCTGGTGGGTGGCGACGGCGTCCAGGCCGCCGAGTACCTGAAGATCGCCGGTGCGTCGGCCGAGGGCGACTACGCCACCGCGCTCGGTGCCCCGACGGACACCCTCGAGTCGGCGAAGCAGTTCCTCACCGACTACACCGCGGCCAAGTACACCGAGCCGGCCGACCCGTACGGCGCTGGTTCCTACGACGCTGCGAACGCCATCATCCAGGCGCTCGCCAAGGCCGTCGGCGAGAACAAGTCGGGCCAGGAGCTGCGCGACGAGGTCGTCAAGGAGGTCCAGGACTCGGACTTCGAGGGCGCGACCGGCAAGATCAGCTTCGACAAGTTCGGTGACACCAACAACAAGGTCCTGACCGTCTACACGATCAAGGGCGGCAAGTTCGTCCCGGCCAAGACGGACAGCTTCAAGTAAGACCTCAAACGAAGGGGCGGTGACCATGCGGTCGCCGCCCCTTCGTCATAGGGTTTCCCGACTCGACCGGAGGCCGCGTGGACCTGTTCCTTCAGCAGCTCGTGAACGGCCTGGTGCTCGGCGCCACCTACGGCCTGATCGCGCTGGGTTACACGATGGTGTACGGCATCGTGCAACTGATCAACTTCGCGCACGGCGAGATCTTCATGCTCGGCGGCTTCGGCGCGCTGACGACCTACCTGGCTCTGCCCTCCGGCACCCCGGCCGGCGTCGCGCTCCCGCTCATGCTGCTCGGCGGCATGGCGGTCAGCGTCACGGTGGCCGTCATCATGGAGCGGTTCGCGTACCGGCCGCTGCGCGGTGCTCCACGACTCGCCCCGCTCATCACCGCCCTCGGCGTCTCCATCGCGCTGCAGGAGCTCATCCGCAACTTCTACCCGCGGGCGAAGTCGGCACGGAACTTCCCGCAGCTGGTGAACCCGGACCGGCGCTTCAGCCTCGGCGGCGACGTCTCCATCAGCGCGCCGAACCTGCTGACCATCGTCGTCGCGGTCATCGGCATGGTCGCGCTCTCGACGTTCGTCCGCCGCAGTCGCACCGGCCGCGCCATGCAGGCCACCGCGCAGGACCCGGACACCGCCCGGCTGATGGGCATCGACACCGACCGCATCATCGTGACCGCGTTCGTCCTCGGCGCCGCGCTGGCTGCCGTCGCCGGCCTCGCGCAGGGACTGCGCTTCGGCCAGGTCGACTTCCGGATGGGCTTCATCACCGGCATCAAGGCGTTCACCGCAGCGGTCCTCGGCGGCATCGGCAACATCTCGGGCGCGGTCCTCGGCGGGTTCACGCTCGGCCTGGTCGAGGTCATGGCGACGCAGTACGCGCCGGAGCCGTTCGCCGGCGGCGCCTGGAAGGACGCGTGGGCGTTCGTGGTGCTCATCGTCGTCCTCGTGTTCCGCCCGACCGGCCTGCTGGGCGAGCGCGTGGCGGCGCGCGCGTGAGCGTCGTCGCTGCTGCCCGCACCCGCGGAGGCGCCCTCGTCGCACCGTTCGCCCGCCAGCTCGGCCTGGCCGGGTCGGTCCTGCTCGTCATCTGCTGCTTCCTTCCCTGGTCCACGTACAGCGGCTTCCCGGGCAAGATGCTCAACAGCACCCCGGGCGGTGCGCGGCTGTACGTCCTGCTGCTGGCGCTGTTCGGGTTCCTGTTCGTCAAGGACCTGCCCGGCCGACGGCGCGCCCTCGGATCGGCGTCCACCTTCGCGTTCGTCATCGCGCTGCTGACGATGCTGTTCATCGCCTACGCGGGTCGCGGGCTCGTCAACGTGGGGTCCGGTGCGTTCGTCGGCGTGGTCGCGGCGCTGCTCTACATGGTGGGCGCGCGGTCGCTGCCCGAGGACGACCGGACGGCGCCGGTGCGCTCGCTGCCCGACGGCCGCTGGCGCGCAGCCGTGGAGTCCGTGCTGTGCGTCCTCGCTGCGGTCGCCGCGCTGGCAGCGTTCGTCATCGGGCTCGGCATCCCGAGCACGTCGATCGCCGACGGTGAGGACTACCGGCTCGGCGGCGCGATCTCGCTGAACGACCTCACGAACGAGAGCCAGTTCCTGTCGTTCCTGCTGTTCCTGTGCGGCCTCATGCTCGCCCTGTCGCGGATGGGCGTCATCGCCAGCCTCGGCGCCATCACCAAGCGGCACTCCAAGGTGCTGGTCGCCGCTGGGCTCATGGCGGCGGTCGTGTTCCCGTTCACGCAGGGCGGCGACGGCTACTCGCTGCGCATCGCCGCGAGCATCGGCGTCTTCGCCGCGGCGGCCGTCGGGCTCAACATCGTGGTCGGCCTGGCGGGGCTGCTCGACCTGGGCTACATCGCCTTCTTCGGCGTCGGCGCGTACTTCGCCGCGATCGTCAGCGGCAGCATCACCAGCGTCATCGACGTGCACCTGCCCTTCGGGCTGGTGATCCTGCTCAGCGCGCTCATCGCCGGTCTGTTCGGCGTGCTCCTGGGCGCGCCCACGCTGCGGCTGCGTGGCGACTACCTCGCCATCGTGACGCTCGGCTTCGGCGAGATCTTCCGCATCACGGTCAACAACCTGGACGGCTCGGCCGGCCCGAAGCTGACCAACGGGCCGAACGGCGTCAGCAACATCCCCGACCTCGTGCTGCCGGGCGGGTTCAGCTTCGGCGAGAACCACAACCTGTTCGGGGTCGACCTGCCGTTCCAGGCCAACTACTACTGGCTCGAGGTCATCCTCGTCGCCGTCGTCATGACCGCGTTCCTGCGGCTGGCCGAGTCGCGCATCGGGCGCGCCTGGGTCGCGATCCGCGAGGACGAGCTGGCCGCCGCGGCGACCGGCATCAACACCACGCGGCTCAAGCTGCTCGCGTTCGCGCTCGGCGCGACCCTCGCCGGGGCAGCGGGGTCGGTGTCGGCCCATGTCGTGAAGGTCGCCGCGCCGGACTCGTTCACCTTCCTCGAGTCGGCGCTGCTGCTGGCCGCCGTCATCCTCGGCGGCATGGGCACCGTGCAGGGGGCGCTGCTGGGCGCCACCGTGCTGTACCTGCTGCCCGAGAAGCTCCGCTTCCTGCAGGACCTGCGCCTGCTGGTCTTCGGCATCGTGCTGGTCCTCATCATGCGGCTGCGGCCGGAGGGCCTGGTGCCGAGCAAGCGCCGGCAGCGGGAGTTCCATGAAGCAGGCGGGGGAGCGGACGCCCTGGCTGCGCCGCCCGGACACGCGGGAGCGCTCGGATGACGATCGTCCTGCAGGCCAGCGCCGTGACCAAGCGCTTCGGCGGGCTGACCGCGGTCAAGAGCGTTGACCTCGAGGTCAACGAAGGCGAGGTCGTCGGCCTCATCGGCCCGAACGGCGCCGGGAAGACGACGTTCTTCAACTGCCTGACCGGCCTCGAGACGCCGACGGCCGGCGAGGTGACCTACCGCGGCACGCCGCTGCCGCGCCGGCCCGACCTGGTCACGAAGGCGGGAGTTGCCCGCACGTTCCAGAACATCCGGCTGTTCCCCAACATGACAGCGCTGGAGAACGTCCTCGTCGGCCGGCACACCCGCACCAGAGCGGGCGTGCTGGCGGCCGTCGGCCGCGGGCCGCGCTACCACCGTGAGGAGCGCGAGTCGGAAGACCGCTCCCGCGAGCTGCTGGACTTCGTCGGGCTGGGGAAGGTGCGCAACGAGCTGGCGAAGGCGCTCCCGTACGGCGACCAGCGCAAGCTAGAGATCGCCCGCGCCCTCGCGACCGACCCCGGGCTGCTGCTGCTCGACGAGCCCACCGCCGGCATGAACCCGAACGAGACGGCGGCCACCGTCAAGCTCGTGCGAGCGATCCAGGAGCGGTCGATCGCGATCGTGCTCATCGAGCACGACATGCGGTTCGTGTTCGGGCTGTGCGACCGGGTGGCCGTGCTGGTGCAGGGCGAGAAGCTGATGGAGGGCCCGCCGTCCGCAGTGCAGGCCGACGAGCGCGTGGTGGCGGCCTACCTCGGCACGCCCACCGAGGAGGACACCGCATGAGCCTGCTCGAGGTCGAGGACCTCTCGGTCGCCTACGGCGCGATCGACGCGGTCAAGGGCATCACCTTGAACGTCGAGGCCGGCCAGGTGGTCACGCTGCTCGGCACCAACGGCGCCGGCAAGACGACGACGCTGCGCACCATCTCCGGCCTGCTCCGGCCGAAGAAGGGACAGGTCCGGTTCGACGGCGAGCGGCTCGACGGACAGCCGGCGCACCAGGTCGTCGTCAAGGGCGTCGCGCACGCGCCGGAGGGGCGGCGCATCTTCCCGCTCATGTCGGTGGAGGAGAACCTCGAGCTCGGCGCGTACAGCCGCAGCTCACAGGCCGACGTGCGCAAGGACATCGGCGACGTCTTCGAGCGCTTCCCGCGCCTGCAGGAGCGTCGTGCGCAGAAGGCCGGCACGCTGTCCGGCGGGGAGCAGCAGATGCTCGCGATCGGCCGCGCGCTGATGAGCCGTCCCCGGCTGCTCATGCTCGACGAGCCGTCCATGGGCCTGTCGCCGATCATGATCCAGCTCATCTTCAGCACGATCAGCGAGCTCAAGGAGTCGGGAACGACGATCCTGCTGGTCGAGCAGAACGCGAACGAGGCGCTGAAGCTCGCCGACTACGGCTACGTGCTGGAGACCGGCCGGATCGTGCTCGAGGGCACCGGCCAGAAGCTCATGAACGACGACAGCGTCCGCAAGGCGTACCTCGGCGAGGACTAGAGGCGTTCAGCGGGACCTGGTGCGCCTTTGGCACCGTGCAGGTCTTCCCCGACCCGGCACGTTCTCTACTCAGCGCCCAGGTCCCGCCGCCGCGGAACCCTAGACCTGCACTTGAGGTCGGTCAACGGAGCAGGTCGACCAGCGCGGTGAGCGCCGGAGCCGCGACCAGCGCGGGGAGCATGTCGCCCACGGGTACCGGCTTGAGCTGCAGCAGTCGCAGGCCGACGCCGAGCAGCAGGACACCGCCGGTGGCCGTGATGGAGGCGACCAGCGACGCCGGCAGCAGGCCGCCCAGCAGCGCGCCGAGCAGGGTCAGCACGCCCTGCACGAGCCCGACGGACAGGGCCGAGGCCGCCACGCCCCAGCCCAGCGAGGCGGCGAAGGCGAGGGACGCGAACCCGTCCAGAGTGGCCTTGAGCGCGAGCTGGTCGATGCCCCGGCCCAGCCCGTCCGACAGCGCGCCCAGCACTGCCAGCGGCCCGATCACGAACACCAGTGACGCGCTGACGAACCCCTCGACGAAGCGCGCGCGGGCCTCGCCCGAGCCGTCCGAGGCGAGCCGCCGCTGCAGGCCGGTGCCGACCTGCTCCAGCCGGTCCTCGAGGCGCAGCAGCGAGCCGACGATCCCGCCGACGAGCAGTGCGCCGAGCACGACCAGCAGCGTCCCGCCGGGGCTGACCGCCCGCCGGTAGTCGGGGTCGGACAGCGCGGCGATGTTGAGCCCGCCGATGACCAGCGTGACCAGCCCCAGCGCGTCGGTGACGGTGCTGCGGGTCCGCTCCGGCAGCCGCCCGCCCAGCGCCACGCCGAGCCCGGAGCCGAGCAGGATCGTCGCGACGTTGAGCGCGGTCCCCGTGCCGCGGACCACGTGCCACCGTCCCTTCCGGTTTCACCCGTCCGCGCTTCCGGGGGCTCCCGGTGGCGCGCTACTGTCGGCTGCCGGCGAGCCTAGGTGGCCGCCGGCGAGGACCCAGCTGCGACGTGAAGAGAGCTGCATGCCCTGGACCGCGGTGCACGTGCGGCCGGCGACGGCCGACGACCTGCCGGCCCTGCTGGACTTCGCCGAGCAGCTGCGCGACCAGCTCCTGCCCGCGCCGGAGAGCAAGCGCTCCCGCGGCACCCGCGGCGCGCTCGACAGCCGCTACCTGGACGCGATCAGCGATCCCGACCGGCACCTCGTCGTGGCCTGCGACGACGATGACCGCCCGCTGGGCATGGCGCTCATGACGGTCGCACCGGCCAATGCCCTGCTCGACCTGCCTGCGCTGCACGTGAGCCACGCGGTGGTGGCCGACGGCTCCGAGCGCCGCGGAGCCGGCAAGGCGCTCGTGGCCGCCGCCGCGGCCTACGCCGAGGACCACGGCCTCGAGCAGGTCGTCGTCTCCGTCAACCCCGGCTCGCGCGACGCCAACCGCTTCTTCGCCCGCCTCGGCTTCGCACCGCTGGCCGTCCGTCGCGTGGCGCCGGTGTCGGTGATCCGCCGGCGGCTGCAGGTCGCCGACGCGGGTACGGCCGACCACGTGGTCCGTCGGCGGCCGCGCCGTGCCGTCCGGCTGCGGCCCGGTGCGCTCCCGCTGGGACCTGCCTCGGAGGGCTAGCGGTTCTCCCGCAGCATGCAGGTCAGCCGCACGGTGCACACCCGGCGGTCCTGGTCGTCCCGGACGACCGTCTCGCTCGTCACGAGCGTCCGCCCGACGTTGAGCGGCGTGCTCACGGCGGTGACGAGTCCGCTCAGCGCGGACCGGTGGTGCGTCGCGTTGATCTCGATGCCCACCGCGATCCGGTCCGGCGGGCAGTTCAGCGCGGCCAGCGTCGACCCGAGCGACTCGGCCAGCGCGACGGAAGCGCCGCCGTGCAGCAGCCCGTACGGCTGGCGGTTCCCCTCAACCGGCATGGTCGCCACGACCCGCTCCGGCGTCGCCTCGACGAACACGACCCCGAGCTTCTCGTTCAGCTCGCCCATCCCCGCCTGGAGCTCGTCGATCACGCGCGTTCCCTCCCTAGACTCGGCTCGTGGCAGCCAAGCAGACGGACGAGCCCGCCCGCTCACGGCTCCTGCTCCTCGACGGGCACTCGCTGGCGTACCGCGCGTTCTTCGCCCTGCCGGTCGAGAACTTCAGCACCACCACGGGTCAGCCCACGAACGCGGTCTACGGGTTCACCGCGATGCTCATCAACGTCCTGCGCGACGAGCAGCCGACGCACATGGCCGTCACCTTCGACATCAGCCGCTCGAACTTCCGGCACGACACCTACAGCGACTACAAGGCGGGCCGGTCGGAGACGCCGCACGACTTCCGCGGCCAGGTCTCGCTGGTCCGGGAGGTGCTCGACGCGCTGCGCGTGCCGATCGTGTGCGCGGAGGGGTACGAGGCCGACGACGTCATCGCCACGCTCGCCACCCAGGCCGAGGCGGACGGCATGGACGTCCTCATCGTCACCGGCGACCGTGACGCCTTCCAGCTGGTGAGCAACCGGGTCACCGTGCTCTACAACAGCCGCGGCGTGTCCGACATGCGGCGCATGACGCCCGAGGCGGTCGAGGAGAAGTACGGGTTGACGCCGGCGCAGTACCCCGAGTTCGCCGCGCTGCGCGGGGACCCGAGCGACAACCTGCCGGGCATCCCGGCTCTCGGAGAGAAGACGGCGACCAAGCTCATCCAGCAGTACGGCGACGTCGCGCACCTCGTCGACCACGTGGACGAGGTGAAGGGCCGGGTCGGCGACAACCTGCGCGCCGGCATCGCGAGCGTGATGCGCAACCGGCAGCTGACCGAGCTGGTCAGGGACGTGCCGCTCGAGGTGCACCCGGCGGAGCTGCGGCTCGGGCAGTGGGACCGCGACGAGGTGCACAAGGTGTTCGACGCGCTGCAGTTCCGGGTGCTGCGCGAGCGCCTGTACGCCACGCTGTCCGCCGTCGAGCCCGAGGCCGACCAGGGCTTCGCCGTGGACACGGCGCGGGTGCTCGATCCCGGCACGATCGGTGCGTTCCTCGACGCGCTGCCCACGGGTGTGCGGACCGGCCTGCACGTAAAGGGCAGCTGGGGCAGGGGGACCGGCGACGCGAGCGGCATCGGCATCGCGTCCGAGTCGCCCCCCGAAGGTGAGCCGGCGCGGGAGGACGACGCCGCGTACATCGCCCTCGAGACGCTGACGCCGGAGGACGGGGCGGCGCTGGGCGCCTGGCTGGCGTCGGACGCGCCCAAGGCTGTGCACGACGCCAAGGGGCCGCTGCTGGCGCTGGACGCCCGCGGCTGGCGGGTCGGCGGCCTGACCAGCGACACGGCGCTGGCGGCGTACCTCGCCCTGCCCGGCCAGGGGGTGTTCGACCTGGCCGACCTGTCCCTGCGGTACCTGCGCCGCGAGCTGCGCGCCGAGACCTCGACCGACGGGCAGCTGAGCTTCGACGGCGGCGAGGACGACGAGGAGGCGGCCACCGCCGTCGTACGCGCCCGTGCCGTCGCCGACCTCGCCGTCGCGCTCGACCAGGACCTCGAGCGGCGCGGCGGCACCACGCTGCTGCGCGACCTCGAGCTGCCGCTCGTGGCCGTCCTCGCCGACTGCGAGAAGACGGGCATCGCGGTCGACACCGAGCACCTCGCGATGCTCGAGGCGAAGCTGCGCGAGCTGGTGAAGAACGCCGCAGACGAGGCCTACGCGACCGTCGGCCACGAGTTCCACCTCGGGTCGCCGAAGCAGCTGCAGGCCCTGCTGTTCGACGAGCTCGGGCTGCCGAAGACCAAGAAGATCAAGACCGGCTGGACGACCGACGCCGACGCGCTGCAGAACCTGCTCGGCCAGCACCCGGTCATCGAGGCGCTGCTGCACCACCGCGAGATGACCCGGCTGCTCATGGTCGTCGAGAAGCAGCTGCTGCCGACGGTCGCCGACGACGGCCGCATCCACACCACCTTCAAGCAGATGGTGGCGGCGACCGGCCGGCTGTCCAGCGACAACCCGAACCTGCAGAACGTCCCCATCCGGACCCAGCAGGGCCGCGAGATCCGGCAGGGCTTCGTCGCCGGTGACGGGTTCGAGGCGCTCATGACCGCCGACTACTCGCAGATCGAGATGCGGATCATGGCGACGCTCTCGCACGACGCGGGCCTGATCGAGGCCTTCACCACCGGCGAGGACCTGCACACGTACGTCGCGTCCAAGGCGTTCAGCCTGCCGGTGGAGCAGGTCGACAGCGAGCTGCGCCGCCGAGTCAAGGCGATGTCGTACGGCCTCGCCTACGGCTTGTCCGCGTACGGCCTGGCGCAGCAGCTGCGCATCACGCCGGATGAGGCGCGCGAGCAGATGACGGCGTACTTCGAGCGATTCGGCGGCGTGCGCGACTACCTGCGCGACGTGGTGGACCAGGCCCGCAAGGACGGCTACACGTCGACGATCCTGGACCGTCGCCGGTACCTGCCGGACCTCACCAGCGACAACGGCCAGCGCCGCGCGATGGCCGAGCGGATGGCGCTCAACGCGCCGATCCAGGGCAGTGCCGCGGACATCATCAAGGTCGCGATGCTCAACGTGCACCGGCGGCTCACGGCGGACGGCATGCGCAGCCGGCTGCTGCTCCAGGTCCACGACGAGCTCGTCCTCGAGATCGCGGAAGGGGAGCGAGAGGCGCTGGAAGCACTGGTGCGCAAGGAGATGGGCGAGGCGTACCCGCTCGCGGTGCCGCTCGACGTCAGCGTCGGCGTCGGCCGCACCTGGGACGACGCGGGCCACTAGGTGTGCAGCGCGTCGTCGTCATCGGCCCGAGCGGCGCGGGGAAGTCGACGTTGGGCGCGCACGCTCTCGGCGCGCGACCTACGAGCAGCGGCTGGCCGACCCGCAGTGGGCGCACCTGCGGGTCGTGCGGCTGCGGACGCCGGCTGA
Source organism: Frankiales bacterium (assembly GCA_025465145.1). GTDB lineage: Bacteria > Actinomycetota > Actinomycetes > Mycobacteriales > SCTD01 > RYN-124. The sequence continues at coordinate 11,794 of JAODNS010000215.1, forward strand.
GGTGTCGGCCTGGATGTCCGCTCTGACCGCTCTGTAGGAGCCTGCCCCACCTGCTCCGCACATGTGATGGGGCACTGGTGTCAGGGCCGCACGACCGTACGGGGGGTTCTCGTCGGTTGCGCCCGTGCAGCCGGGTTCGTGCTCTTACGTTGCGCTCACATCCCGTACTCCTGCAGGTGCTGCCCGCACCCGAGAAAGGCCCCCTCAGACGATGACGTCCTCCGCCCGGTCCCTGTCCCGACCCCGCGCGGCGCGCGCCGCCGCGGTCCTCGCCGGCGCACTGCTGGCCACCGCCTGCGCGAGCAGCAGCGGCGGCACCACCGCCAACCCCGTCGGCAACACCGAGGAGGCGCCGACCACGACGACCGACTCCGGCGCCGACACGGCCGCGCTGGAGGCCGTCTACAAGGGCACTCTGCAGTCGCCCGACCCGGCGCCGCGTGCCGCGGTCAAGGGCAAGAAGGTCGTCATCATCTCGTCCGGTCAGGCCTCGATCAGCTCGTCGATCCCGAGCAACGCGGCCCAGGCCGCCGCGAAGGCGCTCGGCTGGGACGTCACGATCTACGACGCCCAGCTGAACCCCGCCAACGGCGTGAACCTCGTCCGCCAGGCCGTCAGCTCCGGCGCCGACGGCATCGTGCTCGACGCCATCGACTGCGCCACGGTGAAGGCGCCGCTCGAGGAGGCCAGGAAGAAGGGCATCACGGTCGTCCCGATCTACGCGTACGACTGCAACGACCCCTTCGCCGGCCAGGGCGACACCTCGCTGTTCAGCGCGCCCATCAACTACGGCCCCGACGCCGTCAAGAACCTCGGCGCGTTCGCCGAGAAGTACGGCTTCGCGCAGGCGCAGGCGGTCATTGCCGCGACCGGCGGCAAGGCCAAGGTGGTGTTCTTCAACACCGACTCGACCACGGTCCTGCACTACACGGGCAAGGGCTTCCTCGACGGGATGAAGACCTGCGCCGAGTGCAAGGTCGTCGCGAAGGTCGAGTTCACCGGACTCGACCTCGGCCCGACGCTCCAGCAGAAGGCCTCGTCCGTGCTGCTCCAGCACCCGGAGGCCAACGCCGTCAAGAGCCCGTACACCGCCGCGACGCTGCTCGGCATCGGCCCGGCCGTCACGCAGTCCGGCCGCGCGAGCAAGCTGTACGTGATGGGCGGAGAGGGCTTCCAGCCCGAGCTCGACCTGCTGCGCAACCGCCAGGGCGTCGACGCCGTCATGATCTCCCCGTCCGACTGGACCGGCTGGGCCGCGATCGACACCATGAACAGCCTGTTCCAGGGCAAGGCGCCGGCGTTCTCGGGGCTCGGCTGGCAGCTGGTCGACCGCGAGCACAACCTGCCGGCGTCCGGTGAGTTCCAGTCGAGCGTTGACTACAAGGCCATCTACAAGAAGGCCTGGGGCGTCAGCTGATGACGGCTCCCGCAGCGCTGGACCGCAAGGCCGCCGTCGCGGTGCGCGGGCTCAGCAAGACCTACGCGGGGACCCTGGCGCTGGACAGCCTCGACCTGGACATCCGTCCCGGTGAGATCCACGCACTGCTGGGCGGCAACGGCTCCGGCAAGTCCACGACGATCAAGATCCTCGCGGGCGTGGTGGTCCCCGACGACGGCGGCCTGCTCACCGTCGGCGAGGGCGAGACCGTCGCGGCCGAGACGTGGACCCCCGCCCGGGCGCACGCCGCCGGGCTGCGGTTCGTGCACCAGCAGCCGGCGGTGTTCCCGCAGCTGACCGTCGCGGAGAACCTGGCGATCGGCGCGGGCTTCCCGCGCCGGGCCGGGGGCGGCATCGACTGGAAGGCGCTGAACGCGCGGACCGCGCAGCTGCTGGAGAAGTACCGGGTCAACACGACGCCGACGACCCCCCTGGGCGCCCTGCGCGCGGCGGACCGCAGCCGCGTCGCCATCGTGCGTGCGCTGCAGGACTGCGACGACAAGGACGGCGGCCTGCTCGTCCTCGACGAGCCGACTGCCGCGCTGCCCGCTGCCGAGGTCGAGCACCTGCTCGCCGCGCTGCGGGGCTACGCCGCTGCCGGCCAGACGATCCTCTACGTCAGCCACCGGCTGGACGAGGTGCTGTCGGTGGCCGACCGGGTCACCGTGCTGCGGGACGGGCGGAAGGTCGACACCGTCGACGCCGACGGGCTGACCGAGGCCGACCTCGTCCAGATGATTGTCGGCCGGTCGATGGACCGCGCGTTCCCGGCGCCGCGCGAGACGCCGGCCGAGGACGTCGCGCTCCAGGTGCGCGGCCTCGCCGGGGGGCCACTGCAGGGCGTCGACCTCGACCTGCGCCGCGGCGAGGTCCTCGGCATCGCCGGCCTGCTCGGCAGCGGACGCAGCGAGCTGCTCCGGATGCTGTTCGGCGCCTACCCCGCCACTGCCGGCACGGTCACCCTCGACGGCGCGGCGTACGACGCGGCCGACCCGAAGCAGGCCATGCGCGCCGGCGTCGCGTACGTCCCCGAGGAGCGCCAGGCGGATGCGGTGTTCCCGCAGGAGTCCGTGCGCCACAACCTGTCCGCCGGGCAGGCCTGGGACTTCTACCGGAACCTGTTCTTCCGGCACGCCGAGGAGCGCGCGGCGACGGGCCGGTCGATCTCGGAGTTCCTCGTCCGCACGCGCAACGACAAGCAGCCCGTCGAGACGCTGTCCGGCGGCAACCAGCAGAAGGTCGTGCTCGCGCGCTGGCTCCGGCAGCGCCCGAAGGTGCTGCTGCTCGACGAGCCCACGCAGGGCGTCGACGTCCAGGCCCGCGCGGAGATCTACGACCTCGTGCGGCGCGCCACCGCCGCCGGCACGAGCGTCCTCCTGGTCGCAAGCGACACCGAGGAGCTGGCGCACGCGTCGGACCGGGTCGCCGTCCTGAAGGGCGGGCGCATCACCGCTGTCGTCGAGCAGCCGCTCGACGCCCACCACCTCACCGAGCTGATGAACGTGTCGGAGGCAACGCCTTGACCCGCACCGCCCGCACCCCCTCGCGCGTACCGGCAGACGCCGTGCCCACGCCCCGATCCGAAGGAGACCAGGTGGCCGACACCGCCGTCGAGCCCGCGGCCCCCATGGCCGCGCTCGCCGACGAGGGAGGCCTGCCCGTCAGCCGCGGCTCCGCCGTCTCCGGGCACGCGATGACGTTCGCGCGCAAGTACTCGCTGCCCGTCCTGCTCCTTGCGTCCTTCGTCCTGTACGGCTCGTGGAGCAAGACCTCCGAGGTCTTCCTCAGCGCCGACAACCTGCGCAACATGGCCGCCGGTCAGGCGGTGCTCGGCGTCCTGACGCTCGGCATCCTGCTGACGATGGTGTCCGGCCACTTCGACCTGTCGATCGGCAACATCGCCGGTCTCAGCTCGATCATCACGGCCGCGCTGTTCAGCCACCAGCACGTCCCGCTGGTCGTCGGCATCCTCGCCGGCATCGCCGTCGGTACGGTCGTGGGCGGCATCAACGGCGTGCTCGTCACCGTGCTGAGGGTCGACCCGTTCATCATCACCCTGGGAACGGCATCGATCATCCTCGGCTACATCGACTGGTACACGCACGGGCAGTCGATCATCAACGGCATCCCGACGTCGCTCGTCAGCTTCGGCGGCAGCAACCTGCTCGGGATCCCCAAGGTGGTCTACGTCCTGGGTGCGGTCGCGCTGCTCGTCTACTACCTGATGGAGCACACGCCGTACGGCCGCAACCTGCACGCCATCGGCTCGAACAAGGCCGCGGCGCGGCTCGTCGGCATCCGGGTCGAGCGCACGATCATCGTCGCCTTCGCCAGCACCGGCGCGTTCGCCGGCGTCGCGGGCGTCCTGCTGCTGGCCCGCACTGGCGCCGGCAACCCCCAGGTGGGCACCACGTTCACCCTGACTGCCGTCGCCGCCGCGTTCCTCGGGGCCGCGTCGTTCAAGGTCGGGCGGCTCAACGTGCCCGGCACCATCGTCGCCATCTTCTTCCTGGCGGTGAACATCACCGGCCTCACGTTCGCGGGGGTCGAGAACTGGATCAACCAGCTGTTCACGGGCTTGACGCTCGTGCTCGCCATCGCTCTGGCAGCCGTGCTGTCCAAGGAGCGCAAGACCCGGAAGGCCGCGTCATGACCCCCTCGTCCGCCCAGAGAAGGAACCCCCGCATGTCTGCCAAGCACCGTCGCCAGCCCAAGGCATGGGTCGTCAGCCTCTGCCTGCCGGCGGCTGCCCTCGTCATGATCCCGAGCGCCGCCTCCGCGGTCGACGCCGGTCCGTCCACCGTCCGTGCCGTGATCGGCGGCAACGGCGCGGTCAAGGACGTCACGACGTACAGCCAGACCGGCGACGCCTCGAAGTTCACCGGCGAGCTGCCGGTCGAGCTGTCGATCCAGCGCAGCAAGGACGGCGCCCGGCAGACGCTGCGGTACCACGTCGAGAACACGCAGAGCGCGACGCAGGACGTGACGTACACCGACACGGCCGGCGTCTCGCACAGCTCGAAGGTGGAGCTGCAGCTGCCCCTCGTTGCGCAGCTCGGCGTCACGGTGCCGCCAACGATGAAGGACCTCAAGGCGGACGGCGCGACCATCACCACCGATGCCGACGGCACCAAGCACCTGCTCTGGCAGATGGTGCTGTTCAGCCCGCTCGGCGCGCCCGTGCAGGACGTCTACCTGAGCGGCAGCGGCAGCGGCATCCCCGCGGCGCAGGTGCGCGCGGTCGCCGTCGACCCGACGACCAGCCCCGGCCTCGGTGGCACGGCGCAGGCCGCGAACCAGGCGCAGACCCAGGACGACTTCTGGCACCAGTACGCCAGCGGTGGCGACGAGGGCCTGACCAAGCTGCGCGCCGGCATGAGCAAGATCGTCGCCGGGCTCGAGCTGCTGGCGCCCGGCTCGCGGGAGCTCGCGGACGGCCTCGGCGCTGCCGGGGACGGCGCGAACAAGCTCGACGCCGGGACGCTGAAGGCGAAGGGCGGCGCGGGAGAGCTCAGCGCCGGCCTCGGCAAGATCGCGACAGGGCAGACGGACCTGACCAAGGGCCTGACCCTCATCCACGACGGGCAGTCGTCCCTGACGGAGGGGCTCACCCAGATCCACGAGGGGCAGGGCGCGCTCACGACCGGCCTCACCCAGCTCAACGACGGGCAGACCTCCCTCACCGGCGGGCTGACGCAGATCTACGACGGCCAGACGGCGCTCACCGGCGGGCTGACGCAGATCTCCGGCGGCCTGGCGCAGCTCGCCGACCCGGCCAAGGGGCTGCCCGCCGCGGCAGCGGGGCTCACCCAGATCTCGGCGGGGCTCACCGCGCTGCAGGCCGGCGTGGGGGCGGGTGACGACACGGCGGCGACCAAGACGCTCGTCGGCGGCGTGACCGCCGTGACGGCAGGCCTCGCGCAGCTGAAGACCGGGATCCAGCAGTCGTCCGGCTGCACCGCCTTCCTCCTGACCAAGGTCATCAACGGGGCCACGGCGGATGGCAGCACGAGCCCCTGCCTGGTGAGCACGGCCAACCCGAAGGGGTTCGTCCCGACGATCGCCAAGGCGACCGACCAGGTCGCGATCGCTATCCTGACGGGCATCCGTGACGGCAACGCCGCTGTCGCGGCCGGAACGGACACGACACTGACGCCAGGGATCGCGCAGCTCACAGCAGGCCTGGCCCAGATCCGCGGCGGTCTGTCGCACCCGGCGGGCGCGCTCGGCACCACCGACCCGGGTGGCGTGGCGCAGGGCCTCGGCGCCGTCAAGGCCGGCGTGGGTCAGGTCCAGGACGGGCTCGCGAAGGCTGTCGCCGGCATCACCGCGCTCAACACGGGTGCGGCGAGCGCGGTCGCCGGCTCGCAGCAGCTGACCGCAGGATCCGGCAAGGCGCTGGACGGGAGCAAGCAGCTCGCGGCCGGCACCGGCAAGGCACTGGGCGGCAGCCAGCAGCTCTACGCCGGCTCCGGCAAGGCGCTCGAGGGCAGCAAGCAGCTGACGGACGGATCGGGCAAGGCCCTCGACGGCTCCACGCTGCTGCGGGACGGCTCGGTCAAGGCGTACGAGGGCAGCAAGTCGCTGTTCGACGGGCTCGGGCAGCTCTCCACTGGCCAGCACCAGGTCGCCACCGGGCTTCCGGCCGCGATCGACGGCGCCAACAAGATCGCCGACGGGCTCAGCCAGGTCCTGCCGGGCGGCGTCCAGGTGAAGGACGGCATCGGCGACGTGCAGGACAAGGCGGTGGCGCCGCTGGAGAAGCAGCTCAAGGAGGGCGCGCAGAACGCCCGCCAGCAGGTCGCGGTGCTCGCTGCCGCGGGTGGGCTGGCCGCCAAGGCGCCCGGCGGGGTCGGCACCACGTACGTCCTCGCGCAGTCGGGCTTCGACCTCAAGTCGGCGTCCAGCAGCACGAACGGCCTGGGCGACGGCGAGAAGGTCGGCCTCGGTGTGGGCGGCCTGCTCCTGCTGGTCCTCGGGACGGCGGGCGGCTTCCTCGCCGGCCGCAAGCGCGAGACCGCCTAGCAGCACGGACCCGAGGCCCGTCACCGCACTACGC
>JAODNS010000250.1 GCA_025465145.1 Frankiales bacterium
GACCGCCGGCATCGGCGCAGCCGGCGGCGCCCTGGCCGCCGTCGAGGTCGCCGCCCCGCCGACCCTGCTGGCGGCCCCGGTGCAGCTCGCCGCCGAGACGCTGGCCGTCGTCGCCGTCGAGCTGAAGCTGGTGGCCGAGCTGCACGTGGTCTACCGGCGCTCGCCGGTGGGCAGTCGCGGCCAGGTCGCCAGCGCGTACCTCGTCTCCTGGGCCGGCAAGCGCGGCATCGACCTCACGAGCGGCCCGCCGTCGCTGTCCGCCGTCCTCGGCACCGCCGCCCGCCAGCAGCTGCGCAGCAGGATGCTGCGGCGGCTCGGCCGCAACGTCACCACGATGGCACCGTTCCTCGCCGGAGCCGTGGCCGGCGCCGAGCTCAACCGGCGCGAGACCCGCAAGCTCGGCGACGCGCTGATCAAGGACCTGCGCTCGGGCCGCTGACGCCCCGTGACTTCTCGCGCCGGATGCGGCTGACGGTGTCCGGCGCCTCTTCGACGCGAAGGCCCCGGCTGCTCGGCCCTCCGTGGTTGATCGTCGCGGCGTGCACGACCGGAGCCGGCGGCGCCCCCGCGGCCTCGGGCCCGGCCACCGCTCAGGCCGCTGACTCCTGCGCCTGCTGCCGCTGCCCCAGGTCGACGGGCGGGAGCAGCCGCACCAGCAGGAAGGCGAGCAGGAACACGCCGACCTCGAACAGCAGCGTCCGCTCGATCGCGTGCAGAAAGTTGTCCGCGTTCGCGCGGCCGCCCGCCTTGGCGAACGCCGCGGTCGCGGGGCTCGCCGGCGGGGTCTCGCAGCCGGCTGGCCGCCGCGACGGGTCCTTCGCGTGCGCCTGCCGGTCGAAGCAGTCCTCGAAGCGCGCGACCGCCTGCTGCACCGCCGGCGCCGGCAGCCCCGCAGCGGCCAGGTCCTTGCGCAGGTCCACCGAGGCCTCCCTCGCGGCGCTGCCGGCGTGGCCGCCGAGCAGCCCGAACAGGATCAGCCCGATGAGCGCGACGCCCAACGCGCCCCCGATCTGCTGGACGCTGGACAGCACGCCGGAGGCGGAGCCCGCCTCCCGCCCGGCGACGCGCGCGAGCACGATGTTGCTGATCGGCGCGACGAACAGCCCGAGCCCGAGGCCGCACACGAACAGCACCGGCGCGACCTCCCAGCCGTGCAGGTCGGTGCCGATCAGGTGCAGCTCCGCGATGAGCGCGATCATGCCGGCCACGAGCAGCAGGCAGCCCACGGCCAGCACGTTCTTGCCCAGCCGCTTCGCCACCGCGTCGGAGCGGGAGGAGGCGAGGCCCGAGCCCACCGCGAACGGGAACGTCGTCAGCCCCGCGTGCAGCGCGGTGAACCCCAGCCCGACCTGCAGGTAGAGCGAGAACGAGAAGAAGAACGGCGGCACGCCGAGCAGGAAGACCGCCGACACCAGCGCGCCGGTCCAGAACGCGCGGTTCGAGAACAGCGTCATGAGCACCAGCGGGCCGCTGTCCTCCCGGGTCTTGCGGCGCTGCAGCAGGACGAACGCCGTCAGGACGGGGACCGCGGCCAGCAGCATGAGGAAGATCCACGCCGGCCAGCCGCGCTCGCGCCCCTCGGTGAGCGGGAAGACGACGAGGAACAGCCCGGTCGTGACGAGGGCGGCGCCGAGCAGGTCCAGCCGCACCCGGTCCGGCGACGTCGACTCCGGCAGCTCACGGAACGCGAGCGCGAGCGCGGTCAACCCGACCGGGATGTTGACGAGGAAGATCGCCCGCCAGTCGGAGCCGAAGATGTCAGCCTTGATGAGGAGGCCGCCGACGAGCGGCCCGAGGATCGTCGCGATCCCGATGGTGGCGCCGAAGATGCCGAACGCCTTGCCGCGCTCGCGCGGCGCGAACGTCACCTGGATGACGGCGAGCACCTGCGGGAACATCAGGCCGCTGCCCAGCCCCTGCAGGATGCGGGCCAGCACGAGCGTCAGGGCCGACGGCGCGAGGCCGCAGGCCAGCGAGGCGACGGTGAACACCGCCATGCCGGTCATGAACAGCCGGCGCCGGCCGTAGATGTCGCCGAGCCGCGCGCCCGTGATGAGCACGCAGGCGAACGCGAGCTGGTAGCCGGCCAGCACGAGCTGGATGGACGAGTACGACGCGTCCAGGTCGCGCTGCACGGACGGCACCGCGACGTTGACGATGGAGACGTCGAGCAGCTGCATGAACACCGCCGACAGGACGATGAGCAGCACCAGCGTGGGGTGCACCGGCCGGCCGGAGCGGGCGAGGACAGGGGCGTGCGCGGGGGGAGGAGCGGTCACGGGGCGCGACGCTAGCCGGGGGCGTCGCGAGCGGCATCCGGAAGCGCCGAAGGCCGGCACCCGCGCGTACGGGTACCGGCCTTCCGGGGCTGACTAGGCGGTGCGGCGGCGCCGGCTGGCGGCGAGCCAGCCTCCGCCGGTGAGCATCAGCAGCGCGATCGCCACCGCTGCCGCGACGTCCTGGCCGGTACGGGGGAGCCCCGAGCCGGTCGCCGTCGGGCCGGGCGCGGAGCCGCTGCCGCTCTCCTCGCCGTCGGCGTTGCCGCCGTTGTCCTGGCCGTTGCCCTGCCCGTTGCCGGTCTCGCTGCCGCTGGGCGTCGACGGGACGTCCTTCGCCGGCGTCCGGGTGGCGGCGGCGAAGCCGTAGTTGAACGGCGCGCAGCCGGCCTTCGTCACGAGCGTCGCGTCGCCGACGAGGTCGTACTTGTCGGCGGCGTTGCCGGTGTCCCCGTCGATCCGGGTGACGTCGAACGTCAGGCAGCTGTAGTCGAACGTCCACGGCTGCGAGCCGTCGCCGTCCGGGTCCAGCTCCTCGTTGCGGGTCGGCTCGGAGTAGTTGTCGACGTGCGCCCCGCTGCCGCGCTGGTCACTGAAGCGGCTGCGGCCCGACGCGTTCGTGAAGGTGGCGTCGTTGAGGTCCGGCGTCGCGTCCTCCGGCGTCGGCTTGGCGTCCAGCGGCGACTGCGCGGGCGGGTCGTCGGTGCCGGCGTTGCCGTAGCCGTGCGCCTCGTCCGTGTAGGTCAGCAGCAGACCCGGCTGGAAGGCGATCGGGTCGCGGTCGTTCTCACCGCGGCCGTCGAAGTCGAACCCGGAGCGGTCGCGCATCTCGAGCAGGTACGCGTGCTCGAGCTCCGAGGGTGTGCCGGCGGCGACGTACTGCCAGCCCTGCGTGCAGACGCCGCCGGAGACCGACAGGTCCTCCTTGCAGCCGCCGGAGTAGACGCGCGGGTCGGTCGGCCCGCCGTCCTTCTCGAAGTCGCTGGAGAACAGCACCTTGTCGCCGGCCTTCACGACCAGGTCGTCGATGATCCAGCCGAGCTTGGCGGTGCCGGGGTCGGTGGCGTAGCTCAGGCGCAGCACGCCGCCCTTCACACCGGCCAGGTCCGACACGTCGTAGCTGTCGGCGACGAACGGGCTGTCGGGGTAGTTGCCGGCCACGCGGTCGACCGGTGCGGTGCCGCTGTCGTACGAGGACGGCGTCCCGGTCAGGCCGTTGCCGTACTTGCTCTGGCAGGTGTTCTGGTTGGGGTTGGACGTCGCTGGGGTCGTGTAGCCGTTGGCCGACGGGTGCGACGTGTAGGAGTACGCACCCTTGCTGTCCGGCTTGCCGCTCAGGACGAACCCGTAGTCGTAGTCCCACTCGATCTCGAAGAACGACGTGAACGAGGCGGTGACCTTCGTGCCGGCCGGGACCTGGTCCAGGCCGGGGATGGTGATGTCGAAGTTGTGCCCGCCGTTCGGGGGGCAGCCGAAGTCGTTGCCCTGCCCGGAGTACCAGACCTGCTTGCCCGAGGCGCCCTGCGAGATCTTCTTCGGGTCGAGCAGCTGGCGGCCCGGCAGCGACGCGACGTACGCCTCGCCGTTGTGGATGCCGTAGTCACCGGCGGCTGCGGACAGCGCGTACGGCGTGCCGCTGGGCGTCACCCAGTGGATGGTGCCGGTGTCGATCTTGCTGTCCTGCCAGTCCTTGACGGCCTTGGTCTTCGACGGCTCCAGGACGTCCGGCACGATCCAGCCGAGCTCCTTCTTGGCGATGACGTCCATGTTCTGGCTCTTGTCGGTCGCCATCAGCGTGAAGTCGCCGTAGGTCTCGCGGC
>JAODNS010000272.1 GCA_025465145.1 Frankiales bacterium
CGGCGTTCTGTTGCTGCGACCGGGTGACGCCGTTCTCCTGACGCGGGCGGGCGGTTCGGGAGAGGGTGCGTCGTGACGACCTCCGAGCAGCCGCAGCCGCCGTGCGTCGGCTGCCTGGGCTCGCAGCGCTGCTGGGTGTGCAACGGGACCGGGTTCCTGCACCCGATGGGCAGGCGCGGCCGCTGCACGCGCTGCGACGGGACCGGAACCTGCTCGCTCTGCGTCGCTCCCGCCGCCTAGCGTCGCCGGCGGGCGGCGGACAGGTAGCGCGCGACCAGCTCGTGCAGCTCGTCGCTGTTGTCCTCGTCCAGGTCGATCTCGTACGCGACGCCGTCGAAGGAGAAGCGGACGCGCTCGCTCGCCTCGGTGCCGTCGAGGTCGTCCACGTACCGGACGACGGTCTTGATCATGTACGTGACGGTACTCGTCAGGGCTCGAGCTTGTACCCGACGCCGCGGACCGTCAGCAGGTGCACCGGCGCTCCCGGCTCCGGCTCGATCTTCGCGCGCAGCCGCTTCACGTGGACGTCGAGCGTCTTGGTGTCCCCGACGTAGTCGGCTCCCCAGACCCGCTCGATGAGCTGGCCGCGGGTGAGCACGCGCCCGGGATTGCGCAGGAGCAGCTCGAGCAGCTCGAACTCCTTCAGCGGCAGCTGCACCGGCTGACCGTCGACGGTGACCAGGTGCCGGTCGATGTCCATGCGGACCGGTCCGGCCGCGAGCTCGCCCACCGTCGCGACCGCCTCGGGCTCCGCGCGCCGCCGCAGCACCGCTCGTATCCGGGCGACCAGCTCCCGGTGGCTGAACGGCTTGGTGACGTAGTCGTCAGCGCCCAGCTCCAGGCCGACGACCTTGTCCACCTCGCTGTCGCGGGCGGTGAGCATGATGATCGGCACCGTCGACGTCGCGCGCAACGACCGGCACACCTCGGTCCCCGACAGGCCGGGCAGCATGAGGTCGAGCAGCACGAGGTCCGCGCCGGTGCGGGCGAACTCCTCAAGCGCCGCCGGTCCGCTGGCAGCGACGCCGACCTCGAAGCCCTCCTTGCTCAGCATGTACGCGAGCGGGTCCGAGATGGACTGCTCGTCCTCGACGACCAGCAGCCGGGTCATGCCGGCACCTGCGCACGGGTGACGGCGGGCAGCCGGAGGGTGAAGGTCGCGCCGAGGCCCTCGACGCTGCGCACCTGGACGGTCCCGCCGTGGTTGGTGGCCACGTGCTTGACGATCGCGAGCCCGAGGCCGGTGCCGCCGGTCGCTCGCGACCGCGCCGGGTCAGACCGGTAGAAGCGCTCGAAGACGCGCTCGAGGTCCTTCTCCGGGATCCCGATGCCGTTGTCCTCGACGCTCACCTCGACCGCGTCGCCGTCCGCCCGGGCCTGCACCGTCACGGTCCCGCCCTCGCCGCTGTAGCTCACGGCGTTGTCCAGCAGGTTGACGACCGCCGTGACGAGCTGCTGCTCGTCGCCGAGCACCTGCAGCCGCTCGTCCCCGGTCACGGTCAGGGTGATCGCGCGTGCGGTGGCGGAGGTCCTCGTGCGGTCGACCGCCTCGGTCAGCACCTGGTCCACGTCCACCGGCGTGGCAGCCGGCATCGGGTCGGCGCCCTGCAGCCGGGACAGGTCGATCAGCTCCTGGACGAGCCGACCGAGTCGGTGCGCCTCGTGCTGCGCGCGGCCGGCGAACCGCCGTACCGCGTCGGGATCCTCGCTGGCGTCCTGCAGAGCCTCGGCCAGCAGGCTCAGCGCGCCGACCGGCGTCTTCAGCTCGTGCGACACGTTCGCGACGAAGTCGCGCCGCACGTCCTCGAGCCGCCGTGCCTCGGTCACGTCCTCGAGCAGGATCGCGGTGGTGCCGTCCCCGATCGGTGCGACGCGCGCGCGGAAGACGGCGGGCGCGCGGCCGATCCGCGCCAGCGGGACGACCAGGTCGGTCTCCTGCGCCTGCGCGGTCCGCCGGGTCGAGCGGACCAGCCGGCGCAGCTCGGGCAGCGCGGCGAGCACCCCGTCCCGGATGAGCCCGAGCTCGCGGGCGGCGCGGTTGCCGAGCAGCACCTCGTCGGCGACGTCGACGACCAGTACGGCGACGGGCAGCGCCTCGAGGACGGCGCCCGCGCCGGGGAGCAGCGGCGGACGGCCGGGGTCAGCGGTGCTCGACGACCCGCGGCCGCGCAGCAGCAGGCCGAGCGCCAGCCCGACGAGCAGCGCGACCGCGGCCGCGAGAACGATCACCCGCTCAGGCTAGGGGTGCTCCGGGGCGAGCGCGCGGCTGTTCGCCCAGCGTTCACGCGACGTTCGTACGACCTAGCTCTTGTAGGTGAACACGTACGAGACGGTCGCGTCGGGCGCGCCGGCCAGGTTGCAGACCTGGATGGTGATCGGCTGCGCCTTCTTGAACTTGTCGATCGTCTCCTCGTGCGACGTCTCGCCGTGGCTGCTGTTGATGATGTTCCGCTCGGCGTCGAGGACGTAGAGGTCCCAGTCGGTCCTGCCGGCGCCGCTCGGGTCCTTGCTGTCCAGGGTGATGGCCAGCGTGCCCGCGGCGGGCACCTTGAAGGCGTGGTCGTCGGTCCCCGTGGGGATCGGCGAGCTGTCGCAGCCGTCGGCGGCCACCCCGGTCGCCTCGAGGGTCGGGTTCGGGGGCTTCGTGACGTCGTACGAGCCCTTGACGACCTTGGGCTTGGCGGCGTGCGCCGGGACGACGGTCATGGCCACCGCGAGCAGCGGCAGGGCGGTGAGGGCGAGGCGGCGGGACATGAGGGCTCCGGAGGCTGGGATCTCGGTTGCCCCGGGGTTTCGACGCGCTGGTCGGATCTCCTGCTAGCGCTCCTCGAACGACGCGGGCGGGCCCTGCGTCGTCGCGTTGGGGGAGTTCGTGTCGAACGTCTCGTCCACGGTCGCCGCGTCGACGGCGCCGTAGGTGATCGCGCCGAACACGAGCAGGGCCACCAGGGAGCCCACGATCAGGGGCAGGTCGCTGCTGCGGTTGCGTGCCATGCGTGCACGGTAGCGGGTGAGGTGCGCATCACCCGCAGGGCAGCAGGAGGTCGGCGCCCCGAGGGCGAAACGGCAGCGCCATGGACCTGACGCAGCTGCTCCGCAGCGACTGGCTCGGGCTGAACGCCGCCGCCCGGCGCAACGCGCTGGTCGCCGCGGCGCACGCGGTACGGCGGGCCGAGGAACGCAGCGAGGCGGAGCGGGCGCTGGTCGAGGCGACCCGGCCGCAGCTGCGCCGGGCGCAGTAGCCGCGGGTCCC
>JAODNS010000275.1 GCA_025465145.1 Frankiales bacterium
GCCGGTGCCCGACGCGATGCCGGCCGCCAAGGCCGCGAGCCTGCTCATCACATACCAGACCGGCTACGTCGGGCTGCACCGGCGCGGCCAGCTGAAGGCGGGCGAGACGCTGCTCGTCCACGCCGGCGCCGGTGGCGTCGGCACGGCCGCGATCCAGCTGGGCAAGGCGGCCGGCGCGCGGGTCATCGCGACCGCCGGCGGACCCGACAAGGTGCAGGTCTGCAAGGACCTCGGTGCGGACGTCGTCATCGACTACAACACCGAGGACTTCGTGGCCGTCGTCAAGGACGTGACCGAAGGCCGCGGCGCGGACGTCATCTACGACTCCGTCGGCGGCGACGTGTTCGACAAGAGCCGCAAGTGCATCGCCTTCGAGGGCCGCATCGTCGTGGTCGGGTTCGCCGGCGGCCGGATTGCTGACGCCCCCACGAACCACGCGCTGGTCAAGAACTACTCGATCGTCGGGCTGCACTGGGGGCTCTACCGGCAGTACGACCCGACCGTCATCCCGACGACGCACGCCGCGTTGGTCGAGCTGTGGGAGCAGGGCCTCGTCGACCCGCTGGTAGGAGCCGAGCTGCCGATGGCCGACGCGCCCGCCGCACTGGCCCGGCTCGGTGACCGGGGAACTGTCGGAAAGGTCGTGCTCGTCCCCTGACTTCGGCTGTTGCAGCAGGGATCTACCGGCCGATAGCGAAGTACCCGGGCAACCCAGCAACCCCCGGAGTGCCCCGTGCCCGTGCGCCTCGTCCTCGCCACCGCTGTCGTCGGCCTCGCCGCCGCGACCGCGCTGCCGTCCCTCGCCACCCCTGGCTCCGGCCACGGCCACGCGTACGGCTTCCAGAAGGAGTCCGCGCGCGGCTGCACCGGCGACCCGTCAGTCGTGCAGACGCTCAGCTACCCGGTCGCCGGCCAGACCGCGACAGCGCTGTACGCGCTGCCGGCCGGGGCGCCCAAGGGGGTCGTCGTCTTCGCCCACGGCTACGGCCACACGATGCACAGCTGGGCCGAGCACATCAAGCGCACCGCGAAGGACCTCGGCGTCATCGCGGTGGCGCCGAACTACCGCGGCCAGGTCGACACCCCCGGGAAGGACGGCAAGCTGCCGTCCAGCCGCGGGTGGCAGGTCGCCGAGGGCGCGGAGGACTCGATCGCCGCGGTGCAGCTGTTCGACAGGGCTTGCGGCCACAAGGGGACCAACGTCGTCTACGGCGTCAGCATGGGCGGCAACACGAGCGGCCTGGTGGTCGCGAGCAAGCCCAAGGACAGCCGCGGCAAGCCGCTGTTCGACTACTGGGTGGCCGTCGAGCCGGCCGTCAACGTGACCGAGACCTATCAGGGCGCTCGCCGCCTCGCGCCGGTCAACACCTTCGCCGCGAACGCGACCGCTGACATCGAGAAGGAGATGGGCGGGACCTTCGAGGACAAGCCGTCGGTCTACCTCGAGCGCACGGTCGTGAACCGGACGCAGGACATCGTCGCCAGCGGCATCAAGGGCGTCGCGATCGCACACGGCGTCGTCGACGGCCTGGTCACGCACGACGAGAGCCGCCAACTGCAGGCGCTGCTGCGCGCGCACGGCGTGCCGGTGGACATGTACTCCGCCGTCACCCACTCCGGGAAGAGCGAGGCCGGCACCACGATCGACGGCTACGCGCCCGTCCCGCACGACTCGCCCTTCGCCGGTCACGCCAGCGAGACCAGCACCACCCACGACGTCGGGCTGGCCGGCTTCGCCGCTCTCACCCGGATCCTGCGCGGCACCGCCCCGACCTGCGCCGAGGTGCTGTACGACGGAACGCTGGACCAGGCCGCAACGACGACCACCGGCTGCTGAGACGATGGGCGGATGCGCACCGCCCTTGTCCTCGGCGCCGGCGGCCTCACCGGGCAGGCCTTCCACCTCGGGGTCCTGACGGCCCTCGCCGACACGACCGGCTTCGACGGCCGCACGTCGGACGTCGTCGTCGGCACCTCAGCCGGCTCGCTGGTCGCGGCCGCGCTGGCGGCGGACTTCTCCGCCGCCGACCAGGCCGCCATGCTCGACGGCGGCGCGCTGTCGCCTGAGGGGCGCAAGCGCCTGCAGGCGAAGCGTCCCGTCCCCGCGCTGGCGCAGGAGGCCGCACCTGCGGCGGGCCGACGGCCGCTCGCCGCCGGCGCGCTCATGGCCGCCGCCCGGCGGCCTTGGGCGGTACGGCCCGGTGCGGTCGTCTCCGGCCTGCTGCCGGCCGGTCGTACGACCACGGACGGCATCCGGCACGGCATCGCGCAGCTGCACGGCCAGGACTGGCCGGGCGACGGCCTGCGCATCTGCGCCGTCCGCGCTCGTGACGCCCGCCGCGTCGTCTTCGGCTCGCCCAGCGCGCCGGTCACCGACGTCGGCACCGCCGTCGCCGCGTCGTGCGCGATCCCGGGGTACTTCACGCCGGTGTACGTCGACGGCAACGCCTACGTCGACGGCGGCGGCCACTCCCCCACCAACGCCGACGTGGTGCTGCGCGACGGCCCGGAGCTGGTCGTCATCTCCTCGCCGATGTCGTTCGCGCCCGGACGCGGCACCCGTACCCCCGACGCCCTCGTGCGGCTGGCGGTGCGGCGGTACCTCGCCCGGGAGGTGCGGATGCTGCGCCGCAAGGGCGCGCAGGTGGTCGTGTTCCAGCCCTCACCGCAGGACATCGCGGCGATGGGGCTCAACCCGATGCGCATGCTGAAGGGCCCGAAGGTGGTCCGCGCGGCGGCCGAGACCGTGCGTGCTCGCGTCGAGGCCCGGCCGGAGCTGAAGGAGCTGCTCGTTCAGCGGTAGCGGGCCGCGAGGTCGAGGACCTTCTTCACGTACCAGTCGGCGTGGTTGTAGCTGAACACCGCGTCGTACAGCCCCTGCTCGCCGTTGGCGGCGCCGGCCCGGCACAGGTACAGCGCGGCGGCGGGCACCGCGTCGAACGGGTTCATGATGTCGGCCTTGCCGTCGCCGTCCCCGTCGACGCCGGAGAACGCCCACGTGCTCGGCAGGAACTGCATCGGGCCGAGTGCACCGGCGCTGGACGGCCCCATGTTCCGGCCGTGGCCGCTCTCCACCTCGCCGATGGCAGCGAGGACCTGCCAGCGCAGCCCGGGGCAGTACCGGGCGCTCGCGATGTACAGCTCGCGGTAGGTGCGCGGCTTGCCGCGGTACGCCTCCACCTCTACCGGCCGCAGCACGTCGACGTCCGCCCCGTCGCCGACGACCTCCCGCACGGCCCGGCGCAGCGCGGAGATGCCGCGGGTCGGCGCGCTCAGCAGCACGGCCGTACCCGGCTCGACGCCGAGCCGCCGCGCCGTCGCCCGGCTGGTCACGACGTCGACGCCCGGGACTCCGTAGACGGCGACGGCGCCGATCCGCAGCGGCTGCCCGGCGACGCGCGTCGTGCCGCCGAGGGTGAGCTTGCGGCTGTGCGCGAGGCCGTACGTCACCGCGAGCTCGCCACGCGCGACCGCCTGCCACAGCGGATCGGACGCGGCCGTCTCGCGAGGCGTGAACTGGCGGAGCTGCGACGGGTCGACCCCGGCGAGCCGCACATCGCGGCCACCGAGGCGGACGGTGCCGACGTCGAGCACGGTCAGCCCGGACATCCGCCGGATCCCGCGCAGGGCGGTCAGCTGCGGCGGGGTCAGCGGGCGGGTCGGCGTCACCAGCAGGTCGGGTGTCCGCAGGGTCGTCAGCGGCCGCACGACGGGGACGGTGCGCGAGCGGCTCGCCTGCGCCAGCGGGGACGGCTGCTGCTGCGTGGCGGCCGGCACGACCGGAGCCGCGACGGGAGCGGGTGCGGCCTGCCGGGGCTGCGGCAGGCCGACGACAGCGGCGGTCGTGCCGGCGCCGGCGGTGACCGCGAGCAGGGCAGCGACGAGCCGGGCTCGTACGTGCACGTGCTCCTCCTCTCCCGCTCCCCCGGCTGGTGCAACGATCGGGTCGTGCAGACGTTGCGGATCGCCAACTGCTCGGGCTTCTACGGGGACCGTGCCAGCGCCCTGCGTGAGGTCGTCACGGGCGGTCCGGTCGACGTCGTGACCGGCGACTACCTCGCCGAGCTCACGATGCTGATCCTGTTCGGCAGCCGCGCGAAGAACCCGGACAAAGGGTACGCGACGACCTTCCTGCGTCAGCTCGAGGAGGTCCTCGGCGAGATCGGTGACCGCGGCACCAAGGTGGTCGTCAACGCCGGCGGTCTCGCCCCGGCGGCCTGCGCGGATGCGGTACGCGCGCTCGCCGAGCGGCTCGGGGTGCCGCTCCCGGTGGCGCACGTGGAGGGGGACGACCTGCTTCCCCGCGTCGCCGAGCTCGACCTGCCGAACCTGGACACCGGCGCGCCCCTGAGCGGCGCGCCCCTGACCGCCAACGCGTACCTCGGCGCCTGGGGCATCTGCAGCGCCCTCACGTCCGGCGCTCAGGTCGTCGTCACCGGCCGGGTCACCGACGCCTCGCTGGTGGTCGGTCCCGCCGCCGCGCACTTCGGCTGGGCGCGCGACGACTGGGACCGCCTCGCCGGCGCGGTCGTCGCCGGGCACGTGCTCGAGTGCGGCACGCAGGCGACCGGCGGCAACTACGCCTTCGTCCGCGCGGAGGTGGCGCAGCCGGTGCACCCGGGCTTCCCGCTCGCCGAGCTGGCCGAGGACGGCTCCTGCGTCATCACCAAGCACCCGGGCACCGGCGGCGCCGTCACCGTGGGCACCGTCACGGCCCAGCTCCTGTACGAGATCGCCGGGCCGGCCTACCTCGGCCCCGACGTCACGACCCGCTTCGACACCCTCGCGCTGGAGCAGGACGGCCCCGACCGCGTGCGCATCAGCGGCGCGCGCGGCGGACCGCCGCCGGGCCAGGTGAAGGTGGCGCTGAACATGCTCGGCGGCTTCCGCAACCGGATGGAGTTCGTCCTGACCGGGCTCGACGTGGCGGCCAAGGCCGAGCTGGCCCTGGCCGGGCTGCGCGACGCGTACCCGCACCCGTTCCAGCACGTGCTGGTGCGGCTGGACCAGCCGGACGCGCCGACCAATGAGCAGGCCGCCGCGCTGCTGCGCGTGCACGTACGCGGCGACGACGCCGCCCAGGTCGGTCGGGCGTTCAGCAGCGCCGCCGTCGAACTCGCCCTGGCCTCGTACCCCGGCTTCACCCTCACCTCCCCGCCCGGCGAGGCGCAGCCGTACGGCGTCTACTGGCCCGCGCTGGTGGCTGCCGACGAGGTGGAGCAGGTGGTCGTGCACGTCGACGGCCGGCGCGAGGTCGTGCCGCACACCCCCGGCGGCCGGCCACCCGCCGGCGCTGACGTGTTCATCGACGAGACCGTCTGGGCCGGCGGGGAGACGCGGCGGGTGCCGCTCGGCTCCGTCGTCGGAGCCCGCTCGGGCGACAAGGGCGGCAACGCCAACGTCGGCTTCTGGGCGCGCACGGACGACGCCACCGGGTGGCTGCTGGCGTGGCTGACCGAGGAGCACTTCCGCGCCCTGCTGCCGGAGGCGGACGGGCTGCGCGTCGACGTGCACCCGCTGCCGAACCTGCGCGCCGTCAACGTCGTCGTGCACGGCCTGCTCGGCGAGGGCGTCGCGTCGTCGACGCGGTTCGACCCACAGGCGAAGGGGCTGGGCGAGTACCTGCGGTCGCGGTACGTCGACGTGCCCGTCGCGCTGCTGTGACCTACGACGTCGCCGTGGTCGGCGGCGGTCCGGCGGGTGCCGCCGCGGCCCGTGCCGCCGCCCTGGCCGGAGCGTCCACCGTGCTGCTCGAGCGCGAGCAGATCCCGCGCTACAAGAGGTGCGGCGGCGGCCTCATCGGCGCGTCCCAGGCGGCGGTGCTGGCGGCCGGCGTGCAGCTCGACGCGCTCACGCGGGACAGCGTCGGGCGGCTGACGTTCACGTCCGACGGGCGGCGCAGGTTCAGCCGGGAGACGGGGCCGTTCCTGCCGATGGTGCTGCGGTCGGAGCTGGACGAGGCGCTGGTACGGCTGGCCGTCGACGCCGGCGCCGAGCTGCGGACCGGGGTGACGGTCCAGGGGTACGACGAGGCCGACGGCGTCGTCACGCTGACGACCCGCGAGGGCCTGGTGCGCGCGCGGGCGGTCGTCGGCGCGGACGGGTCGGGGAGCCGGGCCGGCGGGTACGTCGGCGTGCGCTGCGACCAGGTCGACCTCGGCATGGAGGCCGAGCTGCCGGCGCCGGACCGGCGCTGGAACGGGCATGTGCTGCTCGACTGGGGGCCGGTGCCGGGCTCGTACGGCTGGGTGTTCCCGAAGGGCGACACCCTCACGGTCGGGGTCATCGGGTCGCGAGAGCAGGGCGACGGCGTGCGGGCCTACTACCGGGACTACCTGGCCCGGCTCGGGCTGGACCTGAGCACCGCTGTGCACGAGGGCGGGCACCTCACCCGG
>JAODNS010000303.1 GCA_025465145.1 Frankiales bacterium
GGCGCCCGGCTCACTCCGTACGTCGCCGCTGCGGTCGAAGGCAGCGGGCTGCCGCACGCCCGCGTCCTCGGCATCCCGCTCCGCCAGGCGATCGCGGGTCTCGACCGGTCCGCCCGCCGCGCCTCCGCGCGCGCCTCCTTCGGGCTCGGCGAGGGTCCGGTGCTGCTCGTCACCGGCGGCTCGCAGGGCGCCCGCCGCATCAACGAGGCCGTCGTCGGCGCGGCTGCGGACCTCGCTGCGGCCGGCGTGCAGGTGCTGCAGATCGCCGGGCCTAAGCAGCAGCTCGACGCCAGCGGCCTGCCGCCGACGCACCACGTCCTGCCGTACGTCGACGGGATGGCCGACGCCTACGCCGCCGCCGACCTCGTCCTCTGCCGGGCCGGCGCGATGACCTGCGCCGAGCTCGCGGCTGTCGGCCTGCCGGCGGTCTACGTCCCGCTGCCGATCGGCAACGGCGAGCAGGCGCTGAACGCGCGGCCGGTCGTCGACGCCGGTGGCGGCTTGCTCGTCGATGACGCGGCGCTCGACGCGGCGTGGGTGCGCGACCACGTCGTCCCGCTCCTCGGCGCGCCGGAGCGGCTCGCCGACATGGGCTCGCGCGCGTCCGTGCTCGGCCACCGGGAGGCCGACGTCGCGCTCGCTCATCTCGTCCTCGAGGCGGCCGGTCGATGACCGTCCACCTGGTGGGCATCGGGGGCGCCGGCATGAGCGGCATCGCACGCGTCCTGCTCGCCCGCGGCGAGACGGTCACGGGCAGCGACGCGAAAGACTCCCGCAGCGTCGCCGCCCTGCGCGCCCTGGGCGCCACCGTCCACATCGGGCACGCGGCCGAGAACGTCACGGGCGTCGACACCGTCGTCGTCTCCAGCGCCATCAAGGAGACGAACCCGGAGCTGCAGGCCGCCCGCGCCGCGGGCACCCGGGTGCTGCTGCGCGCCGAGGCGCTGGCCGAGCTCATGCAGGGCAGGCGCGGCGTCGCGGTCGCCGGCACCCACGGCAAGACCACCACGACCTCGATGCTCACCGTGGCCGCCTTCCACTGCGGCGTCGACCCGTCCTTCGCCATCGGCGGCGACCTCAACGAGGCCGGCAGCAACGCCCACCACGGCTCGGGCGACCTGTTCATCGTCGAGGCGGACGAGAGCGACGGCTCCTTCCTCGCCTACCGGCCGCACGCCGCCGTCGTCACCAACGTCGAGGCCGACCACCTCGACCACTACGGCGACGCCGCGTCGGTCGACCGCGCCTTCGAGGCATTCGTCGGCACGGTCAGCGGCTTCGTCGTCATGTGCGCGGACGACGCGGGTACGCGGCGGCTGGCCGAGCACGCGAGGGCGCGCGATGTCGACGTCCGCAGCTACGGCGAGAGCGACGACGCAGACCTGCGGCTCGACGGCCTGACCACCGCCGGCTCGACCAGCCGGTACGAGCCGGTGCTGCGCGGCCGCCGCCTGCCGGTCGTCGACCTCGCCGTACCGGGGCGGCACATCGCGCTCAACTCCGCCGCCGCACTGCTCATCGGCCTCGGCCTCGGGCTGCCCGAGCAGGCGCTGGTCGAAGGGCTCGGCGGCTACACCGGCGTCCGCCGCCGGATGGAGCTCAAGGGCACCGCAGCCGGCGTGCGGGTCTACGACGACTACGCGCACCACCCGACCGAGGTCCGCGCGCAGCTCGTCGCCGCCCGCGACGTCGTCGGCGCGGGCCGGCTCGTCGTCGCCTTCCAGCCGCACATGTACAGCCGGACCGCCGCCTTCGCGGAAGAGTTCGGTCGGGCGCTCGGCCTCGCGGACGAGGTTGTCGTCATGGACGTGTACGGCGCGCGCGAGGACCCGGTGCCGGGCGTCACCGGCGCGCTCGTGGCCTCCGCCGTGCCGCTCGCCCCCGAGCACGTCGTCTTCGAGCCGTCGTGGTCCGCGGTCCCGCGGCTGCTCGCCGACCGCGCTCAGCCGGGCGATCTGGTGCTGACGCTGGGCGCGGGCGACGTGACGCAGGTCGGGCCCGAGGTGCTGCTGGTCCTGGGGGAGCGGTGACCCGCGTCGTCCCCGCGATCCCGCGGCTGACGGCCAGGGCGCAGCTCGCCCGCGCCGCCCGTCGCCGGCGGATCGGCTTCCGGATCGGGATCGGCGTCCTCGCCCTCGTACCGCTGGGGCTGCTGGGCTGGCTGCTGCTGTCCTCGCCGCTGCTCGCGGTGAAGAAGGTGTCCGTCAGCGGCACGTCGCTGCTGACGAAGGCCCAGGTGCTGACGGCCGCAGACGTCACCACCGGGACGCCGCTCGCCCGGGTCGACACCGACGCGGTCGCCCGCCGGGTGCGCGCGCTGCGACCGGTCGCCGACGTCCGGGTGCACCGCGGCTGGCCCGCCACCCTCCGCCTGCAGGTCGTCGAGCGCACCCCGGTCGCTGTCGTGATCGACAAGACCGGCGTCACGCTGGTCGACCGGTCGGGGCTCCCGTACGCACCTGCTGCGACGCGGCCGCAGGGCACGGTCCGCCTGCAGGTGCACGAGCCGGGACCCGCCGACCCCACGACGCGCGCCGCGCTCCGGGTGCTGGCCGACCTGCCCGCCAACCTGCGCACGCCGCTGCGGATCGTCCGCGCCGAGTCCCCGTCCAGCGTGACGCTCGTCCTGCGCGACGGCCGGGAGGTGCTCTGGGGCGGCGTCGGCGACACCACGCTCAAAGTGCGGGCGGCGACCGCGCTGCTGCGCATGCCCGGACGCATCTTCGATGTGAGCCGGCCCGCCGTCGTCACCCGCAGCTGAGGCGTCCGCAACCGCCTGAACGGGCAGGAACACCTCATGACCGCACCGGAGCCGTACCCGCGCGCGGGCCACGCCGTGGCCGTCAGCCCGGGCCGGGCCGACGCGGCGCGCGCGACGATGACCGCGCTGGCCTCGTCACCGGACGTGTTCGAGACCTTCTTCGAGCAGGCCCGGATCGGCTTGGCGCTCGCCGACCTGACGACCCGCTACGTCCGCGTCAACAGCACCTACGCCGAGCTGGTGGGGCAGCCGCCGGAGGACCTCGTCGGCGTCCCGTTCCCGACGCAGGTGCACCCGGACGAACAGCAGGGCTCGCGGGACCGGGTCGAGCTGCTGCTCAGCGGCCGGGAGAGCACCCTGCAGTCGGAGCAGCGCTACCTCACCCCGGACGGCCGGGTCACCTGGGTGCTGCATGGCGTGACGGTGGTCCCGGACCGCGACGGCGCGCCGGCCTGGTTCGCCGTCAGCGCGCAGGACATCACCGAGCGGCGGCGGGCCGAGCAGGACCTCCGGGACCTGACGGCGGTGCTGAGCGAGCGGGCCGTCCGCGACCCCTTGACAGGGGTGGCCAACCGCAGCCTGCTCGAGGAGCGGCTGCGCGCCGTCCTCGCCCGCGACGCCCGCACCGGCGACACGACGGCGCTGCTGTTCCTGGACCTCGACGGGTTCAAGGCGATCAACGACCGGCACGGCCACCTCGTGGGCGACGGCGTCCTGCGGCACGTCGCCGGCCGGCTGAAGGCCGCGGTGCGCCCGTCGGACACCGTGGCGCGGCTCGGCGGGGACGAGTTCGTGGTCCTCGTCGAGGGTGCGCGCGAGGAGGGCGTACGGGCCTTGGTCGGTCGGCTGCAGGTCGCGCTGGCGGCGCCGATGACCGTTGCAGACCTCGACCTCGAGGTGGGGGTGAGCATTGGCACCGCGTTCTCCGCCAGCGGTGCGGAGGAGCCGGTAGCCCTGCTGGCGCAGGCAGATCGGGGCATGTACGCCGACAAGCGGGTCCGGCGCAGCAGCTCCTGACGCGACACGCCGCGCGGCTGGTTGACCCTGTCGTTCGGGCGCCCGTACCTTGCCGACACGTCCTCAGGCTGACATAATGCTAACCGTCTACATGAGGATGAGGGTCGTCCGGCCCGCCCGTCCAGGTGCTTCCCCGGTGCCTCGCGCATGCCCACCACCGCTCCGTCCGAGAGGTCTTCACACCCGTGGCAGCTCCGCAGAACTACCTGGCCGTGATCAAGGTGGTCGGCATCGGCGGCGGTGGCGTGAACGCCGTCAACCGGATGATCGAGGTGGGACTCAAGGGCGTCGAGTTCATCGCGATCAACACCGACGCGCAGGCGCTGCTCATGAGCGACGCCGACGTCAAGCTCGACATCGGCCGTGAGCTGACCCGGGGCCTCGGCGCCGGCGCGGCGCCGGCGGTCGGCCGGCAGGCGGCGGAGGATCACCGCGACGAGATCGAGGAGGTGCTCAAGGGCGCCGACATGGTCTTCGTCACCGCGGGCGAGGGCGGCGGCACCGGTACAGGTGGCGCGCCCGTCGTGGCGCAGGTGGCCCGCTCGCTCGGCGCGCTCACGATCGGCGTCGTCACCCGGCCGTTCTCCTTCGAGGGCAAGCGCCGGGCCGGGCAGGCGGAGGAGGGCATCGACGCGCTGCGCGCGGAGGTCGACACCCTCATCGTCATCCCGAACGATCGGCTGCTCGCGCTCAGCGACCGCCAGGTCAGCGTCATGGACGCGTTCAAGAGCGCCGACCACGTGCTGCTGTCCGGCGTCTCCGGCATCACCGACCTCATCACGACGCCCGGCCTGATCAACCTCGACTTCGCGGACGTGAAGTCGGTGATGAACGAGGCCGGCAGCGCGCTCATGGGCATCGGCTCCGCGCGCGGCGACGACCGCGCGGTGGTCGCCGCCGAGATGGCCATCTCCAGCCCGCTGCTCGAGGCGAGCATGGAGGGCGCGCGCGGCGTGCTGCTGTCGATCTCCGGCGGGTCCGACCTCGGGCTGTTCGAGATCAACGAGGCCGCTCAGCTGGTGGCCGATGCGGCCCACCCCGAGGCCAACATCATCTTCGGCGCGGTCATCGACGACGCGCTGGGCGACGAGGTGCGCGTGACCGTCATCGCCGCCGGCTTCGACGCGGGGGTGCCGTCACCGGTCCGCCGGGTGGAGACGCGCCGGCCGGCTCCCGAGCAGGTGCCCGCGGCTGCGCAGACGCCCACGTCGACGCCGCAGTTCACCCCCAGCCCGGCGGAGCAGCCGCGCTTCCGGCCGGCGCCGGCAGCTCCGGCCGCCCCGCGCCGCACGGTGGTCTTCGAGGACGACCTGGACGTGCCCGACTTCATGAAGTAGCTCGCGGGTCAGCCGGCGAGCACGCTCGGCGGCTGCTCGAGCAGCAGGGCGTCGAAGGCCAGCTGGTGGCGCACCTCACGCGGCGCGTCCCGGCCGTGCGCCACGAGGTGCTCGTAGAGGCAGACCCGCGCCTCCAGCACCGCCTCGGCGGTGGCGAGGTTCCGGCCGGCGGCGCTCGACCGGTTCGCCGCGAGGGCTGACCGGTAGCGCGCGAAGAGCCGCTCGAGGACCAGCTCCGGGTCGACCATGCCGTAGGCATCGGCCCGGCGCCGTGTCGCCTTGAGGGCTGGTTCGTCCGGATTGTCGGCCCGCACTCCGCGCGGTGCCGGCCAGCTGGGGCAGGCTGAGGGGGTGCTGCTGACCGCCGGAACCGGGTACGCCGTGACGGCGCGGGCGGGCGGCGTCAGCGCGACCCCGTACGACGCACTCAACCTCGCCCTGCACGTCGGCGACGACCCGGCCGCGGTGGCCGAGAACCGTCGCCGCCTCGCCGCCGAGGTTGACGTGCCGCGCATCGCGTGGATGGAGCAGGTGCACGGCCGGGAGGTCGCGCAGGTCGGGCCGGACGACGCGGTACCCGTCGCCGACGCGCTGGTCAGCACCGAGCGCGGCGTGGCGCTCGCCGTGCTCGTCGCCGACTGCACCCCCGTGCTCGCGGTCGACGCGGCGGCCGGCGTCGTCGGCGTCGCCCACGCCGGTCGCAAGGGGCTCGCCCTGGACGTCGTCGGCGCGCTGCTCGACGCGATGCGCGACCTCGGCGCGCAGCAGGTGCTCGCGCGGGTCGGCCCCTCGGTGTGCCCGCGCTGCTACCCGGTCCCGCTCGCCCTGCGTGAGGAGGTGGCGGCGGTCGTGCCGGAGGCGCGCAGCGTCGCCCGCGACGGGTCCCCGTCGCTGGACATCGCGGCCGGCGTCGCCGCGCAGCTCGTCGCGCACGGCGCGCAGGTCGAGTGGCTGCCCGGCTGCTCGGCCGAGGAGCCCCGGCTGTTCTCGTACCGCCGCGACGGCGGCACCACCGGTCGGTACGCCGGCCTCGCCTGGCTGCCGTGACGCGGACCGAGGAGCTGGCGGCCAACCTCGCCGCGGTCGAGGAGCGGGTGGCCGCCGCCTGCGCCGCCGCCGGCCGTGCCCGCGACGAGGTGCGGCTGGTCGCGGTCAGCAAGACGTGGCCGGCGTCCGACGTCGCCGCGCTGCGCGACCTCGGCGTGACGGACTTCGGCGAGAACCGCGACGGTGAGGCGGCCGAGAAGGTCGCTGCGGTGACCGGCGTCCGGTGGCACTTCGTGGGGGCCGTGCAGACCAACAAGGCGCGCAGCGTCACGTCGTACGCGGACGTCGTGCACTCCGTCGACCGGACCGGCCTGGTCGACGCGCTGTCGAGAGGTGCCGTCCGCGCCGACCGCACGGTCGACGTCCTCGTCCAGGTCAGCCTCGACGGCGACCCGTCACGCGGGGGAGCGCTCGCGGCGGACGTGCCCGCCCTGGCCGACGAGGCCGCGAGCGCCGACGGGCTTCGCCTCGCCGGAGTCATGGCCGTCGCCCCCCTGGGGGAGGACCCGGCTGCCGCGTTCGCGCGGCTCGCCGCGGTGGCCGAGCGGCTGCGGCAGACGCACCCGTACGCCACCACCGTCAGCGCCGGGATGAGCGGCGACCTCGAAGCGGCCCTGGAAGCCGGCGCAAATGCCCTGCGTGTCGGGACGGCGTTGTTCGGTCATCGGGCACCCCTGTCCCGCTAGTCTCCGGACTCGTTCAGCACCCGCTCGTTGTTCTCGCCCGTCGTCTCTCGAGGAGCTCGCCATGCCCGGCGCCATGCGCAAGTTGGGCCTCTACCTCGGCCTGGTCGAGGATGACGAGGACACGCGCTCCGGCGCGTACGCGGACGACGACCACTACGGCTACGAGGACGAGCCGGCGCCCACCCGCGCCTACCGTCCCGACGCCGCAGCAGCCAGCGTGCCGCGCCGCCAGTTCGTCGGCGCGGGCGCGCCGGCGACCCGCGGGTCCATGGCGCTCGACACCGCGCCGCGCGTGCACATGGCCCCCGTCGCGGCGCACGAGGACAGCTACCGCATCACCACGCTCACGCCCCGTACGTACAACGAGGCGCGCACCATCGGCGAGCACTTCCGCG
>JAODNS010000310.1 GCA_025465145.1 Frankiales bacterium
GTCGGCACCCTCAAGGCGTGGCACGGGATCGACGTGCTCGTCGACGCCGTCGCCCGGCTGGCCCTCGACGACCCGTCCTGGCGGCTGCTGCTGGTGGGCGACGGCCCACTTCGGCCAGCGGTCGAGCGCGCTGTGAGCGGCTCGGCCCAGGTGGTGCTGACCGGACTTCGTCGTGACGTGCCGAGGCTGCTCAACGCGATGGACGTGTTCGTGCTCGCGAGCCGATGGGAGGGCCTGCCGCGAACCCTGCTGCAGGCCATGGCGACGAATGTGCCGGTCGTCGCGACCGACGCGGATGGCGTCCGCGATGTGGTGGTGGACGGCGTCACCGGCCGCCTCGTCCGACGCGGGAATGCCGACGGACTGCGTGCGGCGACAGCCGATGTCCTCGCCGATCCGGGGACCCTCGCCGAGAGGGCAACGGCGCACCTGCCGGAGTTCGACGCGCGCCGCATGGTCGCGCGACTCGAGCGGCTGTACGTGGGGGAGACGCTGTGACCGTGCAGGTGCTCATGTCGACGTTCGACGGCGAGCGGTACCTCCGGCAGCAGGTCGACAGCATCCTCGCCCAGACGGAGCCGCTCCGGCTCCTCGTCCGCGATGACGGCTCGACGGACGGCACGCCGCAGATCCTGCACACGTACGCCGACGACCTACGCGTCGACGTCGAGCTCGGCGACAACCTCGGTGTTCCGGACGCGTTCTTCCGGCTGCTCGACGTGGCTCCGGACGCCGACCTGTTCGCCCTCGCCGACCAGGACGACGTGTGGGCGCCGGACAAGCTGCAGCGCGCTGTCGCCGCGCTGTCCGGCGTCACCGGACCCGCCCTCTACTGCGCCCGGGTGCTCGTGACAGACGAGCAGCTGCGGCCGCTGTACCCGCACGAGCTGCCGGTGCGCGGCCCATCGTTCGCCAACGCGCTGGTGCAGAACATCGCCCTCGGCTGCACCGTCGTGCTCAACCGCGAGGCTCGAGAGCTCGTGCGAGGTCGCTGGCCCACCAGCTGCGTCATGCACGACGCGTGGCTGTACCTGGTGCTCGCCGGCTGCGGCACGGTCCTGTACGACGACCACCTGGTGGTGCAGTACCGACAGCACGCCGGCAATGCCGTGGGCATGGGCAGCGGGCCGGCGTCGAGGCTCGCGGGGCGCGTGCGGCGGCAGCTGTCCGCCGACGGGCCGCGCAAGCACAGCCGTCAGGACCGGGAGCTGCTGCGGCTGTTCGCACACGACCTGCGGCCCGACGCGCTCCAGCAGCTCGAGGAGCTGCTGGCGGCGCAGGAGTCGGCAAACGGCCGCGCGCGGTATGCCTTGGGTGGCCCGGCGCACCGGCAGACGCGGGGGAGCGATCTGGTGCTCAAGGTCCTGCAGGTCGTGGGGCGAGTGTGAGCCGCCCAGGCTCAGTAGCCTCTGCGGCCGTGGCAACTCCCGCGCTGAGGCGCGTCCTCGTCGTGATCCCGGCGTGGAACGAAGCCGCGTCGGTGGCCACCGTCATCGCCGAGGTGAGAGCGGCGATGGCGGGTGTCGACGTGCTGGTTGTCGATGACGGCTCCTGGGACCGAACGTCGGAGGTCGCCAAGGCGGCCGGCGCGCAGGTGGCGCGGCTGCCGTACAACCTCGGCGTCGGCGGTGCCATGCGCACGGGCTTCCGGTATGCCCGGCGCCACGGTTACGACGTCGTCGTGCAGATCGACGCGGACGGTCAGCACGACCCGACCTTCGTCCCGCAGCTGCTAGAGGCGCTCACCCACAGCGACATCGTCATCGGGGCCCGGTTCGCGGGTGTCGGCGACTACCGCGTCACTGGCCCGCGCGGCTGGGCGATGCGCGTGTTGTCCCGGACCATGAGCCTGATCGTCGTAACGCGCATGACCGATGCGACATCGGGGTTCCGAGCGGCCGGGCCGCGCGCCATCGGGGTCTTCGCGACGCACTACCCCGCGGAGTACCTCGGCGACACCGTCGAGTCGCTGGTGATCGCGCGCCGCGTGGGGCTGACCGTGGGGCAGGTACCCGTCGCCATGCGCGCGCGGTCGGCGGGTCGAGCGAGCCAGGGCGTCCTGTCCGCGAGCCTGTACCTCGGCCGCGCAGCGGCTGCCCTGCTGCTGGCGCTCGTCCGGAGATGGCCTTACGAGGAGGAGCAGCTGTGACGCACAGCGCGTACATCCTGGGGGTAGCTGCCGCAATCGCCGTCGTCAGCCTCGTCGTCGAGCTGCTGCGCCGGCGACACCTGCGCGGCAAGTACGCCGTTCTCTGGCTCGGGCTGTCCCTGGTGTCGCTCGCCTTCGCTGCCGCGCCGCGACTGCTCGAAGTTCTCAGCAGCGCAGCCGGCGTGCAGACGCCGGCCAACTTCCTGTTCTTCGTCGCGATCCTGACGATGCTCGCGGTGATCATGCAGCTGAGCTACGAGTCGGGCGTGACGGAGGAGGAGACCCGGACGCTGGCGGAGGAGGTGGCGCTACTGCGTCTCGAGCTGGAGCGGGTGGAGCGGGCACAGAACGACCCGAGCCACGGCGACGAACCTCGGTGACCGGCACGTCAGGTGTCACCCTCAGCATGCTCAACTTGGTCCCCGGCGGCATGGGCGGCAGTGAGGTCTACGCCCGCGAGCTGGTGCGCGAGCTCGCCGACCGGCCGATAGACGTCAGCCTGCTGCTGCCGCCGGTCGCGTCCGGCTTCTCCGAGGGAGGACTGCGCGAGGTGGTCGCGACGGAGTACCCCACGGGCTCGTCCACGCGGGACCGCGTGCGGGGGCTGGCAACGGGGCTGCTGCATCGCAGGGCTCTCAGCGACCACGTCAGGGACAGCGCCGTGCTCCACTTCCCGTTCACCATGCGACTCCCACCGCCGCAGGAGCGGCAGCAGGACGTCGTCACCCTTCTGGACGTCCAGCACCTGGATCTGCCACAGCTGTTCTCTCGGGCGGAGCGCCTGTACCGGTCTTGGGCCTACGACGGTGCCGCCAAGCGGGCCGCCGCCGTGATCACCATCAGCGAGTTCTGCAAGGCCCGGATCGTGGCGACGCTCGGTCTGGCCGCGGACACGGTCCACGTCGCGCCACTGGGCGTTCGCCTGGAGGAGTTCCGCTCCAGCTCTCCCGCGTCCCGTCAGCAGTTCCTGCTCTACCCGGCGCGAGGGTGGCCGCACAAGAACCACGACCGCTTGTTCCGCGCATTCGCAGCCGTGCGCGCCGGGCGCCCGAACCTCCAGCTGGTGCTGACGGGCGCCATTGCGGACGAGCTGCCCGAGCCACCCGACGGCGTTCAGGTGCGCGGCCAGGTCACGCGCAAGGAGCTGGTCGACCTGTACGGCACCGCGGCGCTCATGGTGTTCCCCAGTCGCTACGAGGGCTTCGGCCTGCCTGTCGTGGAGGCAATGGCCTCGGGGTGTCCGGTCGCTGCCGCACGAGCCGGGTCGCTTCCCGATGTCGTGGGAGACGCAGGCGTGCTGTTCGACCCTGAAGACGTAGACGACATCGCACGCGGCATCAACGAGGGTCTCGATCGAGCCGCCGAGATCGCGCAGCTCGGCCTGAGCCAGGTCGCCCAGTTCAGCTGGGCACGGTGCGCTGATGTCCACGTGGACGTCTACCGTGCCTTGGGTGCATGACCAGCCGCGCAGAGCGCTCATCACCGGAGTGGCAGGGCAGGACGGCAGCTACCTCGCCGAGCTGCTGCTGGGTCGCGGGCTCGAGGTGCACGGCACGTTGCGCCGCCCACCTGCCGAGCCGCACCCGCTCCATGTGCCGGCGGCGGTGCAGCTGCACGTGGCGGACCTCGAAGAACCGGGCGCCGTAGAGCGGGTGGTTGCCGAGGTCGCACCGGACGACGTCTACAACCTGGCGGGAAGCACCTCCGTCGCCGAGTCCTGGTCGCAGCCCGCCTCGGCCGCTGCCGTGATGGGTGTGGGAGCCGTTCGCATCCTCGAGGCTGCATGGCAGCTCCAGGAGCAGACCGGC
>JAODNS010000069.1 GCA_025465145.1 Frankiales bacterium
CACACCGGCTGCCGGTGCTCATCGACAACGACGCGCGGGCGCAGGCGTTGGCCGAGAAGTGGTTCGGTGACGGCCGCGGCGTCCAGACCTTCGCCGCCGTCCAGACCGGCACCGGGCTCGGCGTCGGGCTCGTCTTCGGCGGCGAGCTGTTCCGCGGCGCGCAGGGAGCGACCGGCGAGCTCGGCCACACAGTCGTCCAGCTCGACGGCGCCGCGTGCCACTGCGGCCTGACCGGCTGCTGGGAGACCGTGGCGACGCTGCGGTGGCTGCGTGCCGAGGCACGCCGGCTGCGACTGCCCGGCGCCGACGCGATGGACGCGGCCGCGCTGGCCGCGCTGGACTCGCCCAAGGCCCGCCAGCTGCTCGAGCGCTACGCCGACAACCTCGCGGCCGGGCTGGCCACGCTGGTGCACCTGCTCGCGCCGGAGCGGCTGGTGCTGCACGGCGACGTCCTCGGCGGGGGCGAGCCGCTGCGCGCGCTGATCGCGGCGAAGCTGCGCGAGCGCACCCTGCCGCACGTGCGCGACCAGGTCGAGGTCCTGCTCTCCTCGCTCGACCGGGACGCCGGCCTCCTCGGCGCCGCCGGCCTGGTGCTGTCCCAGCGGTTCGCCCTGGCCGCCTGAGCTCAGCCGGACCGGTTGATGGCGTCCGGGTCGTCGCCCAGGTACGAGCGCACGACGGCGGGATCCCGTACGACGTCATCGGGCGCGCCTTCGGCGATGACCCGACCCGTCTCCAGCGCGTACAGGCGCGTCGCCAGCGAGAGCACCAGCGGCATGTCGTGCTCGATGAGGACGAGCCCACAGCCGAGCTCGTCGCGGACCCGCAGCAGCAGCGGGGCGAGCGCCTCCGTCTCCCGCTGGGCAATGCCCGACGACGGCTCGTCGAGCAGCACCACCTTCGGCCGCTGGATCAGCAGGCAGGCGAGGTCGATGATCCGGCGGGTACCCGTCGACAGCTCCCCCACCAGCTTGTCGCGGTAGCCGCCGAGCCCGAAGACCTCGACCAGCTCCTCCGCCCGCTTCGTCGCGGCCGCCTCGCCCTGCCGAGAAGCCGCGCCGCCGACCAGCGTCCCCAGCAGCGACGAGCCCTTCGGGCGGTGCCGTTCGCTCGCCGTGCGCAGCGTGTCCAGCACGGTCATGGAGTGGAAAAGACGGGCGTCCTGGAAGCTCCGGCCGAGGCCGGCGCGCGCCCGCTCGTGCACCGGCGCGGCCGTCACGTCCGCGCCGTCGAGGACGATCGTCCCGCTGCACGACGTGATGCCGGTCAGGCAGTCGAACAGCGTCGTCTTGCCGGCGCCGTTCGCGCCGATGATGCCGACGATCTCGCCCGCGTCGACCCGCAGGTCCACGCCCTGCAGCGCCTTTACGCCGCCGAAGGAGACGGCGACGTCCCTCGCCTCGAGCACCGTCATCCCGGATCTCCCGTCAGTCGTTCCAGCGCCTCGCGGCACAACGTGTCGAGCAGCGTCTCCCCACGCACGAGCCCGCCGGCGTCGGCACGCTCCGCGTCGCCGTGGCGCGTCGTCAGCGGGTAGTACGCGTATCGGATGCCGAACAGCTGGCGCTCCATGGCCAGCCCGCGCCGCCACACCTCCGCGACGGTGAACGCCCCGCCCGGACCGCTCGGCTCCCGGTACGCCGCGAGCGCGATCGGGACCGCCATCGCGTGCCACTCCCACGCCTCCAGCCACGGCGCCAGCTCGACGGCGAGATCGTCGGCCAGCTGGTCGCGGCAGCCGGCGGTGAAGTACGCCTCGAGCCGGCCGTCGCCGTCCAGCGCCGCGCGGGCCCACGCGAGCAGCCCAGGGTCCGGCCCGGGCTCGGTCAGCCAGGAGCGGCACGCCCTCGTGAGCGGCTCGATGCCCGGCACAGCGGCGGCCTCCGCCTCCCAGACTGCGACCCGGTCGAGGCTCGGCGCCGACCACCACCGCAGCCCGGCCGCGGCGGGCAGCCGGCTGGCGAGCGGCAGCGGCCCGAGGTTAAGCAGCAGCCCGCCGACCGCGTCGACCAGGGCCGGCTCGCGGGCGGGGTACGGCCCTAGGTGCAGCACGCCGGCCATCGGGCCGTCCGAGACCGGGAAGTTGTCGGCGAAGACGAGGCGCCGCCCCAGCTGCTGCGCGAGGTCCTGCGCCAGCGCGGCGGGCACGTCCGCCGACAGCACCGACGGCCCGGTCCAGAACAGGTCGAGCCCGGGCGGGAGCGCGTCGCAGAACGCCCGCAGGTACGCGGTCACCCGGTCGGTCGCGTAGTCGACGGGGCACGTGGCCCAGGTGACGTCGTCCGGCAGGGCTGCGACCGCGGCCGCGACCGCTTCGCCGTGCCGGGCGCCCAGCTCTGCCCCGCCGGCCGGCACGTCGTCGAAGGCGACGCCGAGCACGCGCGCACCGAGGTCGTAGAACGCGCGCAGCTTGGCGACCAGCGGGGCCGCGTCGCCTGCGGCCCAGTCGAGCCCGGGCGAGATGACGAAGCCGACCCGGACGCCCGCCGCCTGCCCCGCCGCCAGCAGGTCGGCGAAGTGGGCGAGCCGGTCCGGCGGGTACGGCAGCCGCCACTGCGCGCGCTGGTACTCGTCGTCCTTCGGCGCGTACACGTAGTCCCGGCCACCGACGGTGCCGAGCCAGTGGACCAGGTCCAGCCGCGCCGCGTCCTCGTACGGGGGGCCGTAGAACCCCTCCAGGACGCCGTGCCAGCTGGTCACGCGGCGGCCAGGAACTCGGCGATGCGCGGCGACACCTGGCGCCGCATCGACAGCACGAACCCGTGCCCCGCGCCCTGCTGCACCTCGAGGACGGCGCCGGGGATGCTGTCGCGCGCCCACTCGCCGTGCGTCAGCGGCACGACCTCGTCGTGATCGCCGTGCAGCACCAGGGTCGGGACGTCCGGGCCGGCTGGCCACTCGTCCTCGGCGGCGGCGTGGAACTGCCTGAAGTCGTTGCGCAGGCCGGTCACAGAGGTCATCGTCCGCAGCCGCGACCGGGAGAACGCGAGCAGGTCGGCCCCCACCCGCGGGTCGTCGTTCGCCAGCGCGAGCTCCGCCGGTCCGAGGCCGGTGTGCGCCTGGACGTGCGCCGCCTCCCGGTCCCGCAGCCGTCGGGAGGTGCGGACGGCGGCCACCCGCGCGCCGACCGCCCAGACAGCAGGCACCGAGCCCAGCAGGCGGGTCGCCGTCGGCACCGTCACCAGGTGCTCGGCCACCGCGCAGCACAGGACCAGCTGCGAGCAGCGGGACCGCAGGTGCGCGGCGAACGACCGCGCGGACGGGCCACCGCCGCTGATCCCGACCACCGCGCTCGTGCCGATCCCGAGCTCGTCCAGCAGCGCTCCGTACGCCTCTGCCTGCTCGCGCGGCGTACGCCCGGTCGTCAGGGGCGTCCGACCGTACCCCGGCCGCGACGGAAGCAGCACCCGGTGCCGGTCGGCCAGGTCCTCGGCCAGCGTCCGCGCCTGCTGCCAGTCGCCGGGCGTGCCGTGCACGACCAGCACAGCCGGGCCCGCCCCGACCTCGGCGACCTCGATCCGGCCGCGCGCGGTCGCGACGACGTCCGGGGTCACTGCAGGACGCCCGCGACGAGTACGTGCCGCACCCGCAGGTCCTCGTCGAGCACCACGACGTCGGCCCGTCGCCCGGGTACCAGCGACACGTCCAGACCGAGCGAGCGGGCGGGCGTCAGAGAGGCCATCGTCAGCGCGTCCTCCAGCGAGATCCCCCAGCCGACGGCGTTGCGCACGGCCTCGGCCAGGCCGAGGGCGGAGCCGGCCAGGGTCCCGTCCGGCAGGCGCAGCACGTCGCCGTCGCGGACGAGGACCCCGGCCGGCGCGCAGCCGTCCACGCAGTCGCTGACGAACGCCACGCCGGCCGGGCCGCGGGCCGCGTGCAGCGCCCGCACGGACGCCGGGTGGACGTGCACGCCGTCGGCGATGACCTCGACCAGCAGGCCGGGCTCTGTCAGCGCGGCACCGACGAGCCCGGGTTCCCGTCCGGTGAGGGTCGTCATGGCGTTGAAGCAGTGCGTCACCCCGCCGGCTCCCGCGCGCACGGCTGCGACGGCGTCGGCGTACGAGCCGGCGGAGTGGCCGAGCGAGACGCGTACGCCTCGCGAGGTCAGCGCACGCACCAGGTCGAGCGCGCCGGGCAGCTCGGGTGCCACCGTCACCACGCGCACCGGTCCGGCGGTGACCAGCGACAGCGCCTCCGACACGTCGGCCGGCCGCAGGTGCTGCACCGGCTGCGCGCCAGCGGAGGAGCTCGACAGCCACGGCCCCTCGAGGTGGACGCCGAGGCAGCGGGCGCCCGCCGTCGGCGCCGGGGTGCGCACGAGGCTGCGCAGCTCGTCCAGCGGCGCCGACACCGCGGTGGCGAGGAACGAGGTCACCCCGCCGCGCGCGAGGGCAACGGCGACCGCAGCGAGGTCGGCCCGCTCCCCCTGGACGGGCGTGCCCGCCGCCGCGTGCACGTGCAGGTCGACGAAGCCGGGCGCGACGACGCAGCCGGAGATGTCCAGCACCTCGGCACCGGAAGTGGCGGTGGCGATGATGGAGGAGCCGTCCACGACGAGGTCGGCGCTCGACCAGCCGCCGGCCGTCAGCACGCGGCCGCCGCGCAACGCCAGCACCAGATCTCCCCTCGTGTCGACTGAAGACCTTGACAGCACGCACGAGAATTTGCAAACTCCTCCTGCAAACCCCCTGCTGACTTCGGAGCCGCGGCATGTCCCCCTCGCCACGCCCGCTCCTCGCGTGCGTCGAGGTCGGGGGCGGCGGCATCCAGACGGTGCTGCTCGACGGGCCGGCTGCCGAGGTCCTGCCAGGCGCGCACCGGCCGGCCGGGGCCGCCTTGCTGATCGCCGTACCCGGCCTCATCACCGGCAGCCGCGTCCTGGCCGCGTCCAACCTCGGCTGGTACGACGTCGACCCCGCCGAGCAGCTCGGCCTCGCCGGTCCGGCGGGCCTCGTCCTGAACGACGCGGAGGCGGCCGCCCTCGGCGAGTCCGCGCTGCGCGGCGGCACCGACCTCACCTATGTGGGCCTCGGCACCGGGGTCGGCGGCGCCACCATCGCGGACGGCGTCATCACCGGCGCCAACCTGCTCGGTCACGGCGGCAGCTTCGGCGACCGCAGCTGCCCCTGCGGCCGGACCGGCTGTCTCGAGACGGTCGCCGGCGGCTGGGCGCTCCCCGACCCGGTGACGCGGTACGAGGACGTCGCGACGGCCATCGCCACCGCCGTCCGCGACGAGCCCCTGGCGACCGCAGCTCTCGTCGTGGTCGCCGGTGGCCTCTCGCGGCGCCACCCGGGGCTGGTGCAGGCCGTGGCTGGGGCCCTGCCGGACCGCCTCGTGGAGGCGTCGGCCGCTCCCGCCGGCGCCAAGTCCGCAGCCGCCTGGGGCCTTGCGGCGGCGTGGGACCGCGTCGCCGAGGCGGTGGCGTGAGGGTCCGGGTGGAGCCCGACGTCGAGCTCGAGGTCGAGGTGGTCGGCAGCGGCCCGGAGCTCGTCTGGCTGCACGGCCTGACCGGCAGCCTCGAGGACGGCCGGCCCGTCGTGGAGCGGCTGTCCGACCGGTTCCGGGTGCTGCACTACTCGACCCGCGGCCACGGGCGGTCCACCCCGCTGACCGACCGCGGCCGCTACGGGTACGCACGGATCGCGCGCGACCTGTCGACGGTGCTCGACGAGGTCGGGTTCACCCGACCTCTCCTCGTCGGCGGCAGCCACGGCGCCAACACGATCCTGCGGCACGAGGCCGAGCACCCCGGCCGCGCCCGGGGGATGCTGCTCATCGCCCCCGGCGGCAACGCGCTCGCGCGCCCGCGCCGCCTGCAGTTCGCGCTGCTCAGGCTCGCCATGTGGCGCGGCGCGCGCAAGGGCATGGACGGGCTGATCGAGCTCTGCACCGGGTTCGCGCCCGACGATCCGCGCGCGGACCCGCACCTCGTCGCCGCGATGCGCACGCACGACCTGGGCTCCCTCAAGGTCGCCATGCGGCACATCGCGGACCAGCAGGTCGTCGACCCGGCCGCCCTCCCCCGCTTCGACGTCCCGACGCACGTCATCGGTTGGGACGGCGACCCGGTGATCCACCCGATCGCGACCGCGCGGCGGATCGCCGAGCTGATCCCGGACGCCACCTTTGCGGAGATCGAGCGGGTAGAGGGCCTGTCGGCCGCGCAGGTGGCGGACGTCGCTGCGTCGAACATCCACACGTGGGCCGACAGCGTCGTCGCCCGGACCTAGGAGAACCCCCGTGCCCCTGGCTCGTCGCTGGCTCGCCTGCGCCGCCGTCCTCGCCGTCGCCGCCACCCCGTTCGCGACGTCGTCGCACGCGGACACGGGCGCGCCGCTGGTGCCCGCGGGCTACGTCGCACTTGTCGGCCCGCTGCACGAGCACAGCGGCTACTCCGACGGCTGGGCCGGCTCCACACCGGCGACGTACTACGCGTCGGCGAAGAAGCTCGGCAACGACTTCCTCCTGAGCGGCGACCACTCC
The DNA here is from genome assembly GCA_025465145.1 of Frankiales bacterium. Classification (GTDB taxonomy): domain Bacteria; phylum Actinomycetota; class Actinomycetes; order Mycobacteriales; family SCTD01; genus RYN-124. The sequence continues at coordinate 6,487 of JAODNS010000069.1, forward strand.
GACACCCTCGACGCGCCCATCGCGGCGAACGACACGTGCGCCGGCCCCGGCGTCTCCGACTGCCTGTTGGCGGACCCGGACCCGGTGAAGTCGTTCACCAAGTGGGACGCCACCGAGGCCTACGCCAAGGCGGCGACCGATGCCTCTTTCACCGCCGGTCGCGGCTTCGAGTGGACCAGTGACCGCTTCGGGCACATCAGCGTCTACTTCTCGCGCAACAAGACCAACGCCAAGATCGACGGCGGATACGCCAGCATGGACACCTTCTACAGCTGGCTGACGCGCCGCCCCGAGGCGGGCGGTGGCCTCGACGGGCTCGCGGTCTTCAACCACCCGGACGCGAAGAAGCTGCAGGTCGTCGGCGGCAGCGACCCCGGCGTCAACTGGAACGACTTCGCGTACGTCAGCTCGGCCGACCGTCAGATGGTCGCCGCGGAGGTCTACAACGACGACGACCAGTACGGCCAGCACTTCAGCCGCATCCTCGACAAGGGCTGGCACGTCGGTGCCGTCGGCGCCGAGGACCTCGGGCACCGCCGCACCGACGACTGGGGCGGCCCCACGTGGGCGAAGACGGTGATCCTCAGCCGGGACCGGTCCGAGTCTGCGCTGCAGGAGGCGATGCAGGCCCGGCGCTTCTACGCCGTGCGCCGCCCCGACACCCGGCTCGGCTTCACCGTCGACGGTGCCGTCATGGGCAGCCGGCTCGCTCGCCAGGTCGGCGCACCGCTGACCATCGCGGCGACCGGCACCCGAACCGGCCACTCCGGCCTGACCCTGCAGGTCGTCACCAGCGGCGGCCGCGTCGTCGCGACCGGCACCGACGCGATGACCGTGACCGTGCCGACGTCAGGGGCTGAGAAGTACTACTTCCTGCGCGTCACCGACGGCACCGAGGTCGTGGGCATCTCGTCCCCCGTGTGGGTCGAGCGCGGGCTGGCCGCGCCCGTCGGCGAGTGGCTCGCCGGTGACCTGCACGTGCACACCTGCTACTCGCACGACGCGTACTGCGGCCCCGACGACGACAACACCGGTCCCGAGGACTTCTACACGGCCGGCGGCTCCCCCACCGAGCGGTTCGCCGAGGCGGCCGCCCGCGGCCTCGACTACCTGGCGCTCACCGACCACCACTCCGACAGCTCGCCGCAGGACAGCGGCTTCGACTCCGTGCAGGACCCCGGTTTCGGGTCGGCCGGCGTCATCGGGCTGCCCGGGTACGAGAACTCCATCGCCGGTCACGCGCAGATGCTCGGCGCGAAGCGGATCTACCCGAGTGGGGACGGCAGCGACGCCGCGATCAACGCCATGGCGGACGCGCTGCGCGCCGACGGCGGCCTGTTCCAGGCCAACCACCCCGCCGAGGACGAGACCGTCCCGCTGACCGACTGCCGCAAGCTGCCCGCGATGCACTGGTCGTACGGCCTGCGCGTGCCGGTCGACACCGTCGAGGTGTGGAACGTCGGCCACCACCTTCAGCTCCCCTTGCCGGCGGGCATGTCCAACGCCGACTCGGTCCGCTACTGGGAGTGCTGGCTCAACACCGGCGCGCACGTGACGCCCACCGGCGGCAGCGACTCGCACTGGCTGTCGACCGCCGCCGTGCAGGGCGTCGGCAACCCGACCACCTGGGTGTTCGCGCAGGAGCGCAGCGCCCGCGGGGTCCTCGAGGCGATGAAGGCGGGGCGTACGTCCATCTCGTTCCAGCCGCCCGCCGAGGGAGCGCCTGTCCTGCTGCTGGAGGGCGATGTCGACCGCGACGGCGTGTACGAGGCCATGGTCGGCGACACCGTCCCGCCCAAGACCCCGCTGCGGGTCCGCGCGACGGGCACCCCCGGCGCCGGGCTCGTCGACGTGCGGGCCAATGGCAGGACGATCGTCGAGGGGGCCGCCCTGACGCCGGGCGGGACCATCGACTTCACGCTGGACGAGCCCGGCTGGGTCTGGGCGAGCGTCTACGCCGAGGACGGCGTCGCCCAGCGGCGCGCGACGTGCGAGCCGCTGGTCGGGGACCAGACGAGCTACTGCCGCAACCGCATCACCATGCTGGGGATGACGTCGGCGCTGTACGTCGCCGAGCCGGTCGTCGTACCGCCGCCGGTCCTGACCCCGCTGTGCCCGACCGGGCAGAGCCCCAAGCCGCGCCCGTCCGCGAACCCGCACGGCGACAAGTGCCGCAAGGAATGACCTCCGCGCTGGGCGCGCAGTTCGCGCGGGACGTCCGGGAGCAGCCGGCCGCGCTGAGCCGGGTCCTCGTGGTGAACGCCGCGGCTCTTCGGGCAGCGCGGGACCTCGTGCGCACGGCGACGTCGGTGCGGCTGCTGGGCATCGGCTCGAGCCGGCACGCGGCCGGGCTCGGCGCCGCCTGCCTCGAGCTCGCCGGTATCCGCGCGGACGCACCCCCGGCCCCTGGCGCGGACGTGCCCCCGCCGGTGCTGCGGCCGGGCGACGTGCTCGTGGCGGTCTCGCAGTCCGGCGAGACCCCGGCGCTCGTGGCGGCGGTACGGCTGGCGCGCGACTCAGGCTGCCGCGTCGTCACCGTCACCAACTCCCCCGGTACCCTGGCCCGACAGGCGGACGTCGCGCTGCACTGCACCGCCGGACCCGAGCGCGTGGTCGCGGCCTCCAAGTCGGTGACGAGCAGCGCGCTGCTGCTGCGCGCGCTCGCTGGCGACGTGGACGTGGACGCGTTGGTGGCCGCGGTGACGGAGCTGCTTGACGCAGACCTCACGCGGCTGACGGCGGGCGCGCACCCGACGCACGTCGTCGCCGGCGGATTGGGCGCGGAGCACGTCGCCGCGGAGGTGGCCCTCAAGATGGCGGAGACGGGTGGCCGCCTGCTCACGTCTGAGCCAGTCGTCGAGCACCTGCACGGACCCGCTGCCGTGCCCGCCACGGTCCTCGCCCTGGTGCACCCGAGCGACCCCAACGCGCAGCAGCTCACCGGCGACGTCGTCCGCATCGGCCCCGACCCCTCGTACGAGCTCGCCACTGCCGACCTCGCGGATCCTGCCTCGGCGGCGGTCCTCCGCCTGGTGGCGGGGCAGCTGGCAGCCCTCGCCTGGTCCCGTCGGGGCGGGGTGGACGCCGACGCGGCCCGCGGCCTGTCGAAGGTGACGCGCACCGCGTGAGCGGGCTGCTCCTGCCGCCGGAGTCCGTCCGCGTCCTGCTCCAGCAGGTCGTCCAGGACAGGCGCGAGCAGGGGCACGACGTCGACGCGCTCGAAGGCGAGCTCGCGCAGCTGCCGCCGTCCCTCGACGCCATGCAGGAACTCGCCGCACGGCTGGAGCAAGCGCCGCTCGTCCAGGGCTGGCCACACGTGGAGCCGCACGCGCTGGCCGACGTGCTCGACGCGTGTTCGGACCTGCCCACCGCCCGGAGACCGGGCGGCGACGTCGGCGTGCGGATCCGGACCGCATGGGGTGCCCGCGTCGCCGGGTGCGTCCTCGGCAAGCCGTTCGAGTACGACCCGACGCTGGCCGAGTTGCGCGATGTGCTGGAGCCAGCCGGCGAGTGGCCGCTGACCGACTACGTCACCGAGGCGACGAACGCCCGCCTGCGGCAGCCGCAGCCGCAGTGGCCGGAGTGCGTGCGCGAACGGATCGCGCACGTGCCGGAGGACGACGACCTCGGCTACACCGTCCTCGCGACGGTGGCCCTGGAGCGGCACGGCGCGGACGTGACGCACGAGGACCTGCGCCTGCTCTGGCTGCTCAACCTCCCCGTCGCGGCGACGTTCGGGCCGGAGCGGACGGCGCTGCTGTCGGCCGGCCTGGCCACCTTCACCGGTAGCGACCCGGTCGGGCCGATCAACCCTGCGTCCGAGCACTGCGGCGCAATGATCCGGTCGGACGCCTACGGGTACGCGTGCCCCGGCGACCCCGTCCGCGCCGCGAGCCTCGCGCACCGGGACGCGACTCTGACCCACCGCCGGACCGGCGTCTACGCGGCGATGTGGGCGGCTGCCGCCGTGGCGACCGCCCTCGTCGCCGACGACTGGGAGGACGTCGCTGAGACCGCCGCGCGCGTGGTGCCGGCGCAGAGCCGGCTGCGCGCTGTCCTGGACCAGTCGCTGGAGCAGGTCCGCGCCGCCGACGACTGGCTCGACGCCTACGCGCGCCTGCACGGCCGGTACGGGATGTACAGCCACTGCCGGGTCGTCCAGGAGATCGGCACGCTGCTGTCGACGCTGCGGTTCGCGCGCGGCGCCACCGACGGGATCGGCATGCAGGTCTGCCACGGCAACGACACCGACAGCTTCGGCGCTACGGCGGGTTCGCTGCTCGGGGCCTTGCACGGACCGGCCGGCTTCGACACGCAGCACTGGCTGGGACGCTTCGACGACCGGATCCACCTCGCGCTGGCCACGACGCACGACGACTCGATCACCAGCTGGGGACGCCGCATGGCCGCCCTCCCGGCGCGCCTGAGCTGAGCCCCCGCGGTCAGGAGGGCTCGGACACCTGCTCGCGGCGGAGGTCCCTGAGGACCCGGATCAGCAGCCCGGTCGTCCCCGCGGCGCAGCCGGAGACGACGGACAACCCAGGCGGTGAGCACCCGCACGGCGCGGCGTAGGCGCCTGCGCCTGCGCCTGCTGTACAACGTTGTCTGGCTCGTCGGCGTCTGTCGCGATGGCATCAGCGCGGTCCGCGGGATCCGCCGGAGCAGAGGGAGCAGTCGTGGCCGAGTACCTCATCTACTTCAACCAGCAGTGGGTCGGCAACCACTCCGAGGAGTGGTTCCGCGGCCGCGGTCCGCTTGCCTCGGCCGTCGTGGACGAGATGAGGGCGGCCGGCGTCCTCGTCGCCGCCGGCGGGCTGGCGGAGGACCGGCAGGACGCGTTCAGCGCCGACGCCACCAGCGGCACGGTGATCTTCAGGGACGGGCCGTACGCCGAGACGAAGCAGTTCCTGGGCGGGCTGACGATCGTCGACGTCGCGGACGACCAGGCTGCCCGGGTCTGGGCGGGGAAGCTCGCCGAGGCGTGCGGCTGGCCGCAGGAGGTCCGGCGGTTCAGCACGCGGCCGGACGTCTGATCGCCTCGTGGGTGCGGACCACGTTCGGGACGCCTACGCGGCCGCGGCCCAGCAGTACATCGAGCTGTTCGGCGAGGTGGCACCTGACGACCCGGACGCGGCTCTCATCCGGCGGTACCTCGGCGCCTTGACGGGGCCTGTGCTCGACCTCGGCTGCGGTCCCGGTCAGTGGACAGCGCACCTGCACGCGTACGGCGCCGACGTCACGGGTGTGGACTTGGTGCCCGCGTTCGTGGCGCATGCACGCCGGGCACATCCGGGGCCGACGTTCCGACTGGGCTCGATGCTCGACCTGGATGCCGAGGACGGCTCGGTCGCCGGGCTCCTCGCCTGGTACTCGCTGATCCACCTGGCTCCGGAGGAGGTCCCGCGTGCGCTCGCCGGCTTCCGACGGCTCCTCGCGCCATCGGGGGTGCTCGTCCTCGGCTTCTTCGACAGCGACGACACGCTGGCCTCCTTCGAGCACAAGGTCGTCAACGCCTACCGCTGGCCGGTGGACGTACTGGCCGAGCAGCTCGTGCGCGCCGGGTTCACCGAGGTGCACCGCCGGCAGCAGCGGGTCGCTGAGCGGCCGGACCGCCGGTACGCCACCGTCGTCGCGTTGGCCACGTCCTGAGCCCTCGGTCGAGGCTGTGCTGGACACGTGGTGGACAGTGGCGACATGGCCCCCTCGACGCAGTCCACCTTCAGCGATTCCCTCGAGCGCTCCGCGCGCCTGCAGGAGGTGCAGCGGTGGAAGGCCGCGCAGACGGTGCGCGCCTCCGTCGGTGCCGACGCCGGCCTCGACTCGATACTGGAGTGCCTCGACCTGACCGACGCGCAGTGCCCGGAGCAGATCTAGTCGGCGGCGTGGCCAGCTGGCGTCTGGTCGTGGCGTACGACCAGGACCTTGCGGACCGGTTGCGCCTGCTGCTGGGCGACCGGCGGCTCGCGGAGCAGGTGATGTTCGGCGGGCGCGGGTCAGTCCTGGAACGCGATCGGGGGCGCGAGAACGCGGCCTTCTGCGCGCGCTCGGTCGTCCCTCGTCTGTTGTCGGGCTGACAGGATTCGAACCTGCGACCTTCCGGCCCCCAGCCGGACGCGCTACCAAGCTGCGCCACAGCCCGTGGAGCGCCCTAAGCCTACCGGCAGCGGCGGCTGGGTACGGGGCCGCCGTCATGGCACGAGCCGGTACTGCTGGTACCGGCGCAGGCACAGCGACGTCTGCCCCTCGACCAGAGTCACCGGGACCAGGTAGACCTCGCGGTTGCCGGTGACGAGGCCGAAGTAGTCGATCTCGTCTGCGCTGTACGCGACCCGTCGCCTCTGCTCCGTCCGGCCTGTCCACACGATCCACGAGCCGTCCACCTTCCGGTCCCGCTCTTCACCTGGACGCGGAGCAACCCCTCCTGCCGAGTGTCCACGAGAAGGTCGTACGGCTTCGGCGCCAGCGGCCACGACACGTCGTGCCCGAGGAGCGCGCAGTGCGCCGCGACGAGGAGCGGCGCGGGGCGGCGCAGGTCACCGGCGCTTGTCCACACCGAGGGAGGAGGCCGACCTGCGGAGTGAGGTTTGCGCCGAGCCGCTGCCGGACGAGTAGCCCGCCCGCATCATCGCCTCTGACCACGACGCGGCGGAGCGCAGGATCTGCGGAAGCTCCTGCGGCGGCAGCGAGCGTCCCCTGCTCGTCCCGAAGTGCGCGTACGAGATCCACGACCCATCGCACCTGTCGCGCAGCACGCGACCTGCTCGCGGCGACGTGTGGCCGAGGGCGCGAAGAACTCCGCGCCACGACGTGCTGGCGGCCACCGCGTCGCGTAGTTCGGCCTCCGGAACGTGCTCGGCCCACATGCTGGGACCGTGTCACCGGCAGACGACAGTTCGTTCAGCCCTTGCCGCGCTTCTCCCGCACCTTGACGCTCACCTCGATGGGCGTACCCGGGAAGCCGAAGTCCTCGCGCAGTCGCCGCTCGATGAACCGGCGGTACCCGGCCTCGAGGAACCCGCTGGTGAACAGCACGAACCGCGGCGGGCGCACGCCGGCCTGCGTGGCGAACAGGATCTTCGGCTGCTTGCCGCTCCGCACCGGCGGCGGCGTCTCGGCGACGAGGTCAGACAGCCAGGAGTTCAGCTTCGCGGTCGGCACCCGCGTCTCCCAGCCACCCAGCGCCGTGTGCAGCGCGGGCGCGAGCTTGTCGACCGCGCGCCCCGTCAGCGCGGAGACGTTGACCCGCGGCGCCCACTGGACCCGGGCGAGCTCGCGCTCGATCTCCTTCGCCAGCGCAGGACGCCGGTCCTCGTCGACCAGGTCCCACTTGTTGAACGCGATGACCAGGGCCTTGCCGGACTCGACCACCATGCCGATGACCCGCTGGTCCTGCTCGCTGATGACCTCGTGCGCGTCGAGCAGCACGATGGCCACCTCGGCCGCGTCGAGGGCGGCCTGCGTGCGCAGCGAGGAGTAATACTCCGCACCCGACGCCTGCGCGACCCGTCGCCGCAGCCCGGCGGTGTCGACGAAGCGCCAGATCTCGCCGCCCACCTCGACCATCGAGTCCACCGGGTCTCGTGTCGTACCCGCGACCGCGTCGACCAGGACCCGCTCCTCGCCGGAGAGCCGGTTGAGCAGCGAGGACTTGCCGACGTTCGGTCGGCCCAGCAGGGCGACGCGGCGCGGTCCACCTTCGAGGTCGAACCGCTCCGCCGGCGTCTCCGGCAGCGCCTCCAGGATGCGGTCGAGCAGGTCACCGCTCCCACGCCCGTGCAGGGCCGAGACGACCACCGGCTCGCCCAGGCCGAGCGACCAGAGCATCGCCGCGTCCGACTCGGCGCGCTCGTCGTCCACCTTGTTCGCGGCGAGGATCACCGGCTTCTTCGCGCGCCGCAGCACCTTCACGACGGCCTCGTCCGCGTCGGTCGCACCGACGGTCGTGTCGACGACGAACAGCACCGCATCCGCTGCTGCAACGGCGATCTCGGCCTGCGCGCTCACCGCCGCGGCAAGTCCGTCCGCGTCGGGGTCCCAGCCGCCGGTGTCGACGACGGTGAACGTCCGCCCGCGCCACTGCGCGTCGTACGTGACGCGGTCGCGCGTCACCCCGGGGATGTCCTCCACGACGGCCTCGCGCCGACCGAGGATGCGGTTGACCAGCGTGGACTTGCCGACGTTCGGCCGGCCGACCACCGCCAGGACCGGCTGGGGTGCGGTGGGGTCGAGCTCGGGCGTGCTCATGCGGCTTCTCTTCTCGCGGTCTGCAGGTGGTCCACCAGTGCCAGCCGGAGCTGCTCTGCGGCGGCGGAGACGGTACGTCGGGCCCGGGGGTCGCCCTCGACGCTGACGGGAACGGGCGGTCCGAAGACAACGCGCACGGGTGCCCGGAAGCGCGGCGGGCGGTTGCCGCGCGGCCAGGCGGCGCTCGTGCCCAGCACCGCGATCGGCACGACCGGTGCACCGCTGCGCAGGGCCAGGTACGCGAGCCCGTCGGTGATCTCGTCGAACTCGCCGCTGCCGCGCGTGCCTTCGGGGAAGACGCCGAGGGCGCCGCCGGCGGCGAGGACAGCGAGGCCGCGCTTCAGCGCGCTCCGGTCGGGAGCGCCGCGGTGCACCGGGATCTGGCCCAGCGCGTCGAACAGCGCCGAGAAGGGGCCGAGGAAGATCTCCGCCTTGGCCAGCAGCGCGGCCGGGCGCGGGGCGAGCAGGAAGACCAGCGGCCCGTCGACGAAGCCGGAGTGGTTTCCGGCCAGCAGCACCGGGCCGTCGGCGGGGACGTTCTCCGCGCCGCTGACCGTGACCGAGAACAGCGTGCGCGCCATCCGGTTGCCCACGGCGCGGCAGCCCGCGACCACGAGCGGCCGCGTCGTCACAGGCCGGCCGCTCGGGCGAGCTCGAGCACGCGCGCGACGACCTCGTCGGCCGAGAGCGCGCTGGAGTCGAGGTGCACCGCGTCGTCGGCGGCCTGCAGCGGACTGGCCTGGCGGCTGCTGTCGAGCTGGTCACGGCGGGCGAGGTCCGCGGCGACGGTGGGGACGTCACCGACGGTCCCCTCCGCGGCGCGGCGGGACGCGCGTACTTCGGGTGACGCGTCCAGGTACACCTTCACCGGCGCGGCGGGAGCCACCGCGGTGCCGATGTCGCGGCCCTCGACCACAGCGCCGTCGCCGATGAGCGACCGCTGCAGGGCGACCATCTGCGCACGCACGGCGGGTACCGCGCTGACGGCGCTGACCGCTCCGGTCACCACGGGTCCGCGGATCTCGGCCGCGACGTCGTCGCCGTCCAGCCGCACGCCGGGCACGTCCGGGTCCACCGACAGCTCTATCCGGGCGTCGGCCACGGCAGCGGCGACGGCCGCCGGGTCTTCCAGGGCGACGCCCGCACGCAGGGCAGCCAGCGTGGCCGCGCGGTAGGTGGCGCCGGTGTCGACGTACCGCCAGCCGAGGGTGCGGGCGACGCCGCGTGCGACGGTGCTCTTGCCGGAGCCGGAGGGGCCGTCCAGCGCGATCACGCGCGGCGTGCTCACGGCGGTGCTCCCAACGAGAAGTGGCGAAAGCCCAAGCCTACCGGCGCGTGAGCACCGCGAACCCGCTCGCGCCGAGCAGCACGGCCAGCCGAGGTCCGTCGTCGACGTGCACCACCAGGTCGACGACGCCGGTCGGCCGTCCCGGCAGGTGCTCGACCCGCAGGTCCTCGACGTTGACGTCCGCGGCTGCCGACAGCAGCGCGACCAGCTGTCCCGGCTCGTCGGACACCTGCACCGAGACGCGGGTGAACGACGCGTCCTTCTCGCCGCGCTTCACCGGCACCAGCGCCCGGCCGCGGTTGCCGCGCTCCAGCAGGTCCCGCACGGCCGCCGGGTCGTCGAGCGCGCCGGCAAGAGACGCCAGGTCGAGAGCCAGCGCCCGCACCAGCGGCGCAACGTAGGCGGCGTTGGCCGTCAGCACCTCGACCCACAGGTCCGGGTCACTCCCCGCCACCCGGGTCGTGTCCTGCAGCCCGGGGCCGGAGACCTCGATGCCGGAGCCGTCCAGCAGGCGCGCGGCCACCGCCGACGCCGCGACCTGCGGCAGGTGGCTGACCAGCGCAACGGTCCGGTCGTGGGACGCCGCGTCCATGACCACCGGCTGCGCGCCGCAGGCGGCGGCGAGTGCGCGCACGTCCTCCAGGGCGACCGGGGAGGTCGCGGACGAGGGGCACAGCACCCACGGCCGGCCGAGGAACAGGTCGGCGGCGGCGCTCTCCGGCCCGGCCGTCTCCCGCCCCGCCAGCGGATGCCCACCGCAGACGGCAGAGCTGTCCACGGAGCAGTCGTCCAACGACCGCTGCACCTGCGACTGGATGCTCGCGACGTGGCTGTACGTACGACCGACGCCCGCGTACGCCTCCACCGTTGACGCGACAGCGGCCGGCGGCGTGCACACGAGCACGAGGTCCACCTGCTCGTCCGTCCAGGCGACACCCGCGCCGCGGGCGACGGCGACCCGCAGGACAGCGAGATCCAGGTCCGCCAGGAAGACTGTCCAGCTGTCGCGCAGGGCCAGGCCGACCGACGTGCCGATGAGGCCCGTCCCGACGACCAGGAGCTTCACTGCGGCAGGTCGGTGCGCAGCGCGGCGGCTCCGCGCAGGTACACGTGCCGCACCTCGCTCCGCGGCCGGTCGGTCTCCACGTGGGCGAGCAGCCGCAGCACCCGCGGCATGGCGCCCGGCACGTCGATCTCGGACGCGCACATCAGCGGGACGTCGGTGATCCCCATCTGCCGTGCCGCGTAGGCGGGGAACTCCGACCGCAGGTCGGGCGTCGCCGTGAACAGCACGCTGCGGAGGTCGTCGTGCGCCAGCCCGTTGCGCGCCAGCACCTCCGTGAGCAGCTCCGAGGTCGCGTCGAGCACCTCCTGCCGCTCGTCGGCGTCGACCTGGGTCGCGCCGCGGACACCCCGTACCGCCACTACATGTCCACCATCTTGAACAGCGCCGCGAGCTCGGGCGGCTGCAGCGCGCGAATCTTGCCGGCCCGCTGCGACCCGAGCTGCACCGGACCGACAGACGTGCGCACCAGCCGCTCCACCGGGTGCCCGACGCTGTCGAGCAGGCGGCGCACGATGTGCTTGCGGCCGTCGTGCAGCACGAGCTCGAGCATCACGCGGTTGCCCGAGGAGCTGACCAGCCGGAAGTCGTCGACCTTGGCCGGCCCGTCCTCCAGGTCGACGCCTGCGCGCAGGCGTCGACCGACGTCGCGCGCGACCGGTCCGATGACCTCGGCCAGGTACGTCTTCGGCACCTCGTACGACGGGTGCGTCAGCCGGTGCGACAGCTCGCCGTCGTTGGTCAGCAGCAGCAGTCCCTCGGTCTCCGCGTCGAGCCGGCCGACGTGGAAGACGCGGTCGGTCCGCTGCTCGACGAGGTCGCCGACGGTGGGCCGGCCCTCGGGGTCCTGCATGGCGGTGACCATGCCGCGCGGCTTGTTCAGCGCGAGGTACGCGCGGTTCGTGCCCGTGTTGATGCGCATGTCGTCGACGCGCACGACGTCGGTCTCCGGGTCGACCCGCAGGCCCTGCTCGCGCACCAGCTGCCCGTTGACCGAGACGCGGCCCTTCTCGATGAGGACCTCGCAGGCGCGGCGCGAGCCGACACCGGCGGCCGCCATCACCTTCTGCAGGCGGACGCCCTGCTCCTCGGACAACGAGACCTCACGATGGTTGGCCGGCGTCGAGCTCGGAGAGCTCCGGCAGGTACGGAGCGAGTGACGGCAGCTCCTCCAGCGACTGTAGTCCGAGCCGCTCCAGCAGCAGCGGCGTCGTGCGGTACAGCAGGCCGCCGGTGTCCTCGTCCTGGCCCGCCTCCGTGATGAGCCCGCGCGCGACCAGCGTCCGCACGACGCCGTCGACGTTGACGCCACGGATGGCGCTGATCCGCGCCCTGGACACCGGCTGGCGGTACGCCACGACCGCGAGCGTCTCCAGGGCGGCCTGGGTGAGCCGGGCCTGCTGCCCGTCGAGGACGAACCGCTCGACGTACGGGGCGCAGTCCGCCCGCGTGTACAGCCGCCAGCCGCCCGCGACGGTCCGCAGCTCGAACCCGCGGCCCTGCTCGTCGTACTCCCCCGCCAGCTCGCGCAGGGTCTGCTCGACCTCCTCGGTCGGCCGCTCGACCACCTGCGCGAGCGTCACCGCCGGCACCGGCTGGTCGGTCACCAGCAGCACCGCCTCCAACGCAGCGCGCAGCGGCGGCAGCTCAGGTTCCGTCATCGGGTGCAGCCTCCTCGTCCCACTCGGCTCCGGCGTCCTCGTCCGCGGTCAGGTCGCCGCCGGTCCAGCGCACGTGCAGGTCGCCCAGCGCCTCGACCTGGTCGAAGCCGACGAGCCCTTCGCGGTACAGCTCCAGCAACCCGAGGAAGCGGGCCACCACCTCCAGCGTTCCGGCGCAGTCGGCGGTCAGCGAGCGGAACGAGCCGCCGCCGGTGCGCTGGAGCCGCTCGCGCAGCAGCGCGGTCTGCTCGCGGACGCTGACCGTGCCGCCGTGCACGTGGTCGATTGCCACCGTTGGCTCCACCCGCGGCGTCAGCGCCCGGGCGGCGAGCATCGCGAACTCCTCCGGCCCCAGGCCGAGCAGCACCTCCGGCAGCAGTCCGGCGTACCGGTCCTCCAGCTGGACCTGCCGCGGGTACCGCTTCGACTCCCCCGCCAGCAGCCCGGCCAGGTGGGCCGCTGCCTGCTTGTACGCGCGGTACTGCAGCAGCCGCGCGAACAGCAGGTCGCGGGCCTCCAGCAGCGCGAGGTCCTCCTCGTCCTCGACGTCGGCCGACGGCAGCAGCCGCGCGGCCTTCAGGTCGAGCAGCGTCGCCGCGACGACGAGGAACTCCGTCGCCTGCCCCAGGTCCCAGGACGTGCCGGCGGCGCGGATGAAGGAGATGAACTCGTCCGTCACCTTCGACAGCGCCACCTCGGTGACGTCGAGCTGGTGCTTGGAGATGAGCCCGAGCAGCAGGTCGAACGGCCCCTCGAAGTTGTCGAGGTGGACCGAGAACGGCGCCTCCTCGGTCGCGGCCTCAGCCACTGGTGACCAGCCGGACGAGCGGGTCGACCACGGTGTCGAGCAGCGCCGGCAGCAGCGCGGTCGCGCCGCCAAGCGGCAGCAGCAGGAGGACCAGCAGGACGACGATGCCGATGTTCTGCTCGACGAGGTGGTACTCCGCCTTCTGCCAGCCGCCGCTGCGCGGGCCGAGGCCGAACAGCAGCCGGCCGCCGTCCAGCGGTGGCAGCGGCACGAGGCTGAGGACGCCGACGTACACGTTCATCAGGCCGAACAGCAGCGCCACCCGTGGGGCGAGGTCGCCGCCCACGCCGTACTGCAGCAGCGTCGTCCCCGTCGGCGCCGTCCCTGCCACGACCCGCACGACGACCAGCGCGGCGACGCCGAGCAGCAGGTTGACGGCCGCCCCGGACAGCGTGACCGCCAGCAGCGCGCCCCGTCGGCTGCGGGGCGGCACCTCCACCGGCTTCGCCCAGCCGACGCCGGCGATCAGGCCGGCGACGGCGCCGAACGGGTCGAGGTGCCGGCGCGGGTCGGGGACGAGGCGGCCCTCCTGCCGCGGACGCCGGTCTCCGGCTCTGTCCGCGGCGACCGAGGACGCCCAGCCGTGCGCGGTGACGGCGACGACGAACGAGAGGACCAGGACGAGGAACGAGACCGGATCGCCGAGTGCGCGCAGCACGTCAGGCGCCCCTGTTGAGTCTCAGCCGCTGCACGAGCACGCTGTCCTCGCCGTGCGTCTCGAGGTCGGCGATGACCAGCGCCAGCGCCTCGCGGACGATCCGGCCGCGGTCGACGGCCATGCCATGGTCGCCGCGCAGGGCGAGGCGGGCGTGCTCGAGGTCCATCAGCTCGTCGGCCGAGACGTACACGGTGATCTTCTCGTCGTGCCGCTCGCGACCGCTGGGCCCGGCGGAGCGGCGGCGCAGCGGCGCGGTCACCGCGCCAGCACCTCCTTGGCCAGCTCCCGGTAGGCCTTGGCGCCGCTGGAGGCGGACGCGTACGACGTGATGGGCTCGCCGGCCACGGTCGTCTCCGGGAAGCGGATCGTCCGGTTGATGACCGTGTGGAAGACCTTGTCGTCGAACGCCTCCACGACGCGGGCGAGCACCTCGCGGCCGTGCAGCGTGCGCGGGTCGTACATCGTCGCGAGGATGCCCTCGACCTCGAGCTTCGGGTTGAGCCGCTCCTGGATCTTCTCGATCGTCTGGATGAGCAGCGCGACGCCGCGCAGGGCGAAGAACTCGGCCTCCAGCGGGATGATCACGCCGTGCGCGGCGGTGAGCGCGTTGCCCGTGAGCAGGCCGAGCGAGGGCTGGCAGTCGACGAGCACGACGTCGTAGTCCTTGAGCACCGGCTTGAGCACCTGGGCGAGGATCTGCTCGCGGGCGACCTCGTTGACCAGCTGCACCTCGGCGGCGGACAGGTCGATGTTGCTGGGCAGCAGGTCGAGGTCCTCGACGTCGGTGCGCATCAGCACCTCGTCGACCGGCGTCCCCT
>JAODNS010000047.1 GCA_025465145.1 Frankiales bacterium
TCGTACGGCGGCTCGAGCGGGTCGCGGCCGCCGGACCAGGACCCGTACCGGTACGCCGGCAGGCTCAACGCTGCTCCCCGCGCGCCCTGCCGATGATCGACGCGGCAAACGGCGCACGAGCGGGCTGGAGCGGGCCGGCGCTTGCGCAGGATGCCGCGTGGATCGCGGGGTGGGCGGTCACTGCTCGTCCTCGCGGCTGTCCAGGAAAGCCTGGTACGCAAGGCGTCTGCGCAGCGTCGACGCGTCGCGGACCGGGCGCATGAGCGGCCGGACGACGACGACGTACGCGACCGCGATGGCGAGCAGCAGCCACCAGTCGCTGACTCCCGCCGACGCGACGAGGTAGGCGAGGACGAGGAACAGGCCGAACGAGACCAGCCCCGTCAGCAGGACGCGGCGGCGCAGCGCGGTGGGATCGGGCGCGTTCATCAGCCGCCGTAGACCGTGCGGCCGGGTACGGCGTCCTTGGCCAGCCGCCGGTTGAGGTGCAGGCCCTCCAGTGCGAACTCGAGCGCGGACGCGGCGAGGCCCGGCGACTCCTCCTCGATGCCCAGCCGCGTCAGCAGCTGACCCAGCCCGGCCACCGTGCCGAGCCGCTGCAGCAGGTCGGCGGCGGGGACGAGGTCGCCGGTCTCGACGGTCGCGCCCTCGTCGAAGCGGGACTGCAGCCCCGACAGGTCGACGCCGGCGAGCCGGGCGCGGAACGTGTCGGCCGTCGCCTTGCGGAGCAGGTGCGCGAGCACCTCCAGCTCGCGACCCTCCTCGGCCGCCTCGAACTCGACCTTGCCGCGCGACGCGGGCACGACCGCCGGAAGGTCGCAGACCCGCGCGACGGCGACCTGCTCGCCGGTCACGGCAGCGCGGCGTACGGCCGAAGCGGCAACGGTCTCCGCGGCGGCGACGGCGAAGCGGGCGCTGACGCCGGAGCGCTGGTCGACCTGCGCAGAGTCACGGACCAGCCGCGTGAACCGCGCGACGATCTCGAGCAGGTGGTCGGGCAGCACCGGGGCGCCGTGCGCCGACCCCGGCCACGTGACGACAGCCTCCTGGCGGATCAGGTCGACCTCGTCCTCGAGCCGCAGCGGGTAGTGCGTGCGGACCTCGGCCCCGAAGCGGTCCTTCAGCGGCGTGATGATCCGGCCGCGGTTGGTGTAGTCCTCGGGGTTCGCGCTGGCGACCAGCAGCAGGTCCAGGGGCAGGCGGAGGCGGTACCCGCGGACCTGGATGTCGCGCTCCTCCAGCACGTTGAGCAGCGCGACCTGGATCCGCTCGGCGAGGTCGGGCAGCTCGTTGATGCTGAACACGCCGCGGTTGGTGCGCGGCACCAGCCCGTAGTGGACGGTCTCTGGGTCGCCGAGGGTGCGGCCCTCCGCGACCTTGATCGGGTCGACGTCGCCGATGAGGTCGCCGACGGAGGTGTCCGGGGTCGCGAGCTTCTCGCCGTACCGGCCCTCGCGCCCGAGCCAGCCGACCGGCGTCGCGTCGCCCTCGGCCTCGACGAGCCGCTGGCAGCGGACGCAGACGGGTGCGTACGGGTGGTCGTTGATCTCGCAGCCGGCGACGACTGGCGTCCACTCGTCGAGCAGGCCGCTGATGGTGCGGATCAGCCGGGTCTTGCCCTGCCCGCGCTCACCCAGCAGCACGAGGTCGTGCCCGGCCAGCAGCGCCCGCTCCACCTCCGGCAGCACGGTGTCGTCGAAGCCGAGGATGCCGGGAAAGGCGGGCTCCCCGGCGGCCAGCCGCTGCAGCAGGCTGTCGCGGATCTCCGCCTTGACGCTCTTGTGCTCGTGGCCGCTGTCGCGCAGCTCGCCGAGGGTCGTGGAGGTCGGGGCGCTCGTCACCCGTCCACGCTACGTCTGCACCCGTACGGACGCACCTGCGCGGCGGCCCTTGCGGGAGGATGGCGGCATGGCGGTCGTAGGCGACGGGTTGGGGCTGGACGCCGACCTGCTCGTGGCCGCCGAGGACGCCGCGCGGCAGGCGATGGTGGGTCTGGACGGACGACCGGCGGACCTCGTGTGCGCGTTCGTCTCCGGCGGCGAGCCGGATCAGATCGCCGGTGCGGGCGAGCTGGTCGCCGAGGTGCTCGACGCGTCGGCGATGGTCGGCTGCAGCGCTGACGGCGTCATCGGGCGCGCCCGCGGCGTCGTCGGGCGCGCTGCCGTCAGCGTCTGGGCGGCCTCGCTGCCGGGGGTGACGCTGCGGCCGTTCCATCTCGAGGTCATGCGCGCGGACGAGGGGATGGCGGTCATCGGGCTGCCCGAGCTGCGGCCGGACGACAAGGTCGCGCTGCTGCTCGCCGACCCGTACAGCTTCCCGGCGGACGGGTTCGTCAGCCGGGCCAACAGCGCGCTCGCCGGACTGCCGTTCATCGGCGGTATCGCGTCCGGCCCGCGCGGGCCTGGCTCGACCCGGCTGTGGATCGACGGCCGCACCGTCGACCGCGGCGCTGTCGGCGTCCTGCTGGGCGGAGAGGTGGCGCTGCGGACGGTCGTGAGTCAGGGCTGTCGGCCGGTCGGGCCGGCGATGACGGTCACGGCGGCCGCGGGGAACGTCATCACCGAGCTCGCCGGGGTGCCCGCGCTGCAGAAGATCGAGGCGCTGCTGGCCGAGCTGCCGCCGGAGGACCAGGCCCTTGCCAGCACCGGGTTGCAGCTCGGGATCGCCTTCGACGAGTACGTGGACGAGCACGAGCGCGGCGACTTCCTCGTCCGCGCCATCCTCGGCGTGGACCCGGACAGCTCAGGGCTGGTCGTGGGCGACCTGGTCGAGGTGGGCTGCACGGTACGCCTGCAGGTGCGTGACGCGGAGGCGGCGGACGAGGACCTGCGCGAGCTGTGCGCGGCTTCTCGGCGGCTGAGCAACCTGCCGGTCGGTGGGGCGCTGCTGTTCTCGTGCAACGGCCGCAGCGGCGACCTGTTCGGGGCGACTCTCGGCGGCGCGGACCACGACGTGACGGTCGTCCGCCGCGAGCTGGCCACCACCGGTGTCGCCGGCTTCTTCGCCGGCGGCGAGCTCGGCCCGGTCGGCGGCCGCAACCACCTGCACGGCTTCACCGCGTCCGTCCTCGCCTTTCCCGCCTGAAGGCACCAGCTGCGCCTGACTGCAAGACTGCGGCCGTGGAACTCGTGGGCATCGACGACGTCTACGCCGCGCGCGAGCTGCTGGCCGGCGTCAGCCGCAACACCCCGCTGGAAGGCTCGGCCGTGCTGACGAAGAAGGTCGGCGGCGACGTCCTGCTCAAGTGCGAGAACCTGCAGCGCACCGGGTCGTTCAAGATCCGGGGCGCGTACGTGCGGATCGCCCGGCTGACCGACGCCGAGCGGGCGGGCGGCGTCGTCGCCGCCAGCGCCGGCAACCACGCGCAGGGCGTCGCGCTGGCGGCCAACCTGCTCGGCTGCAAGGCGACGGTGTTCATGCCGGAGTCGGCGCCGCTGCCGAAGGTGGCCGCGACCAAGGCGTACGGCGCAGCCGTGAAGATGCACGGGGCGACCGTGGACCAGGCGCTCGTCGCAGCGGCGGAGTGGGGCCGCGTCAACGGCGCCGTGCTCATCCACCCTTTCGACCACGCCGACGTGATCGCCGGCCAGGGCACCCTCGGGCTGGAGGTGCTCGAGCAGCGGCCGGACGTGAAGACGGTCGTCGTCTCGCTCGGCGGCGGTGGGCTGCTCGCAGGGGTGGCCGTGGCCGTCAAGGCGCTGCGCCCGGACGTGACCATCGTCGGCGTGCAGGCGAAGGGCGCGGCCGCCTTCCCCGGCTCGCTCGAGAGCGGCAAGCCGGTGCCGCTCGCGGTCATGACGACGATGGCCGACGGCATCGCGGTCGGCTGCCCCGGAGACGTCACGTTCACGCACGTGCGCGACCTCGTCGACCGCGTCGTCACCGTCGACGAGGAAGCGCTGTCGCGCGCGCTGCTGCTCTGCCTCGAGCGCGCCAAGCTCGTCGTCGAGCCGGCCGGCGCTGCCGCCGTCGCCGCCGTCTCGGAGGACCCGACGTCGTTCGAGCCGCCGGTCGTCGCTGTCATCTCCGGCGGCAACATCGACCCGGTGCTGCTGTCGAAGGTCATCCGGCACGGCATGATCTCGGCCGGCCGGTACCTGTCGCTGCGCGTGCTCATCCCGGACCGGCCGGGCGAGCTCGCCCACCTGCTGGCCAACCTG
>JAODNS010000072.1 GCA_025465145.1 Frankiales bacterium
GCCCCCACGTCGAGTGGGCGGTGGCAGCGGAGCTCGGCGTGCGGGTCCGCCTCGGGTGGACCGCGCAGCCTGCGTCGCCGGGCAACCTGCGCGCGGAGGTCGGCTGGCGCGGCCGCTCCGGCACCGCCAGCCGGCTCGCGGGTGCGCTGCGCGGCTGGAGCGTGCTGCGGTACGAGGTGACCGAGGAGCCGAGCTCGGGCTGCGACGGCGAGCGGTACGCGGTGACGCCGACCCTCGGCGTGTTCCGCGCGACGACCAGCGCGAACGGCGACCTGCTGGTCGGTGAGGACCGCCTGCGCGCGCTGCTCGCGACCGCGACCGGGCCGCAGCTGGCGATGGGGCTCGACACGCTGCTCGGCAGCCCCTGGGACGCCGAGCTGGAGCCGTACCGCGAGGCGGGCGAGGGCGCCGCGATCAGCTGGCTGCACCAGGTGGTGTGACGCAGCCGCCTGTTTGACCACCTGATGCCGGGGCACGGCGACGGCAACGTCTGCCTATGACCCCGGAGGGTTCCCGCATGATCCTGGCCAAGAGCGGTTTCCAAGAGGGCTTCGACAAGTCCCTCGAGCAGGCCGCGCTCATCCTGCCGAAGGTCGGCTACTTCCTGCTGATCCTCATCGTCGGCATCATCGTCGCCAAGGTCGTCCAGAAGATCATCACGAAGGTCCTGCAGAAGGCCGGCTTCGACAAGGTCGTCGAGCGCGGTGGCATCAAGCAGGCGCTGTCGAAGAGCAAGTACGACGCCGCCGCCATCCTGGGCAAGATCGTCTACTACTTCATCTTCCTGGCCGTGCTGTCCATGGCGTTCGCGGTGTTCGGCAAGGACAACCCGATCAGCATGTTCCTCGCGTCGATCATCGGCTTCCTGCCGAAGCTGTTCGTCGCCGTCATCGCGCTGATCATCGCGTTCGCCGTGGCCGCGGCGGTCAAGGACCTGCTCACCAACATGCTGGGTGGTCTGTCCTACGGCAGCGCGCTCGCCAACGGCGTCTCCCTGTTCATCATCGCGCTCGGCGTCTTCTTCGCCCTCGGCCAGCTCGAGATCGCAACGCTGATCGTGGGCCCGCTGTTCATCGCCCTGCTCGCCCTGATCGTGGTCCCGCCGATCATCGCGTTCGGCATCGGCGGCATCGACCCCGCACGCGAGACGATCCGCAACATGCAGGCGAAGGGCCAGCAGAAGGCCCAGGAGATCAAGACCGAGGCGAAGAGCAGCTCGAGTGACGCCGCGCCGACTCCGGCCCGCCGTCCGCGCACGGCGAGCACGACCCCTGCGCGCCGCCGCACCACCTCCTAGCGCACCCGCGCCACCGGTCCCCGGCACCTCGGACTAACGTCCGCACATGAGAGCGACAGCCCCCGGTGCCGGGGATCTGGCATGACCGGCGACAGGTTCCTCACCCGGCTCGACGCGTGGGACCTCGCCCTGTACCGCAAGGCCGCGACCACCGACACGCCGCTTCTGGACAAGGTCCTGCCGCGGCTGACGTCGTCGGCGAACCACAGCGTGCTGTGGATCGGCGTGTCGGTCGCCCTCGCCGCCGCCGGTCACCGACGCGCCGCAGTCCGCGGGCTTGCCTCCCTGGCGCTCGCCAGCGCCACCGCCAACGTGCCGGCCAAGTTGGCCGCCCGTCGCGCCCGGCCCGAGCTGCGGCCTGTCCCCGTGCCGCGCCGCCTGCTCCGGCAGCCCCAGACGACGTCCTTCCCGAGCGGGCACTCCGCGTCGGCCGGGGCGTTCGCGACGGGCGTCGCCTTGGAATCGCCCGTGTTCGCGCTGCCCGTCGCGGTCCTCGCCGCCGGCGTCGCCTACGGCCGCGTCCACACGGGCGTCCACTACCCCGGTGACGTCGCGGCGGGGCTCGCGCTGGGGGTGGGCTCGGCGCTGGTGGTGCGCAAGGTGTGGCCGGTACGGCCGGACCGTCCCGCGTTCGCGCGGCCCGCTCGACGGCCGGCCCCTGCGCTCCCGGACGGCGACGGCCTCGTGGTCGTCATCAACGAGAAGGCCGGCTCCGGCGAGCGCGCCGGCGAGGTCGAGGAGCAGCTGCACCGCCTGCTGCCGAAGGTGCAGGTCGTCCGCTGCGGGCCGGACGACGACGTCGAGCAGTGCCTCACCAAGGCCGCCGAGACCGCGCAGGTGCTCGGCGTCATGGGCGGCGACGGCACCGTCAACTGCGCCGCCGGCATCGCGCTCGACGCGGGCCTGCCGCTGGCCGTCCTCCCCGGCGGAACCCTCGACCATTTCGCCGGTGAGCTCGGCGTGCAGTCGGTGGACGACGTCGTAGCGGCCGTGCGCAACGGCAGCGCGGTCGAGATCACCGTCGGCAGCGCCGACCCGGACGGCGGCGACCTCTACTTCCTCAACACCTTCGCCGTCGGCGTCTACCCGGAGCTCGTCCGCGAGCGCGAGAAGCGCGAGCAGCGGATCGGCAAGTGGCCGGCCATGGCCGTCGCGATGGCGAAGATCCTGCGCAAGGCCGAGCCGGTGTTCGTCGAGATCGACGGGCAGCCCCGCCGGCTCTGGACGCTGTTCGCCGGCAACGGGCACTACCACCCGGCCGGCTTCGCGCCCAGCTGGCGCGAGCGGCTCGACGACGGCTGCATCGACGTCCGGCTCATCGACGCCGACCACCGTGCTGCCCGGCTCCGGCTCGCCGTCGCGGTGCTCACCGGGCGGCTCGGGCAGAGCCGCGTCTACGAGCAGCGGCTGGTCGGCACGCTGCCCGTACGTACCCGCCAGGGCGCGCTGCGGATCGCCCGTGACGGCGAAGTGGGCGAGGGCCCCGGCCACATGACGCTGCGTGCGGCGTCCCGCAAGCTGGTCGTCTACCTGACGTGACGGCCGTCGACGAGAAGCCGGGGCTGCGACCCGCTCTGCTGGCGGGCGGCCTCGCAGTGCTGGTCGTCCTCGTGCTGCCGCTGGGTGCGCTGGTGCGGGGCAAGTGGTCGCCGCTGATCTCGCTGGACGACCGGATCGAGCGGGCGGTGCACCGGGACGCGGTCGCCTCCGGGCTCCTGCGCGGGCTCGGCAAGGTGCTGACGCAGCTCGGGGCGCCTGTGCTCATCGAACTGGTGACGCTGCTGCTGGTCGTCCTGCTCGTGCTGCGCCACCGGCGCCGCTCCGCATTCTACCTCGGCTGCTGCGTCGCCGGGGCGTACGTGTTGTCCACGACCGGCAAGCTGCTCGTGGACCGCTCCCGGCCGGTCTTCGACGACGCCTTCGCCCATGCCCGCGGGGCTTCGTTCCCGTCCGGGCACGCGACGGGCGCCGCGTCGTTCTACCTGGCGCTCGCCGTGGTCCTGCTGTCGGTGCTCCGCCGGCCGCCGCGCACCGCCCTGCTCCTCGTGGCCTTCGTCGTCCCCGTCGTCGTGGCCGCGACGCGGGTCGTGCTCGGCGTGCACTACCTGTCGGACGTGACCGCGGGGCTCCTCATCGGCTGGGGCTGGACTGCCGCCTGCACGGCGCTGTTCACCGCCTGGAAGGCGCAGGAGGGTCGGCCCGTCGAGCCGCTCGAGGAGGGCATCGAGTGAGGGAGCCCGCGGGCGACCTGCGCCGGATCGCGTTCTGCCTGGAGCGGGCGCTGGAGCCGTCGTACCGCGTGAAGGCCTTCCGCACGGCCGCTGCCGTCGTCGACCGGACGCCGCGCGAGGAGCTGGAGCAGCGCGCGCTCGCGGGCACGCTCGCCGACCTGACCGGCATCGGGAAGGTGACGGCGACGGTCGTGACGGAGTCGCTCGCGGGGGAGGAGCCGGTGTACCTGCGGCGGGTCGAGTCGCTCGGGCTGACGCCGGTGGCGCAGGCGGCGGACGACCTGCGGCAGCTGCTGCGCGGCGACTGCCACGTGCACAGCGACTGGTCCGACGGCGGCTCGCCCATCGAGGAGATGGCGCTCGCGGCGCGCGACCTCGGGCACGAGTACATGGTGCTGACCGACCACTCGCCGCGGCTGACGGTCGCGCGCGGGCTCAGTCCGGAGCGGCTGCGGGAGCAGCTGGACGTGGTCGCCAAGATCAACGACCGGCTGAGCCCGTTCCGGATCCTCACCGGCATCGAGTGCGACATCAACCTGGACGGCTCGCTCGACCAGGAGCCGGAGCTGCTCGAGCGGCTCGACCTGGTCGTCGCCAGCGTGCACAGCAAGCTGCGGATGCCGTCGGAGGAGATGACCCCGCGGATGATCGCGGCGATCGGCAACCCGCACACCGACGTCCTCGGGCACTGCACCGGCCGGCTCGTCACCGGCAAGGGCCGGCCGGAGTCGGAGTTCGACGCCGAGCTGGTGTTCGCCGCGTGCGCGCAGTTCGACGTCGCCGTGGAGATCAACAGCCGGCCGGAGCGGCTCGACCCGCCCAAGCGGCTGCTGCGGCTCGCGTACGAGGCGGGCTGCCGGGTGTCGATCGACACGGACGCGCACGCGCCGGGTCAGCTGTCCTGGCAGCCGCTCGGCTGCGAGCGGGCGGTGCTGACCGGCATCGGCGCGGACCGGGTGGTCAACGCGTGGAGCGCGGACGAGCTGCTCAGCTGGACGGGCCGCGCTGCTGCGGGATGAGCGACGTGACCGGCTCGGTGAGCACCAGCGTCGTGGCGTCGGGCAGCGCGTCGGCGACGAGCAGCGCGCATGCAGCGTCGAGGCACAGCGCCATGACGCGCGAGCTCTCCCGCTCGTCGGAGGCCACGCCGCGGCAGGACGGACAGGGGCGGGACAGCCCCTCAGCGCCGCTGCGCCGCACCAGCGCCCAGACCCGGCGGCGACTGGTCAGCACGGCGGCCTGGAAGGCGGCCTCGCGGGCGTCGGCGCGGTCGGACTCCTGGGCGAACGAGCGGTCCACGAGCGCGTCGTACAGGCGGCGGCCCTCCGCGTCGTGGCAGCGGCTCGACAGCAGCGGCAGCAGCGCGAGCAGCTCCTTGACCTGCTCCGCGCGCGGACCGAGGTCCGGCTCGTCGACGGTCGAGGCCGGGTACACGGTCCGCCACGGGCGCAGCAGGGCCTGGTACTCGCTGCGGGACAGGCACGGCCTGGCGTACGCGGCCGCGATGGCGTCCCGTACTGCCTTCAGCGCCGTGGTGGTGACGTCGCAGCCGACGGTCACGTAGGCCGCCTCGCCTCGTAGGTCGTCGTCGAACAGGGCCGCCACAGCCTCAAATGCGGACAGCGCCTCCAGCACGAGCGGGCTGTCCGGGGACAGCGCGCGGTCGCGCGCCTCGGCGACGGCGATCGTGTTGCACCAGGCCTCGGCCAGCCGCGGCAGCTCGTCGTCGCGGACGTGCGCGAGCTGGGCGAGGATGCCGAGGATCTCAGGCAGGTTCGGGTGCTCCTCGAGCGATCCGATGGTGGTGCCGGTACGACGCGCCATGGGCCTGCCTCTCCGCTGTCCCTCAACAGAGTGCGGCAGGAGGCAGCCCTTCCTGGAGCGACTCGCCCGAGAATGACCCGATCGGGGGGTCAGAACGGCCCGAGGCGCCGCCCTCAGAAGCGGTGGCTCTCCACGTGCCCGCCGGACAGCTCGGCCCAGACCTCCTGCATGTTCGCGAATTCGCGCCCCGCGGGCAGCCGGCGCAGCTGGTCGAGGACCTTGCCGGTCGCGTTCATCTCGCTCGCCTTCGCGAGCAGCGTCGCCGCGTCGCAGGGCCAGCACTCCTTGCCGAGGCTGGAGGCGATCTCCGAACGCAGCTCGACGTCCACCTCCGTCATGCCGTCGGGGACGCCACCAACCATCGTGCCGTCCGGCGAGCGGTCCACGTCGGGCTGGTCCTCACCGGACGGCTCCGCCGAGTTCCAGTCCTCGCCGCGGGTCTCCCGGCCGGCGGTCATCATCCCGCGCACCTCGGCCTCGAGCGCGTCGTCCATCCGGGCGCTGTGCTTGTCGCTGCCTCGTTCCATGGCAGCGGACTACCCACGTAGCGCGTACTGACACAGACCCGTTCCTGCGTCCGGGGTACCGCAGAGCCGCGCCGCGGGCGCGGCCGGACGCTCCGGGGGAACGGCAGGGTGATCTGCCTCGCAGGACAGGTAGACGGCGACGAAGCCGGGCAGACCTGGTGCATGAGCGATCCGAAGCGGCGCCCCGTCTCCTCCTGGCCGGCCTCCCTGCTGCCGACGCTGACGCTCCTCGCGCTCCTCACCGGCGGCGTCGCCACGACGGCCGCGGGCGAGAGCACGCCGGTCGTCGAGATGACCGTCACCAACGCCAGGTAGCTACTCGCTCCCGCCCTCGGTGGTGTCCTTCTCCGGCGGCAGCAGCTCGTCGAGCAGCCGGTAGCGCGCCACCGCCTGCGCCGGCAGGCCCGCGTCCACCTCGCCGCGCTTCGCCAGCCCGGCCAGCACCGCCACGGCGATGGACTCCGGGTCCACGTGGAAGTGCCGCCGCAGCGACGCACGGGTGTCCGACCGGCCGAAGCCGTCGGTGCCGAGCGAGCTCCAGTCGCCGGGGACCCAGCGGCTGATCGCGTCCGGCACGGCCCGCATCCAGTCGCTGACGGCGACGACGGGCCCGGTGGTGGTCATGAGCGCCTGCGTGACGTACGGCGTGCGCGCGTCCTCATCCGGGTGCAGCAGCGCGTGCTCCTCGCACGCGATCGCGTCGCGGCGCAGCTCGTTCCAGCTGGTGACGCTCCAGACGTCGGCGGACACGCCCCAGTCCTCCCGCAGCAGCCGCTGCGCGTCCATCGCGAGGCGGACGGTGATGCCGCTGGCCAGCACCTGCGCCCGCGGTCCCTCGCCG
The DNA here is from genome assembly GCA_025465145.1 of Frankiales bacterium. Classification (GTDB taxonomy): domain Bacteria; phylum Actinomycetota; class Actinomycetes; order Mycobacteriales; family SCTD01; genus RYN-124. The sequence continues at coordinate 6,721 of JAODNS010000072.1, forward strand.
CCCTCCGCGCTGAACCGGTACATGCCTCGCAGCACGCCCTCGCGCAGCCGCGGCAGGTCGGGCATGGCCGGCTGCGGGTAGGGCTCGTTGTAGACGGACAGGTAGTAGAAGACGTCCTCCGCGTCGGGGCCGTACATCCGCCGCAGACCGTCCTCGACGATGAAGGCGACCTCGTAGCTCCACGCCGGGTCGTACGCCACGACCGCCGGGTTCGTCGACGCCAGCAGCATCGAGTGGCCGTCCTGGTGCTGCAGCCCCTCGCCGTTCAGGGTCGTGCGGCCGGCTGTCGCGCCGAGCAGGAAGCCGCGACCGAGCTGGTCGGCCATCGCCCACATCTGGTCGCCGGTGCGCTGGAAGCCGAACATCGAGTAGAAGACGTAGACCGGGATCATCGGCTCGCCGTGGGTGGCGTACGCCGTGCCCGCCGCGATGACCGACGCCATCGAGCCGGCCTCGGTGATCCCCTCGTGCAGGATCTGGCCGACCGTCGACTCCTTGTACGACAGCAGCAGCTCGCGGTCGACGGCCTCGTAGGTCTGGCCGAACGGCGAGTAGATCTTCGCCGTCGGGAACATCGCGTCCATGCCGAACGTGCGTGCCTCGTCCGGCACGATCGGCACGAAGCGCGCGCCGATCCCCTTGTCCTTCATGAGGTCCTTGAGCAGTCGCACGAACGCCATCGTCGTGGCGACCGGCTGCTTGCCTGACCCGTTCTTGAGCTCGTCGTAGACGTCCGGCTTGGGCAGGTCGAGCGGCTTCGCGCGCACCAGTCGCTTCGGCAAGGAGCCGCCGAGGGAGGCGCGGCGCTCCTTCATGTACTGCACCTCGTTGCTGTCCGTCCCCGGATGGAAGTACGGCGGCAGCTCGCCCTCGAGCGCGCTGTCCGGGATCTCCAGGTACAGCCGGTCGCGCAGTTCCTTGAGCTCGGCCTTGGTCAGCTTCTTCATCTGGTGGGTCGCGTTGCGGCCCTCGAAGTCCTTGCCGAGCGTCCAGCCCTTGATGGTGTGCGCGAGGATCACCGTCGGCTGGCCGACGTGCTTGGTGGCTGCGTCGAACGCCGCGTACACCTTCCGGTAGTCGTGCCCGCCGCGCGGCAGGCGCTGGCGGATGTCGTCGTCGGTGAGGTGCTCGACCATCTTGCGCAGCCGCGGGTCGGTGCCGAAGAACTTCTCCCGCGTGTACGAGCCGGGCTCCACCGAGTAGGTCTGGAACTGCCCGTCCGGCGTGGTGTTCATGGCGTTGACGAGGACGCCGTCGACGTCGCGCGCGAGCAGGTCGTCCCACTGCCGGCCCCAGACGACCTTGATGACGTTCCAGCCCGCGCCGCGGAAGTACGACTCCAGCTCCTGGATGATCTTGCCGTTGCCGCGGACCGGGCCGTCGAGGCGCTGCAGGTTGCAGTTGACGACGAACGTCAGGTTGTCGAGCTCCTCTCGGGCGGCGACGCCGATCGCGCCGAGCGACTCGGGCTCGTCCATCTCGCCGTCGCCGAGGAAGCACCACACCCTGCTGTCGCTGGTGTCCTTGATGCCGCGGCTGGTGAGGTACCGGTTGAACCGCGCCTGGTAGATCGCGTCGATCGGGCCGAGGCCCATCGACACGGTCGGAAACTCCCAGAAGTCCGGCATGAGCCGCGGGTGCGGGTAGCTCGGCAGGCTGCTCGGGCGGCTCTCCTGCCGGAAGCCGTCGAGGTGCTCCTCGGTCAGCCGCCCCTCGAGGAAGGCGCGGGCGTAGATGCCCGGCGACGCGTGCCCCTGGAAGAACACCTGGTCGCCGGACGTGCCCTCGGCGTCCTTGCCGCGGAAGAAGTGGTTGAAGCCGACCTCGTACAGGCTGGCGGCGCTGGCGTACGTCGCGATGTGACCGCCGACGCCGACCTCAGGGCGGTTGGCGCGGCTGACCATGATGGCGGCGTTCCCGCGGACGTACGCGCGGATCCGCCGCTCCAGGAACTCGTCGCCGGGGAACCACGGCTCGCGCTCGGGCGGGATGGTGTTGATGTAGTCGGTGCTGCGCAGCGCCGGGACCCCGACGTTCCGCTGCCGGGCGCGCTCGAGCAGGCGCAGCATCAGGTAGCGCGCGCGGCCCTGCCCCGCGGTGCTGACGAGGTCGTCGAAGCTCTGCAGCCACTCCTGCGTCTCGTCGGGGTCGATGTCCGGCAGCTGGCTGGGCAGGCCGTCGCTGATGACGCTGAAGCGGTCCTCGATGCTCACCTCTACATCCTTACCCCTACCGGTCGGTACCGGCGAGCCCCGCAGCGCGGACCAGGAACGGGACGCTCGGCGGCGGTCGCGGCCAGAGCCTGCCGCCGCCTGTCTCCGACCCTGTTGGATCACCTCGGGTGCGGGGTGGGCAGGAGGTGCTCGTGGAGACGACCGTGCTGACCGTGCAGACCGGCAACCGCGAGGTGGTGCACGACCTGACGTGCGAGTGCGGGGAGTTCGTACGAGGTAAGGGAGACGGGCTGCTGCACGTGTTCGTGCCGCACGCCACGGCCGGCGTGGCGGTGCTCGAGCTGGGCTCCGGCAGCGACGACGACCTGCTCGCCGCGCTGCGCGAGCTCCTCCCGGCCGACGACCGGTGGCGGCACCGGCACGGCAGCCCCGGCCACGGCCGTGCGCACGTCCTGCCGGCGCTGGTGCCGCCGTACGCGACCGTGCCGGTGCTGGCCGGCGGGCTCGCGCTGGGGACGTGGCAGAGCCTCGCGCTGGTGGACCTGAACGTGGACAACCCGACGCGGCAGGTCCGCCTGTCGTGGCTGGCCGGCTGATGCTCGAGGCGGCGTTCTGGGGGTTCGCCGGCGGCTTCGCGCTGATCGTCGGCGCGGTGCTGGGCCTGTTCCTCGAGGCCAACACCCGGCTGATCGCGCTGGTCATGGGCTTCGGCGCGGGCGTGCTCATCAGCGCGCTCGCCTTCGAGCTGGCCGAGGAGTCCTTCCGCGCCGGCGGCACGTCGTCCACCGTCCTCGGCCTCGGCGGCGGCGCGCTGACGTTCTTCCTCGGCGACCTGGTGCTCGACAAGCGCGGCGCCGAGCACCGCAAGCGGTCCGGCGGCCAGCAGTCGGAGGGGGCGGCCGGCGCGATCGTGCTGGGCTCGCTGCTCGACGGCATCCCGGAGTCGGTCGCGATCGGCGTCAGCCTCATCGGCGGCGGCGGGGTGGGCGTCGCGGTCGTGGCGGCGGTGTTCCTGTCCAACGTGCCGGAGGCGATGTCCGCCGCCACCGGGCTGCAGAAGGCTGGCCACTCGACCCGCTGGGTGCTGTCGCTGTGGACGGGTGTCGCGGTGCTGTCCTCGCTCGCGGCGCTGTTCGGCTACGCGGTCCTCGGCGGCGCGGACGAGGCGACCATCGGGTTCATCCAGGCGTTCGCCGCCGGGGCGATCCTGACGATGCTGTCGGACACGATGCTGCCCGAGGCGGTCGAGGGCGGCGGATCCACGGTGGGCCTCGCGACGGTCCTCGGGTTCACGTTGGCCTTCCTGCTCAGCCAGGCCGGCTGAGTCAGGCCGGCCGGCGCACCGGCGGCTGCTCGGGCCCCGTCACCGGCTCGGTGCCGAGCGCGGCCAGCATCCGCTCGGTCGCGGCGGCGACCTCCGCGATGGCCGTCTCGAAGACGGCGGCGTTGGCCCGCGACGGGGTGCGGTACCCGGACAGCTTGCGGACGTACTGGCGCGCGGCGGCCTCGACGTCACCCGTGGTGGGGTGCGGCTCAGCGGCCCGCAGGGTACGGATGCTGCGGCACATCAGCGACCTCCTGTGTGGTGGGCGGTCAGCTCGTGGTGCTCGGCCCCGTCCGGGTCGGCGTGGATGAACGCGCCGGTCAGCCGGCGCACCTCGTGCAGCAGGCGGTGCTCGGCCTCGACGGAGATGGCGTGCCCGGCGACGAGCGACAGCGCGGGGTCGACGACGACCTCGCACTCGGCGCGCAGGGAGTGGCCGATCCAGCGGACCCGGACCTGGCCGATGTCCCGCACGCCCGGCGTCGCCCGCAGCACCCGCTCGACCTCGTCGACCAGGCTCTCGTCGACGGCGTCCATGAGTCGGCGGTAGACCTGCCGGGCCGCGTCGCGCAGGACGAAGAGGATCGCCACGGTGATGAGCAGCCCGACGATCGGGTCGGCCTGCTCGAAGCCGAGGGCCACGCCGGCTGCCCCGGCGACGACGGCCAGCGAGGTGAAGCCGTCGGTGCGTGCGTGCAGCCCGTCCGCCACCAGCGCGGCCGAGCCGATCTCGCGGCCGACCCGGATCCGGTAGCGCGCGACCAGCTCGTTGCCGAGGAACCCCAGGACTCCCGCGGCGGCGACCGCGAGGACGTGGTCGACGTCGCGCGGGTCGAGCAGCCGCCGGCCCGCCTCGTACGCGGCCAGGGCGGCGGACACGAGGATGACGGCGACGATGGCGATCCCGGCGAGGTCCTCGGCGCGGCCGTAGCCGTACGTGTACCTGCGGGTCGGGACCCGGCGGCCGAGGCTGAACGCGATGGCGAGCGGGACGGCGGTCAGTGCGTCGGCGACGTTGTGCAGCGTGTCGCCGAGCAGCGCCACGGACCCGGTGAAGACGACGACGACCGCCTGGAGCAGCGCGGTGATGCCGAGGACCACCAGCGACACGACGAGCGCCCGGGTGCCGCGGCTGGAGGTCTCCAGCTCCTGGTCGACGGAGTCGGCTGCGTCGTGGCTGTGCGGGGCGACCAGCTCCTTGAGCTTCCCGCGCAGGCCGGACGGGTGCGCGTGGGCACGGTCGTGCGGGTGGTCGTGCGGGGGGTCGTGCGGGTGGTCCTGCGGGGGGTCGGGCGCGTCGGACACGCGGCAAGTGTGCCGCGCCGAGCAGCTGGACACACTTGCGCCGACGGGGCGGGTCCGGTGGACTACCGCTCACGCCCCGCCGGGGCAGTCGCACGCACCACCGGAAGGGGCAGTCGTGAGCACGTCCGCGGACCACGCGGGACAGCGTGGGCTGGCCGAGAGGCTCGGCATCGAGCCCGGCATGGTCGTGCAGGTCGTCGGGGGTGACAACGACGTCGACACGGCGCTGCTCGACGACGTCGCGGCCCGCACCACGACCGAGCTCATCACGACCGACGACAGCGACGAGGTCGTCGACGTCGTCCTGCTCTGGTGGCGCGAGGGCGACGGCGACCTCGTCGACGCGCTCGTCGACGCACTGACCAACCTCGGGGACAGCGGCGTCGTCTGGCTGCTGACCCCCAAGGCCGGCCGCGACGGGCACGTCGAGCCGAGCGACATCGACGAGGCCGCGCCGACCGCGGGCCTGTCCAGCACCCGCAGCACCAGCGCCGCACCGGAGTGGTCCGGCACCCGCCTGGTCTCGCCCAAGGCCAGCCGGGCCAAGCAGCGCCGCTGACCCCGGAGCAGGTGCGCCTGCTGCTCTCGCCCGCCGGGCGGGCGGCGGTCGCGCTCGCGCAGGGCCTGGACCTCTCGCCGGCGGCGCGGCTGCCGGCTGCGGAGGCGGTACGGGCGGCCGCGGGTCCCGAGCTCGGTCCGCTCGCGCTGGAGCAGGCCGTGCTCAAGGGCCGTGCCCGCGCGAAGCACCCGGACGGCGACCGGCTCTGGTGGACCGGCGAGGCGCTCGAGCAGGCGTCCTCGTACGCCGTCGCCGTGCACCGCGCGGCGCGGTTCGCGGGAGCGGAGCGGGTGCTCGACCTGTGCTGCTCCGTCGGCGGCGACCTGCTCCCGCTGGCCGCCGTCGCCCCGGCGGTGGGCGTCGACCTGGACGAGGGCCGGCTCCTGCTGGCGGCCGAGAACGCGCGGGTGCTCGGCCTCGACGTGCCGCTGGTCCGGGCGGACGTGACGCGGCTGGATCCGCGGGGGCACGTCTTCGCCGACCCGGCGCGCCGGTCCGGTGGCCGGCGGGTCTTCGACGCGCGGTCGTACACGCCGCGCCTGGACGTCGTCCTCGGCTGGCTGCCGCACCTCGACGCACTGGGGGTGAAGGTGGCGCCGGGGATCGACCACGAGGCGCTGCCGCCCGAGCTGGAGGTCGAGGTCGTCTCGCTGCGCGGCGACGTGAAGGAGGCGGTGCTGTGGGGCGGGTCGGCCCGTCGTGGACCGCGTCGCACCGCGACGCTGCTGCCTGGAGGGCACGTGCTGACGGACGCCGCCGCACCGGTGCCCGACGTCCGGCCGCCGGGGCAGTACCTGCTCGACCCGGACGGCGCCGTCGTCCGCTCGCACCTGGTCGCCGAGGTGGTCCGGCAGGTCGGCGGCTGGCTGCTCGACGAGACCATCGCGTACGTCTGCGCGGACGAGCCCGTGCCGACGCCGTACGGCCGCTGGTACGCGGTCCGCGAGACGCTCCCGTTCGGCCTGAAGCCGCTGCGCGAGCGGCTCCGGGCCTACGACGCCGGGCCGCTGGTCGTGAAGAAGCGCGGCACCGCCGTCGAGCCCGAGGTGCTGCGGCGTCAGCTCAAGCTGGCCGGCTCCCGCGAGGTGACCGTGGTGCTGACCCGGTCGGCCGGCCGGCAGGTCGCGCTCATCGTCGAAGCCGTCCGAACGCCCTCGTGACGCCGCCGAGGCCGGCGACCGCCGTCTTGAGCGCCGCCCCGCCCGGCAGCCCCGGGACCTCGTGCAGCAGCGGCGCGAGCCGCATGAAGGACGGCAGCTGGTGCACGACCAGCCGCCGGGTGAGCAGCAGCTGACCGAGGTTCGTCCGGCCGGCGGAGGTGTCCAGCAGGTCGACGGCGGAGCCGCGCACGCCGGTGCCGCGCAGCGGGCCCGAACGGACGTGGTCGGTCGTCCAGCCGGTGCTGCCGCTGGTGAACGACCAGCCGCCGTCCGGCGTCTGCGCGGTCAGGGTGATGTCGATGCCGGCGCGGGCGGACAGCGCGCCGGTCACGTCCATGAGCGCCGCGAGGCCGCGGTCGAGCAGCAGCGGGGGAGGCGGCGGCGCGCCGCACGGTGCCAGGTCGAGCGCGTGCACGGCGAGCTCGTAGCAGCCGGCGTGCAGCAGCGAGAGCACCGGCAGCGGGCCGACCGCCGAGGACGCCCGCGCCCGTCCCCACTCGGCCGCCTCGTCGGACGGGAAGAAGCGGGCGAGGCTGTCCCGCCCGCGCCGCAGCGCGTCGAGCACCTCCTCGTGGGAGCCGTCCCGGTGCTGCGCGACGAGCTGCGCGTTCAACGCGTCCGGGTCGGTGTGCTCCCCGACCCCGCCCGCGCGCGCGGACGCCAGCAGGCTGTCGACCACGTCGTGCCCGGGCCAGCTGCCGAGGTGGGTGCAGACGTCCTTGCCGGTCCAGCCCGGCAGCCGCGACGGCCGCGACAGGTCGGCAGCAGCGGCGATGTCCAGGAAGGCGTCCCAGGCCGCCAGCACCTGCTCGCCGAGCTCGCCGGGGGTGCTGTCGGACAGGCCGCTGGCTAGCATCTGCGCATCCTTCCCTGACCCCGCGAGGAGCACGACATGGCCGTCGACGTCGGCGACGAGGCACCGGACTTCGAGCTCCCCGATCAGGATCGCGCGCCGGTCCGGCTGTCGTCGTTCCGCGGGTCGAAGAACGTCGTGCTCGTCTTCTACCCGCTGTCGTTCACGGCCGTCTGCCAGGGCGAGCTGTGTGCGATCCGCGACGGCATCGAGGACTTCCGCGGCGACGACGTCATCACGCTGGCCGTCTCCTGCGACTCGACCGCCGTGCACAAGCGGTGGGCCGAGGAGCACGGCTTTACGTTCCCGCTGCTGGCCGACTTCTGGCCGCACGGCGAGGTGGCGCGGACCTACGGCGTCCTCGACGAGGCCAGCGGGCTGGCGCTGCGCGGCACCTTCGTCATCGGCAAGGACGGCCGTGTCGCGTACAAGGTCGTCAACGCGATCCCCGACGCGCGCGACGCGAACGCGTACCGCACGGTGCTCGCCACGCTGTGAGGGTCGAGCCGCTGTCGGCGGCGACCTACGAGCACGGCGAGGGCGTCCGCTGGGACGCCGACCGCGGCGAGCTGCTGTGGGTCGACATCAGCGCGGGCCGGTTCCTGCGCGCGCCACTCGACCGTCTCGACGAGCCGACGGTCGTGCAGGTGGACCGGCCGGTGGGTGCAGTCACGCCGGTCTCGCCCGGGGGCTGGCTGCTCGCCGCGGGGCGGGGTCTGCTGCACGTCGGCGACGAGGTGCGGGAGGTGGCCGAGCTCGAGCCGGCGGGCGTGCGGATGAACGACGCGACCTGCGACCCGAGCGGCCGCTTCTGGGCCGGCAGCATGGCCTACGACGCGACCGAGGGCGCGGCGTCGCTGCACCGGCTCGACCTCGACGGGACGGCGCGGACCGTGCTGCGCGACCTGACGATCAGCAACGGCCTCGGCTGGAGCCCGGACGGCTCGGTGCTGTACCTGAACGACAGCGGCCCGTCCGTCACGTACGCATTCGGCCTCGTCGACGGCGAGGTCGGCGAGCGGCGCGTGCTCGTGCACCACGATGACGGGCTGGGCGATGGCATGGCCGTCGACGACGACGGCTGCCTCTGGATCCCCTTGTGGGGCGGGGGATGCGTCGACCGGTACGACCCGCAGGGCCGGCGGATGCAGCGCATCGACGTGCCGGCACGGCAGCCGTCGGACTGCTGCCTCGTCGACGGTCGGCTCGTCATCACGACCGCCCGGCGCGACGTGCACGAGCCCGGGCCGCACGACGGGCAGCTGCTCGTCGCAGACGTCGGCGTGAGCGGTCCGCCGGTGACGCCGTACCGCGGCGTGCTGCCCGCTTAGGCTGCCCTCCGGGACCCATAGCTCAGCTGGTAGAGCAGCGCCCTTACAAGGCGAAGGTCGGCAGTTCGAGTCTGTCTGGGTCCACCGCGCACAGCTCGGCCCGGACGCTGATCAGGGTCGCCCGGGCCGTGCTGTACGTACGTCTTCGTCGAGTCCGGGGATCTGCTTGAGAGCCGCGGTGAGCCGCGCCCCCATCACGCCGTAGCCGTACGTCGACGGGTGCAGTCCGTCGGGGCACAGGAAGCGCGCGCCCTGCCCGCGCGTCCAGCCGCCGCTCATGGGGCTGAAGAACGGCACGCCCTGCTCCCGCGCCACCGTCCGGATGACCGCGTCGATCCCCTTGCGGCGCGGGTCGCTGCGCCGGCCATGCGGGTCGAACGCGCCCATCAGCACGACCCTCGCCCCGGGCAGCCGCTGCCGCACGTACTGGACCGTCTCGGTCGTGCGCGCGTGCATCGTGGCGACATCCGCCTCGCGGTCGTTGGTGCCGCCCTCGAGCAGCACGACGTCGTACCGGCTGGACAGCAGGCCCGGCTCGCGCAGGCGGTCCAGGTACGGACGGCCCTTCTTGCCGCCGGTCGTGTAGCCGGTGCCGCCGAACGCGTCGACGGTGACGTTCCAGCCGAGCGAGCGGGCCGCGACGCGGGCCATCACCGGTCGCGTCGGTCGCGAGCCGGTGCCGTTCATGAGGCTGTCGCCGAAGAACAGCGCGGACACGCCGGCCTCCTGCTGCGGAGCCGTGGCGCGCGACGTCGTCGGCAGCACGAACAGGGTCGCGAGCAAGGCGAGCACAGGGACGAGCCGCGCCGCCGTACGGCGCGCACCAGCACCCATGCCCCACCCCCCGTCCGACGTCGACGCTAGGGAGGCTTCGGCAGCCGCGAGGGCGAACCGGACAACTGGTCGGAGGTCGTACCGGGCATCTCGGGACGACACGGACGCGCGGGTCTGTTCCGTCGCCGAACCGCCGCGGATGATCTAGCGTTCCGCGCCGTGGACGCCCCCTTCGAGCACACGCCCGACCCGGCCGCCTTCGTGCGGACGGTCGCGCACGTCCAGTCCTACGTCCGGAGCGAGTCGGGTGCCTACCGCGCGCTGATGGACAGCACGCGCCTCGACCCGGTGGGCACGACGACCAGCCTGCTCGCGCTCGGCGCGGTGCTGCTCGACATCGCCTCGGCCGCGTTCTCGCTGACGCCGGACGACATGCTCGCCAAGGTGTCCGCGCAGATCAATACCCTCGAAGCGTCGGACCCGGCCGTCTACTCGTCCTAGCCTCGCCGGGTGCCTGTCCGCCTCGCCGACGTCGTCGCCGCGCTCGACGCGCTCTACCCGCCGTCGCTCGCTGCGGACTGGGACGCGGTCGGGTTGGTCGTCGGCGACCCCGACGCGGTGGTCCGCCGGGTGCTGTTCGCGATCGACCCGGTGGCGCAGGTGGTCACGGAGGCGGCGGAGCGGTCGGCCGACCTGCTGGTGACGCACCACCCGCTGTACCTGCGCGGCACCACGTCCGTCGCCGCGACGAACCCGAAGGGCCGCGTGGTGCACCGGCTGCTCGGCGCCCGGTGCGGGCTGTTCGTCGCGCACACCAACGCGGACGCCGCGTCCCCCGGTGTGTCGGACGCGCTGGCGGACGCGATCGGCCTGGTCGACCTCGAGCCGCTGCAGCCGGTGCCGATGCAGCCGCTCGACAAGCTCGTCGTCTATGTGCCGACCGACCGCGCCGAGCTGCTGCTCGACGTCCTGTCCGCCGCGGGCGCGGGTGCGATCGGCGACTACGACCGGTGCGCCTGGACGGCAACGGGAGAGGGCACGTTCCGGCCGCTGCCGGGCGCCTCGCCGACGGTGGGCGAGGTGGGCGCGGTCGTGCGCGTCGCGGAGACGCGGCTCGAGGTCGTCCTGCCGCGGCGGCTGCGCAGGCCGGTGGTGCGGGCGATGCGGGCGGCGCACCCGTACGAGGAGCCGGCCTTCGACCTGCTCGAGCTGGCGGATGCGCCCGGTCCCGAGGGGACCGGCCGGGTCGGCCGGCTGCCCGAACCCGTGACGCTGGAGGAGCTGACGCGGGTGGTCGCCGCGGCGTTGCCGGCGACACCCGTGGGCGTGCGGTCGAGCGGCGACCCGCTGCGGGTCGTGGAGCGGATCGCCGTGTGCGGCGGTGCCGGCGACGACCTGCTGGTCGAGGCCGCGAGGGCGGGCGCGGACGCGTACGTCACCGGCGACCTGCGCCACCACCCGTCGCTGGAGGCGCCGGAGGGGCTGGCTCTCGTCGACGCCGGCCACTGGGCGACCGAGTGGCCGTGGCTGGCGGACGCCGCCGCGCGACTGGCCGACGCCACTACGGTGGACACCGCCGTGTCGACGCTCGTCACGGACCCGTGGACGACCCATGCGAGGAGCACCACGCCGTGAAGGCCGACCCGTTCGTCCAGCTGCGGCTGCTGGAGCTGCAGGCCCTCGACAGCGCGCTGGCCCGGCTGGCGCACCGGCGGCGCACGCTGCCCGAGCTGGCGGAGATCGAGCGGCTCGAGAAGGCCGTCGACGCGCTGCGCGACGACACGGTCCGCGCGCAGACGGAGGTCTCCGACCTCGCCCGTGCGTCGAAGAAGTTCGAGGACGAGATCGATCAGGTGCGCAGCCGCCGTACCCGCGACGAGGACCGGCTTGCCTCCGGCGCCATCACGGTCGCGAAGCAGCTCGAGGAGCTGCAGCACGAGGTGGCGACGCTGACCCGACGGCAGGCCGACCTGGAGGACCAGGAGCTCGAGGTGATGGAGCGCGCGGAGACCGCCCAGGCCACCCTCGACGCGCTGACCAGACAGCGGGACGCGCTGCTCGTCGACCGGGACATGGCCGCTGAGGCAAGGGACACGGCGTTCGCCGAGATCGACGCGGAGACCGCCCGTACCGAGGCCGAGCGGGCCGAGCTGGCGGCGACGTTCCCGGCCGACCTGCTGGCGCTGTACGACAAGCTGCGGGCCGAGAACGGCGGCGTGGGTGCCGGCCCGATCGAGCGGGGACGGTGCGGCGGCTGCCGGCTGGACCTGATGAATAACGAGAAGTCCGACGTCCGCGCCGCCCCGGTCGACCAGGTGCTGCGGCACGACGAGTGCGGCCGGATCATGGTGCGCACCGCGGAGTCCGGCCTTTGAGCCGACGCCTCCTCATCGAGGCCGACGG
>JAODNS010000085.1 GCA_025465145.1 Frankiales bacterium
CGCGCAGCGCCGGCGGGACGCGCACCTGCGCCGGCTGCTCGCCGGGTCGCTGGTGCCGGCCCCCCGCCCCGCGGCCGATGAGTTGCCGGTCCGGCGGCCGTCTTCGCTGTAGCGGAGGGCCGGGAGGAGCGGCATGGCACGCGTCGAGGTGCGCGACCCGGACGGCAGGCGTCGTGTGGTGGCCGCGCCGACGACGCCGGACCTGGCCACCGTGGACGCGCTCGCCCGGCTGCGGCTCGACGCGCTGCGACGCTCCGCCGACCTGCGCGTACGCGACCCTCGCCGGCGCTGCGCGTGCTGCTGGAGCTGACCGGCCTGGCCGACCTGCTGGCCGATCAGGGCACGGGCGGCAGGCCGAAGCGCGGGAACAACCGGCGGTGTCGAGGAAGTGGTGGACGTGCTGGATGCGGCCGTCCGCGATCTCGAGCACCTGCAACGACCACGGCGCGTGCCCACCGTTGCCGTCGGAGCGGTACTGGCCGAACGCCGGCATGCCGTTGGCCACCGTCGGGACCAGCCGCGATCCCTTGCAGCCGATGCCGTGGCCGAGGTACCAGCCGCGCAGGTCGTCCAGGCCCTCCAGCCACAGGGCGAGCGGCGGCATGGAGATGCTCGCGTCCTCGCTGAGCAGCGAGACCAGTCCATCGATGTCGTACGCCTCGAACGCCGCGACGTAGCGGGCGAGCAGCGCCTGTGCCGCCGCGCCGAGGTCCGCGGCGCTGGCGGCGTCGTCCGCGCGGGTCGCGCCCAGGGTGGCGCGAGCCCGCTGCAGCGCGCTGGTGACCGAAGCCACCGTGGTGTCCAGCAGCTCGGCCACCTCGCTCGCCTGCCAGCACAGCACCTCGCGCAGGATGAGCACGGCGCGCTGACGCGGCTCTCTTCGGGCTGGTACGCGCGTTGGCGCCGGTTCCCTCACCAGGGCAATGCGTCATGCGCAATACGCATGGCTGCGTGGCCTTCGCCACCCGCACCACGGGCAGGAACCCGCCAGACATGCGAGAACTCGATGCCTAGACGACATGGAGGGAAAGCGGTGAGCGCACCGACGCCCGCGACGGGGCGCGCGCGGGACTGTGGGCCGCGCTGCTGGAACAGCGAGAACGCACCACCCGCGTCGCGCTCGCTCGGGGCGCCAGCAGCCACGAGGCGGAGGACGTCGCGCAGGAGACCCTGGTGCGCATCGCGTCGATGCCGCGCGTGGATGTCACGCGCCTCGGGTCGCTCGTCAGCACGGTCGCCGCGAACCTCGCGGCGGACACCCACCGGCACCGGGCACGCGGGGACCGGCTCGGGGCTCGGCTTGCGGACGCGTTCCCACCGGCGGCCGGACCCGACGAACGGGTGTGCGACACGGCCGAGGCGGCCTGGCTGTGGCGGCGCCGGGCAGAGTTGAACGAGCAGGACCGCGCGGTGCTCGAGCTCCGCACAGCGGGGCTCACGGTCGCCCAGGCTGCGTCAGCGCTCGGGATCACCTACAAGGCGGCCGAGTCGGCTTTCACCCGCGCCCGCGCGCGGATGCGACAGGCGTGGGCGTCGACGCTGGGCGTCCTTGGTTGGCTCGGGGTCCAGCTTCGTCGTTCGCTCCGGCCCGCCGCGCTGGCCGCGGCCGCTGCCGGGCTCATGGTTCTTGTTCCCGCGCTCGCCCCGCCCGCGGCGCCCCGGCCGCCGGCCTCGCCACGCTTAGCGGTCACCTCCCCGGCTACGACGTCGCGGGCGGGGACCAGGTCGCCAAGAAGGACTGGAGCAAGCGCTTCGCGGACGCGACCGCCCGGATGGTCGGAGCGGAACTGGCACGGCAGCCGCGGATCAGGCGCCTGCGACTACAGGTCCGGCCGACGGCCGGTGCCGCTGAACCGCCGACGGTCGACGTCGTCGCCACCGACGGCGAGAGCTACCGCATGCGAGAGGCCTGCAGCCGGTCAGGAGGCCGCCCCTCGAAGCGCTAACCATCACGCGAGGTGGGGACTTTTGTTGGCCACCAGCGGGGACCGCCACTTGGCCATTGACACACGGGAGCATCCGTGCCTGACACCCACCGGTTCAGGCCCGTCTCCCTCGCGCGACCTGAGCCGGCGCCGGCGCGTGCTGGAGGCCTCGGTGCGCCGGAAGAGTCTCGAGGGCTGAGACCGACCCTTTCGCGGTCGGGCCAGCGTGTTGCGGCGGCGGAGCGGCCCTCGGTCGCCGCGGACGACCCGGGCTGCGCCGCGTTGGCGCAACCGGTTCCGGGGGCAGCCCGGCGCCGTCTATCAGCTCGGCTGCGCTGGGCAGGGCTTGTCGCCGTGGCTGTCTGCGTCCACTACGGGCCCGCGACGAGGTACCTGGGCCAGGCGGCGGCAGCCGTGCTCAGGCGGCTTCGCGACGGTACCGTCGTGACCGGGCCCGACGGGGCTGTCCTCCGGAACGTGGTGGCCGTTCAGCAGTTTCGTCCAGGCCGCGTCCACCTAACCGGCCGTTGAACGGCAGAACAGGAGCGGCGCCGCGACCGACGCGGGCGGGCGGCCCAACGAGTGTGGGGGCGGCGCGAGGGCCGGCGACTGGTCCTGCTTGTCGCCCCAGGGGCCTCAGGAGGACTCGTTAGCCCCGGATGAGCGTCAACGCCTTCCCGGCTACTTCCCTGAAACTGGATGCTGCTCGCTGCCGGAACCTGCCACAACTTGCTGAGTTTGTCGGCCATCGGTCCACGACCGGCGGTGGCGGTGAACTGTAAAACCGCAGGTCAGGGGGCACGTGCGGGTGGTGGGGCGGGCGGGGCTCGAACCCGCGACCGAGAGATTATGAGTCTCCTGCTCTGACCAGCTGAGCTACCGCCCCTTGTGGTGCATCGTCGCAGGTCAGCGGGGGTGCGCCTCCTGCTGGGTCAGGCCTCCAGCGGTGTCATCAGCGGTCTCGTGCCACATACGTGCCACATCGGCGTCGTTCGCCGGCACGGTCAACCCTCCCAGACGTGCAGGCCAATGCGCGCCGCGGCGAGCTCCGCGACGCCGATACTGACGTCGTGAAGGTGCTTGCCCTGCGTAGAGGCGACACCTGCGCCCACTGCGCCGCCGAACTCCCAGCCGGCACGAAGGCGGCGTGGGATGCCGCGGCCAGGACCGTCCACTGTCTCCCCTGCACCACGACCGCCGACTCCGCGTCCGACTCGCCAATGCCAGCAGGACCGGCGCCCGTCGCGGGTGGCTCCGCACAGCGCGAGTACGACAAGCGCAGCCAGCGCCGCGAAGCGGCCATCCGCTCCCGCCACCCCCGCCTCAGAGGGCTGGTGCTGGCCCTGACGAACGAGCCGGCGTCGACCCGAGTCTGGGCGCAAGGAGCTCACGGCGAACGAGCGGTGGCCGCGAAGATCAATGAGCTTGCAGGCGAGCACCTCATCGCGCTGCACGATCGCCGCATGTTGCGCCCGGGAAGGGCGCCCCTCACGGGCCAACATCGACCATCTGGTCGTGACCGCCACCGGCGTCTGGATCGTGGACGCCCAGACCCACCAGGGCACGTTGGAGGTACGGCGCTCCGGCGGCCTGTTCAGCCCACGGATCGAGAGGCTCTACATCGGTGGGCGGGACAAGTCGTCCCTGCTGGACGGCCTGGCCGGGCAGGTCGACGCAGTCCGGACTGTCCTCGCCGCGGTGTCCGCCGACGTGCCCGTCCGTGGCGCCTTGTGCTTCGTCGGAACCGAGCTCCCCTGGTTCGGCAGCAGCATCGCCGGCATCCCGCTCGTCGGGCGTCGCGGGCTCGCCAAGCTCCTCAAGCAGCCCGGTGGTCTCGCCCCCGACGACCGGGCCGCCCTGGCTGCGTACCTCGAGGGCCGCTTCATCCCCGCCTGACAACGGGCGGCTCGTCGGTCGCGCAGGGAGCCAGCCGAGGACGCCGGGGGCACGGGACTTCGGGAATGGCTTCGTCTCGACCTGCTATCAGCACAGCGCGCACCATTTGACGCTCTCTCCGGTGTGCGCATTTGGGCGGCGCTCCTCTGTCGCGGGAAGGCGTCGGTCAGACGGTGGCGGCGACGGGGTCGAGGTCCTCGAGTTGGTGAACGGTCCGTAGGCGGCTGCTCATGACGACGGCTGGTGTGAGCGCTGCGAGTGCGCAGACGGCGGCGAGCGAGGCGCGGACGCCGAGTTGGCTGGCGATGGCGCCGGCGGTCAGCGCGCCGATCGGTATGGCGCCCCAGGACACGAAGCGGACGGTCGCCATGACGCGGGACAGCAGCTGTGGCGGGCTGGCTATCTGCCGGTGCGTGCGGGTGCAGATGCTGAACACCACGACTCCGGCGGCGAAGCCGGCGTTGCCCAGGGCGAAAAGCACGATGCCGGCCGTGCCGGTTGCGAGCGGCAGGAGCAGCCCGGCCAGCGCTGACGCGCCGGCGCCGAGGCGGACGGCCTGGCCGGAGCCGACGCGCCGTACGAGCCACGGAGTCAGCGACGCAGCGACGCAGGCTGCCGACGCCCTCGGTCGCGAGCAGCAGCCCCACCAGGACCGGGCTGACCTCCAGGCCGCGCTCCAGGTAGAGCGGCACGAGGGCGAGCAGACCGCCGCAGACGAAGTTCGTCGTGGTCGCGCAGATCATGCTGGGTCGCATGACCGGGTGCGCGACGACGAAGCGCCAGCCCTCGCGGATCATCTCGCCGACCCGCGGCCAGGCGTCCGGCCGCTCGACGTGCTGGGCCGGCAGCGAGCGCAGCAGCGCCGCCGAGGCCAGGTAGGACGGTCGGCATGCGCGGAGGGTCCGCCGGGCAACCCCAGGATCACCATCAAGAACCCCAAGACGATCGTGGGGTTCCTCGGCCGCCGCTGGGGTTGCAGGCCTCACCTCGCCAGACCTCGCGGTCCACAACTCGCCTGCCCGAACTGTCCGCAGCTTCCTGACGCGAGACCGTGGCCTCCATGGCCCCCGTGAATGCGGACGATCCTGACGGGTGGGCCTTCGATGCCCCCTGGCTCGAGCCCACCGGTGAGCTGCTCACCCTCGCCCTGCTCGAGGACGTTTCAGCCCTGCTCAGCTTGCACGGCTACCCAGCGCTGCGCGGCTACGCCCTGGCCAAGCTGACCCTCTGCCTTCAGCGCATCCACCCGCACTGACAGCAGCCGCCGACCCGGCCAGCCCTCCCGCGACGGCGCCCGTATCGCAGATACCGGGGTGTGCAGGGTCGTTGAAGAAGGACTCGAAGGAGCTGCGCCACGAAGGCTCGTGAGGTCGGCACGAGCTCGTGCGCGAGCATTGGCATGTGCCTGAGCTCGCTGACGCCGTACTGCCGCTGATCCGCAGCCGCGCGGACTTGCACCGGTGGAGCGCCGCGAACGCCCACGGCAAGCAGATGCACGACGCGGTGGACGTCCTGGAAGCGGCGTTCGCCTCGCATGACCCGTCGGAGGTGCTGACGGTCACGCAGAAGGCCATCGCGAGCGCCGTCACCGTCATCCTCCGGGCCGACGACTCCAGCGGGATCGTCGGGGACGCCGTACGACGCCTGCTCGTCCTGCACCCGCAGGTCGCCGCCGCGGCCCGCCCACCGGCTGCCCGATTGGTGGAGTGGCTGCTGGACTTCCAGCTCGATGGCCGCCAGGACTTCTTCGACGTCGACGTGGTCGCCTACGCGCCGGCGCTCGGTCCTGCCGGCGTGGAGCGCTACCGGG
>JAODNS010000088.1 GCA_025465145.1 Frankiales bacterium
GCCGGTAGACGACATCGACCGAGTCGGCCTGCCCGCCGAGCTCCGCCACGGCGAGCGCGGCCGCGAGGTCGCCGGGGATGTAGTCGAAGCCGCAGGCGGGGACGACCGCGCTGGCGGCGTCTCGGTATCGCTCGTACACCTGGGCCATGAAGCCGAACTCGCCGGTCGAGTCGACGTACGGCGTTCCGGTCCGCACGGCCGCCTCGACGACGGGCATCCCGAAGGTGGTGAACGGCCCGACGCAGGTGATGAGGACGTCGGCGCCGTCGAGGAACGCGTCCAGCGTCGCTGGCTGCTCGAGGTCGACGACGTGTCGCTCGGCCTGCGACGGCACGGCCTCCAGGCGCGTGGCGGACCGGCCGCCGATCCGGTGCGGGATGCCGCGGCGGGTGAGCTCCGCGGCGGTGAGTCGTCCGGTGTAGCCGGTGGCGCCCAGCAGGGCGACGGTGCGGGTCATGCGCTCACCCTAGGGAGGAGCTCGTGCAGAGTCGGGGTGACAGGATTTGAACCTGCGGCCTCTACGTCCCGAACGTAGCGCGCTACCAAGCTGCGCCACACCCCGATTGGTGCCCTCGCAGACTACAAGAGGGT
Source organism: Frankiales bacterium (assembly GCA_025465145.1). GTDB lineage: Bacteria > Actinomycetota > Actinomycetes > Mycobacteriales > SCTD01 > RYN-124. Next base: position 592 of record JAODNS010000088.1, read on the forward strand.
CAGCAGCGTTGCCTCCGGGCGGCAGAGCAGGCGGACGGGTGCGTACGGGGACGTGCCCATGCCTGCGCTGACGTGCAGCCAGGACTCGCCGTGCCGGGACAGCCCGCGCGCGCGGCTGCGGTCGAGGTCGCAGTTGGTCACCAGCGGCCCGATGCCCGGCAGCCGGACCTGACCGCCGTGCGTGTGGCCGGCGAGCAGCAGGTCGTGCCCGTCGGCGGCGAACGCGTCCAGCACGCGGCGCTGCGGCGTGTGCGTCACCCCGATGCCGAAGCCGTCGACCGGCCCGGCCACCCGCGCGTACCGGTCCCGGTTCAGGTGCGCGTCGTCGGTGCCGGTCAGCGTCACCGGCAGCCCGTGCAGGTCGAGCTGCACGCGCCGGGAGGTGAGGTCGGTCCAGCCGACGGTCTCCAGCGCGCGGACCGCCTCGTGCCACGGGAGGTCCGGGCCGCGGCGGACCGGGGGCCCCGGCACGACGTAGCCCAGCAGGGACGGACGGACCGGCGAGTAGTAGTCGTTGTTGCCCGGTACGAAGACCCCAGGGGTGCCGTCGGCGGTCAGCGCGGCGAGGGTGCTGGCCAGCAGCGGGACAGCGGCCGCCGCGGACAGGTGGTCGCCGGTCGAGACGACGAGGTCGGGCTCGAGCCGAGCGAGGTCCTGCAGCCAGCGGGACCGCCGGCCGTGCCGGGGCAGCAGGTGCAGGTCCGAGACGTGCAGCACCGTCAGCGGCCGCGCACCTGTCGGCAGCAGCGGGACCGTCTGCCGACGCAGCACCGGGAACAGCGGCTCGACGAACGGCCCGACCGCTCCTGCGACCGCGGCCAGGGTGACGGCGGTCCGGAGGCGCATGGCTGCAGCGTAGGTAGGTTCGCCTCATGGGAGCGCTCAAGGACCGCCTGCACGCCGACCTCACGGACTCGATGCGGGCGCGGGACGAGCTGACGACCGCGACGCTGCGCATGGTGCTCACGGCCATCGGCAACGAGGAGGTCGCCGGCAAGGCGGCCCGGCAGCTGTCCGACGACGAGGTGCTGAAGGTCGTCGTCCGCGAGGCGAAGAAGCGACGCGAGGCGGCGGAGGCGTTCACCAGTGGCGGCCGCCCCGACCGCGCGGAGCGGGAGCTGGCCGAGGGTCGCGTGCTGGAGGCCTACCTGCCCGTGCAGCTCAGCGACGAGGAGCTGACCGCGCTGGTGGCCGACGCCGTCGCGCAGGCGGGCGCGTCCGGCCCGCAGGCGATGGGCGCCGTGATGAAGCTGGTCAACCCGAAGGTCGCCGGTCGCGCGGAGGGCGGCCGGGTCGCGGCGGCCGTGCGCGCCGCCCTCGGCTAGCGGCGGCCGCGCTTCTTCGGGCTCGGGCTCGGGCTCGGCGCCGGCTGCACGGCCTCCGGCTGCTGCGACGGCGGCACGAACAGCGTCGGCGGAGACGGCTCGGCGCTGCGCACCCGGCGGACCCGGCCGTTCGACACGTACAGCGTGATGGTGGAACCTGCCGGCACGAGGCGCCCGGCCCGGGGCGAGGTGTACGCGATCGCGCCGTAGGGCGTGGGTGCCGCGCTGACCATGCCGCCGCCGCGGACGCCGAAGCCTGCCTCGGCGAGCATCTGCCGGGCGGTGGAGTAGTCCTGGCCGGTCACGTCCGGGACCGGGATGCTCTCGCCGTCGACGACGGTGCTGTCGGCTCGGGTGAACTGCTCGACCGGCAGCTCCTCGTGCGCGGCCCCCATGGTCTCGCGCCACATGGCGGCGGGGATGTCGCCGCCGTAGACCTGCCGGTAGTAGCTGCCGTCGATCGTGACGCCCTTCATCGGCGTCAGCTTGCCGGGGACGCCCATCCAGACCGAGGTCGCGAGCTGCGGCGTGTAGCCGACGAACCACGCGAACCACGAGTTCTGCACGGTCCCGGTCTTGCCGGCAGCCGGCCGGCTGATCGACGCCCGCACGCCGGTGCGGTACGCCTCCGGCCCGTCGATGACGCCGCGCAGCACATCGGTGACGGTGTCGGCGATGGCCGGCTCGAGCACCTGCTCGCACTGGTCGCCGGGGAGGGGCATCGGCTTGCGGTCGGCGTCGAGGATCGCGACGACGGCGCGCGGCGGGCAGAACAGCCCGTGCGCGGCGAACGCGGCGTAGGCACCGGCCATCGCGAGCGGGCTGACGCCCTGCGTCCCCAGCACGAAGGACGGGAAGCGGTCCAGCGGCTTGTTCGCGACCTGGTCCTCGACCTTGTGCACGCCCAGCGACTCCGCGAGCGCCGCCGGCCGCTCGATGCCGGTCCGCTCCTCCAGCTGGATGAAGTACGTGTTCACCGACAGCGCGGCGGCGGCCCGCAGGTCGAACGTGCCTGCCTCCGAGTCGCCGGCGTTCTGGACGGTGTACGGCTCGGTCCTGCCGTCGGTGACGTTCTCGAAGGTCTTGGAGGTGTACTTCTGCGGGGCGTAGAGCCTGAGCCCGAGCGGGATCCCCTGCCGGACGGCCTCCGCCAGCACGAAGGCCTTGAACGTCGAGCCGGCCTGGAAGCCCTGGACGCCGCCGGTCGCGTAGTTGACCTTGGTGTGGCGGTTGCCGGTGGCGTACGGGCGGTCGATCGCCATCGCCTTGATGTGCCCGGTCCCGGGCTCGACGGTGTTGATCGCGGCCGCCGCGCCGAAGGGGTCGTTCGGCGGCACCTTCTCGTTGACGGTCGCCTGCGCAGCGGCCTGGATCTTCGGGTCGAGGGTGGTCTTGACGGTGAGGCCGCCGCCCAGCAGCGCCCGCTGGCGCTCCTCGCGGGTCGACCCGAGCGCGGCGCCGAGCGGCCCGTCGACCAGCTCGCGCAGGACGTAGTCGCAGAAGTGCGGCGACCGCACAGCCGGGTTCTCGCACCCGCTGCCGACCGGGCGCAGGTTGGTGCCGATCGCGAGCGACTCCGCCTTCGCCTTGAGCTCCGGGCTGATGAAGCCGAGGTCGGCCATCCGCGCCAGCACGGTGTCGCGCCGCGCCCGGGTCAGCGCGCGGATGTCGGGCTCGGTGCTGACCGGGTCGAACCGGTTCGGGTTCTGCACCATGCCCGCGAGCAGCGCGGACTGCGACAGGTTCAGCTGGTTGACGGGCTTGGCGAAGTAGTAGTTCGCGGCGGTGCCGATGCCGTACACGCCGTGCCCGTAGTAGGCGATGTTCAGGTACCGCTCGAGGATCTGGTCCTTGCTCAGCCGCCGCTCGAGCGCGATCGCGTAGCGGGCCTCCTGCAGCTTGCGCTCGATCGAGTCCGCCTTCGCCGCCTGCTGGCCCTTCTTGTCGGTGGCGGACTCGATGAGGGCGTTCTTCACGTACTGCTGCGTCAGCGTCGATGCGCCCTGCTTGACCCCGCCCGCCCCAGCGTTGGTGACCGCCGCCCGGACGATGCCCTTGTAGTCGACGCCGTGGTGCGCGTAGAAGCGGCTGTCCTCGATGGCGATGATCGCCTGCCGGGCCTGCAGCGGCACCTGGGCGAGGGTGACGTTGACGCGGTTCTGCAGATACAACGTCGCCAGCAGCGACCCGTCGGCGGCGAGGATCTTGCTGCGCTCCGGCGGCGGGCCGGCCGCGAGGTCGGCGGGCAGCGCGAGGAAGTCGTCCGCACCGGCCTTCGCGACCAGGCCGGCGCCGCCGACGACCGGAAAGGCGAGGGCGGCCAGCAGCACGCCCATCACCGCGCTGACGACCACGGCCAGCCCGAGGCGTGACAGCAGGGGCTCGTTGGCCATGGCTCCAGCGTACGGGGCGGGGCGGCATGTCCGATCTGTCCGGAGATAGTGCGATCGGACTATGCCGGAAGGGTCCTTCCGGGGCTGATGCGGGGCCGGACAACTGCCTACCGTTCGAGCTGCGTCCCGGCCCCTCCCGGAGCGCGCGCCCCCTCGAACGAAGGCAACGTGACGATGCTTCCCGAGACCGTTCAGGACTGGACCGCGAACTCGGCCTGCAAGAACGCCGACCCGGACGAGCTGTTCGTCACCGGGGCCGCGCAGAACCGGGCCAAGGCCGTCTGCATGGGCTGCCTCGTCCGCACCGAGTGCCTGTCGGACGCGCTGGACAACCGCGTGGAGTTCGGCGTCTGGGGCGGCATGACCGAGCGGGAGCGCCGCGCGCTGATGCGCCGCCGACCGGACGTCACGTCCTGGCGCCGGCTGCTCGAGACCGCCCGGGCCGAGCACACCGCGAAGGCCGTCTAGCCGCGGTTGATCGGGAGGCGTTCCTACGCGGGGCGCGCGGCTGCGAAGCCGCCCGCCAGGTCGGCGCCCACGGCCCGCAGGCCGGCCAGGTCGTGCACGTCGCCCGGCTGGGCGGCCACCTCCACCACCGGTACGCCCGGGTGCGCCGAGGTGAACCGCTCCTCGAGCCGCTGCTCGCGCGCGGCCAGCCGTACCCGGTCCGCATGCAGCCGCAGCACCGCCGACGCCAGCGCGGTGTCGTCCAGCTGCTCCGCGGCCGCCAGAGACCGCTCGGCCGACAGCTCGACCGACGACCGGTGCACCCGGTTCACGACGAGCCCGGCGAGCGGCATCTGCTCCTCCGCCAGCCGCTCGACGAAGTAGGCCGCCTCGCGCAGCGCGTCGCGCTCTGGCGCGGCGACCACGACGAACGCGGTGCCGGGCGCTTTGAGCAGGTCGTACGTCGCCTGCGCCCGCTCCCGGAACCCGCCGAACATGGTCTCGAGAGCGGCCACGAACTGCGAGACGTCCTGCAGCACGGACGCGCCGATGATCTTGGTGAGGACGCCGGTGAAGACGTTGAAGCCGGCGCTGACCACCTTCAGGTACGCCTTGCCGCTCGCCTTGGCGGGGGCCAGCAGGATCTTGATCATGCGGCCGTCGAGGAAGGTCGTCAGCCGCTGCGGCGCGTCGAGGAAGTCCAGCGCCGACCGCGTCGGGGGCGTGTCGACGACGACGAGGTCGTAGTCGCCGGTCGCCTGCAGCTGGCCGAGCTTCTCCATCGCCATGTACTCCTGCGTCCCGGCGAACGACGACGACAGCGCTTGGTAGAAGGGGTTCGCGAGGATCGACTCCGCCTTGCTCGGCTCCGCGTGCGTCACGACGATCTCGTCGAACGTCCGCTTCATGTCGAGCATCATCGCGTCGAGCGAGCCGCCCTTCGAGGTGTCGACACCGACTACCGCGCGCGGGGTGTTGTCGAGCTCGGTCAGCCCCATCGACTGCGCGAGCCGGCGGGCCGGGTCGATCGTCAGCACGACGGTCCGGCGGCCGTTCTCGGCTGCGCGGAGGGCGAGCGCCGCGGCGGTGGTCGTCTTGCCGACGCCGCCGGAGCCGCAGCAGACGAGGATCTTCGCGCTGCGCAGCTGCTCGTCGACGTCGAGCCGCGGAGCGGCGGTGGGGCGGGGAGCCGTGCTCATGCCATCCCCTGCTCGCACAGCGAGGCGGCCAGCGCGTACAGCCCGCCGAGATCGACCTGGTGCGCGAGCAGCGGCAGCTCGTACGACGGCCGCGACAGCCCGGCCAGCGCGTCCCGCCCTCGCTCCTCGAGGGCGACCCGCGCGGCGTGCTCCAGCGTCTCCGCGGCCAGCGCCTGCACCAGCGCGGCCGGCGCGTCGAGACCCGCCTCCTTCAGCCCCGCGGCCAGCGCGGCGCTGTCGATGCTGCCCTGCTCCGCGGCGGCGAGGTCGGCCGGCTGCAGCAGCGGCTCGCGCACCGCGTTGACGACGACGCCCCCCACCGGCAGGTCCACCGACGTCAGCTCGTTGACCCCGTCGATCGTCTCCTGCACGGGCATCTCCTCGAGCAGCGTCACCAGGTGCACGGCGGTCTGCGGCGAGCGCAGCACGGCCATGACGCTGTCCGACTGGTTCTTGATCGGGCCGACCTTGGCCAGCCCGCTGACCTCGTGCGAGATGTTGAGGAACCGGGTGATGCGGCCGGTCGGCGGCGCGTCGAGGACGACGGCGTCGTACGCCCACCCGCTCTTGTCCTTGCGGACGACGGCCTCCTTGACCTTGCCGGTCAGCAGGACGTCGCGCAGGCCGGGCGCGATGGTCGTGGCGAAGTCGATGGCGCCCATGCGGCGCAGCGTGCGTGCCGGGATCCCCGTGGGCGACAGCTTGTAGAACATGTGCAGGTAGTCGAGCAGCGCCATCTCGGGGTCGATCGCCAGCGCGTAGACGTCCCCGCCGCCGGGTGCGACCGCGACCTTGCGCTCCTCGTACGGCAGCGGCGGGCAGTCGAACAGCTGGGCGATCCCCTGCCGGCCCTCGACCTCGGTGAGCAGCACGCGCTTGCCGCCGCTTGCCAGCGCCAGGGCGAGGGCTGCGGCGACCGTCGTCTTGCCGGTGCCGCCCTTGCCGGTGACGACGTGCAGGCGCACGTCAGCGAAGTCGGACACCGCACCAGGGTAGGTCGGGGGTGCACACTGCGCCCGACGCGGTGGGGGCGGTCCCGCCGCCGGGAGGGGGCACCGTGCTGTCGGGGTTGTTGCTGCTGCTGTTCGTGGTCGTCGTGGTCGTCGTCGGGTTCGGGGTGCGGATCGTCCAGCAGTACGAGCAGGGCGTGGTGTTCCGCCTCGGCCGGGTGCAGCCGGACGTGCGCGGACCCGGGCTGCGCGTGATCATCCCGATCATCGACCGGCTGCAGAAGGTCAACATGCAGATCGTCACGATGGGCGTGCCGGCGCAGGACTGCATCACCAAGGACAACGTCAGCGTGCGCGTCGACGCGGTCGTGTACTTCCGGGTGATCGACGCCGTGAAGGCGATCGTGAACGTCCAGAACTACCTGTTCGCCGTCTCGCAGGTGGCGCAGACGTCGCTGCGGTCCGTCAGCGGCAAGGCCGACCTCGACGAGCTGCTGAGCGATCGCGACCGGATCAACGCCGACCTGCGCGCGGTCATCGACGAGCCGACCGAAGGGCCGTGGGGCGTGAAGATCGAGCGGGTTGAGCTCAAGGACGTCGCGCTCCCCGAGGGCATGAAGCGCTCGATGTCGCGGCAGGCAGAGGCCGAGCGCGAGCGGCGCGCGCGGATCATCGCGGCGGACGGCGAGCTGCAGGCGTCGGTGAAGCTGGCCGAGGCGGGGCGGGCGCTGTCGAACGACCCGAGCGGCCTGCAGCTGCGCCTGCTGCAGACGATCGTGGAGGTGTCGGCGGAGAAGAACAGCACGCTGGTCATGCCGTTCCCGGTGGAGATCCTGCGCTTCTTCGAGAAGCAGACGAACGGCTAGTACTCCCGCCAGCCGCGCGCCTCGTACTCGAGGATCCGCGGCCGGTCGAGCGTCGACACGTCGACGCGGTACCGCTCGGCCGAGCGGTCCTTCGGGAACACCGTCGCGGCGGCGAGGACGCGCTCGTCCACGAACCGCAGGTCGTCGGCCACGGCCGGGTCGACCGCGGGCGCCGGGGCACCTTCCCGGGCGGCCAGGACGAAGCCCCAGTCGCCGAAGCTGGGCACGTCCACGTGGTACGGCATCGCCGCCAGCCCGATGGACGAGATGGTCCTCGCGATGCACCAGAAGGCCTGCGGGGCGAAGTACGGCGAGCCGGCCTGCACGACCATCCGGCCGCCCGGGGCGAGAGCGCGGGCGGCCAGGCCGTAGAACTCCTGCGAGTACAGCTTCGCCGTGGCGGGGGAGTCCGGGTCGGGCATGTCGACGACGACGACGTCGAAGGTGTCGCGGGCGGTGCGCAGCCACGTCATCGCGTCCGCGACGACCACCTCGACCCGCGGGTCGTCCAGCGCGCCGCCGTTGCTGGCGCGCAGCCGCGGGTCGGTGCGGGCGAGGCGCAGCACCACCGGGTCGAGCTCGACCTCGACGACGCGCGCAATCCCCTTGTGGCGCAGCAGCTCGCGAGCGGCGAGGCCGTCGCCACCGCCGAGGACGAGCGCCGTGGTGGCGCGCGGTGCCACGGCCGGGTGGACGAGCGCCTCGTGGTACCGGTGCTCGTCGAGGCTGGAGAACTGCAGGTCGCCGTCGAGGAACAGCCGGACGTCGCGCGGCCCGCGACCGTCGGGCAACGACTGCGTGACGACGACCTCCTGGTACGCCGACCGCGTCGCGACGACGATCGGGTCGTCGTAGAGCGCCTGCCGCGCGTCGAGCAGGAACTGCCCGGCGCCCAGCAGCGCCAGCCCGAGGACGGCGACGACGCCCGTGGTCGCGGCGGCGAGCCAGCCGCGGGCGCGGGGTGGCACGGCGTCCCTCAGCAGCGCGACGACGACCAGCGCGGCGAGCAGGTTCACGCCGGCGACGACGATCGCGCCGCGAACCTGGCCGAACAGCGGCAGCAGCAGGAACGGGAAGGCGAGCCCGCCGGCCAGCGCGCCGAGGTAGTCGACGGCGACGAGGTCGGCGACCGCCGTACCGGCGTCCTGCTGCCGGATCCGCTGGAGCAGCGTCATCAGCAGCGGGATCTCGGCCCCGATGAGACTGCCGACCACGACCGACGTCGCCAGCAGCGCGGGCGTGTAGAGGTCGAGCCAGGCGTACGACGCGTAGAGCGCGAGGACCGACAGCCCGCCGACCAGCCCGAGCGTCAGCTCTACCAGCGCGAACCCTGTCGCGGCGCGCGGCAGCAGCGGCTTGGACAGGAAGCTGCCGAGGCCCATCGACGAGACGAACACTCCCAGGACCACGGACGTCTGGTAGACGCTGCCGCCCACGAGGTACTGCCCGAGCGTGATCAGCGCGAGCTCGTAGACGAGCCCGCAGGCAGCGCACAGGAACACCGACAGCAGCAGCAGCGACCGGGCCAGCCGCGGCCGGCGCTGGACGAGCGTCACGAGATCGCCGCAGCCAGGACAGCACCGAGGGCCAGCTGGAAGGCAGCGGTCACCCACGCGGCCGGGTGGGGCCGCGCGTCGGTGACGAGCGCGCCGAGATCGCCCGGCGTCACCGCGTCGAGCACCTTGAACGACAGGGCGAGCAACGCGATGCCGAGGCCGCCGTAGGCCGCGGTGTCGAGCACCCCGCGGCCCAACTCGTCGCCAGACGTGACGATGGCGGTCGTGACGATGGCGGCCAGCGCGAGCAGGTGCGCGATGGCCACGACGGCCGCGTTCGCGTTGCGGTCCTCGTACACGAGGTGGCGCAGGTTCCCGGGTGTCACGGCGTCGAGCACGGCGTAGCCGGCGCCGAGGACGACGGTGCCCACACCCGCGAAGGCAAGGGTCGAGAGGGCTCCGGACGCGAGGTCGTCGTAGATCGCCATCAGGGCTGCTCCGGGGTCGGGGTGCGGGATCGGTACGGGATCTGCCGCCACGGCCGGCGGAGCAGGGAGAAGGCCCAGGCGAGGGCGCCGGCCGCGACCAGGCCGAGCAGCACCACGGACGTCTTGTTCTGCCGCAGCGCGTCGCTGCCGGGGCGGTCCGTGGCGCGGGCGTCCGCCGGCGGCGGCTCGGTGGCCGGCGTCAGGACGATCGGCGGGACGCGCGGGTCCTTCTCGGCCGCCAGTCGCGGGAGGGCCAGCGCCGCGTTGAGCAGCACCTGCTCGCTCCTGCCGTCGTCGAGCAAGGAGGTCGCGGACAGGCCGTTGTCCTCGAGGTCCGCCTCGGTCACCGCCGAGATGTCGGACGTGACCTGCCAGGACGCCGTGTCGACGCCCTCGGAGTACTCCGAAGCGTACGCGAGGAACGCCTGCAGCTGGACCCGCCCCGTGCAGCCCGTCTCCGGGAGCTGCACGTCGACGCCTGCGGACGAGATGAGGTAGCTGCCGCCCCACTGCCCGCTGGGGTCGTTGACGTCGAGCGTCACCGCGTAGCAGATGCCGCCCTGCTCCTCCGTCGCCTCCGCGAAGGCGGCCGCGATGTCGGCGGCGGTGTCGGCGTCGTACACCGGGTTCTGCGCGGCCGCCGGCGTCGCCAGTACCACGAGCAGCGCAGCTCCCGCCAGCGCGACCGCTCTCACTTGCCTGCTCCCGGGCCGCCGCCGCGGACGCCGCCGCCGCCGAACCCGCCCACGCCGCCGGTGCCCCAGTAGCCGACGACGAAGGGGAACCAGTGGTTGTAGCCGCGCCGCTCGTCGTCGAGGTAGACCGTCGAGCCGCCGCGCTCCGGGTCGGGGGTTACCGCGACGACGAGGTTCGAGTACCGGAGGAAGACGCCGGCCGGGTCGTTCAGCTCCTGAGCCGGCTTCCACGCCTTGCGGATCTCCGCGGCCGTGGGCGAGACCGACTTGTCCGAGCGCAGGACATACGAGCTGCCGTCCTGCGAGACCTTCTCGTAGTGGTCGAGCGCGAACTCGCGCGGACCGCCGCGGTTCAGCAGCGCGACGATGCCGAGGACAGCCGCCAGGGCAAGGCCCAGCGCGAGCGCGACCTTCCCCCACGGCGGCCTCACGAGCGGCTCGCCCGGAACGAGCCGTTGGTGCGGACGACCTCACCGCTGCCCGGGTAGACGTGCCAGGTGCGCCACGCCCAGCCGGTCCTCAGCGGCCGCGCCGACAGGACGGTCAGCGCGTCCGGCGAGCCGGGGAAGGCTCCCACCAGCGACCGCTCGTCCGCCGCATGGCGGCGGCGCAGGGCGGCGGCGACGCGCGTCAGTCCGGGGCCGTCGTACGACGTCGTCGTGCTGGCGAACCGGTAGTCGGCGCCGTCGACGGTCCTGGCCGCCGCGCCGGGCAGCGCACCCGCGGTGCCGGGGCGGCAGGCGACGACCTCCGCCACGGCGGCGGCGCCGACGGAGGCCACCACCTGGTGGCTGGCGCCGAGCAGGCGAAGCTCGAGCCCGTCCAGCCGCAGGGTCGCGAGCGGCTCGGGTGCCTCGCCCAGCCACCACGACAGCCCGGCGGCGCGGGTGTCCACGTAAGGCACGACCAGGTCGGCGAGCACGTCAGGCGGTGTGCAGGATCGTCAGGCTCTCGGCGGCGACGGTCTGGCCGGTGCTGGTCTCCCAGGAGCCGCCGGCGGTGAACCGCTCGAGCGCGAGCAGCGCGTCGCCGTCCCCGACGTAGTCGGCGTACTCCATCGTCCCGTCGGTGGCGGTGCCGGTGGAGCCGATCGCGCTGAACCGCGCCCTGCCCTGCTCGTCGCGCCGGTACGTGCGCCCGTCGTGCGTCAGCGTCGCGTCCGGTGTCAGCGCGCTGCCAGGCACCCGGTCCCAGATGGCGATCTCCAGCCCGCCCTCGGCGCGCTCGACGGACAGCCACCGGCGCACCTCGCCGCTGAGCCCGCTCGCGTCGAGCAGGTGCTCGCGCCACTGGTACCCGTCCTCGTCCATCACGAGGGTGCCGCGGACGATCCACTCGCGGCCGTCGAAGGTGATGACGTCGCCGGTGGCGATGCGCTCCGGGTCGGACAGCGACGGCCCGGCGGCCATCGGGTCGGCGCTGTAGGCGCGCTCGCGCAGGCCGGCCTCGAGTTTCCGGCGGCGCATCACCTGGACGAGGACCACCACGGCCAGCACGAGCCCGATCAGCAGCACGACGATCAGGGCGACGGTCAGCAGCTCGGCCACGCCCGCACCGTACGCCGACGCGGTTCTTGTCCGAGCCGAGCAGGAGATCCCGCAACACCGTCGAAACCTCTGCCGTGACGCAGGCCACACCCTGCGACGGAGAAGGTGGAGATGCTGACCGAACCGATGTGGCGCGCCTCGGCGCGGTGCCGACGTGACAACGCCGTCTACTTCTTCGCTCCCCCGCACTTCGAGCGCAAGCCGGAGAAGGACGCCCGCGAGGGCGCGGCCCGCGCGCTGTGCCGGGCCTGCCCGGTGCAGCAGGAGTGTCTGGAGTACTCGCTGGAGGTCTCCGAGCCGCACGGCATCTGGGGCGGCCTCAACGAGCTCGAGCGCAAGCGCCTGGTCCGCAAGCGGGCGGCTGAGCGCGAGGCCGCGCAGCAGTACGCCTGACCGCTCTCGCTAGGGTCGCGGCATGACCACGTGGGAGTACGCGACCGTTCCTCTGCTGGTCCACGCGACCAAGCAGATCCTCGACAACTGGGGCCAGGACGGCTGGGAGCTGGTGCAGGTCGTGCCCGGCCCCGGCGGCGGGGACCAGCTGGTGGCCTACTTCAAGCGGCCCAAGGCATGAGCTTCTCCGCGCGTCTCGAGGAGCTCGGCCTGACCCTGCCTGCGGTGGTCCCGCCGGTGGCGACCTACGTCCCGGCTGTCCGCAGCGGCAACCACGTGTGGACGTCGGGCCAGCTGCCCATGGTCGGCGGCGAGCTGCCAGCGATGGGCAAGGTCGGCGGCCAGGTGACGGCCGAGCAGGGTCGTGACCTCGCCCGGACCTGCGCGCTGAACGGCCTCGCCGCGATCGACGCGCTGGTCGGCCTCGACAACGTCGTGCGGGTGGTGAAGGTCGTGGGCTTCGTCGCCTCGACGCCGGACTTCACCGGGCAGCCCGGTGTCATCAACGGCGCCTCGGAGCTGCTGGGCGAGGTCTTCGGCGACGTCGGGCAGCACGCCCGGTCGGCGGTCGGCGTCGCGTCCCTGCCGCTCGACGCACCGGTCGAGGTCGAGCTGCTGGTCGAGGTCGCACCCGAGTGAGCTCGCTCCCGCCGGAGCTGCTGGACCGGGCGCGGCTGGCGGACGACCCGGACTTCGTGCCGGCGCCGACGCGCGACGCGGCGACCGTCGCCCTGCTGCGCGACGCGCCGGGCGGGCCGGAGGTCTACCTGCTGCGCCGGGTGCGCGGCATGGCGTTCGCCGGCGGGATGCACGTGTTCCCGGGCGGATCGGTCGACCCGGCCGACGCCGACAGCGACGTGGACGCGGCCTGGTGGGCGCAGGCTTTCGGCGTCTCGGAGCCGCTGGCGCGCTCCCTGGTCTGCGCTGCCGTACGGGAGACGTTCGAGGAGTCGGGCGTGCTGCTGGCCGGCGCCTCCGCCGAGGACCTGCTGGCCGACGTGAGCACCGACGAGTGGGAGGCCGAGCGGGTCGCGCTGGAGGCGCGCGAGCAGTCGCTCACCGACCTGCTGTCGCGCCGCGGGCTGGTCCTACGCGGCGACCTGCTCCGCCCGCTCGCGCACTGGATCACACCGGACGTCGAGCCGAAGCGGTTCGACACCCGCTTCTTCGTCGCCTCGCTGCCGGCCGGCCAGGTCTGCCGCGACGCGGGCACCGAGGCCGACAGCCGCGTCTGGCTACGGCCGCAGGACGCGCTCGACGCCGGGCTGCAGCTGATGCCGCCGACCGTTGCCGTGCTGCAGGACCTCGCGCGCTTCCCGTCCGTCGAGGAGGCTCTCGCCGCCGAGCGCACGATCGAGCCCGTGCAGCCGAAGTTCCGCGTCGGCTCCGACGGCGAGCTGCTGCTGCTGATGCCGGGCGATCCCGGGTACTGATGGCTGCCCGGCAGGTGACGCCCACGGCCGCGGTCGTGCTCGCCCCCAACCCCGGCCCGATGACGCTCGACGGCACCAACACCTGGGTGCTGCGCGCGCCGGGCGCCGAGTCCTGCGTCGTCGTGGATCCCGGGCCGCTGCACGCCGGCCACCTCGAGGCAGTGGCCGCGCTCGGGCCGGTCGACGTCGTGCTGCTGACCCACGGGCACGCCGACCACAGCGAGGGAGCGGCCCGGTTCGCCGAGCTGACCGGCGCGCCCGTGCGGGCGCTGGACCCCCGGCACCGGCTCGGGAACGAGGGGCTGGCGGAGGGCGACGTGGTCGCGATGGCGGGGCTCGAGCTGCGGGTCGTCGCGACCCCCGGCCACACCGCCGACTCGCTGTCGTTCCAGCTCGAGGACGCCGTGCTCACCGGCGACACCGTTCTCGGCCGCGGCACGACCGTCGTGGCTCATCCGGACGGCGTGCTCGCCGACTACCTCGCCTCGCTGCGCCGGCTGCGCGAGATGGGCGACCTCGTCGTGCTGCCCGGGCACGGCCCGGAGCTGCCGTCGGCGGGCGCGGCGGCTGAGCAGTACCTCGCCCACCGCGAGCAGCGGCTGGACCAGGTGCGCGCGGCGGTCGCCGCCGGGGCCGCCACGCCACAGCAGGTCGTGGAGGTCGTGTACGCGGACGTGGACCGGGCGCTGTGGCCGGCCGCGCTGCTGTCGGTGCGCGCGCAGCTGGCGTACCTGTCATGACGTGCCCCGTCTGCGGCACGCCGACCGTGACCGGAGCGCGGTTCTGCTTCGCCTGCGGCACAGCGCTTTCCGGCACGACGGGTGCGGACGTGGAGACAGAGCGGCGCGTCGTCACCGTCCTGTTCGGCGACCTGTCGGACTTCACCAGCTGGTCCGAGGACCTGGACCCGGAGCGGGTCGGTGTGGTGACCGACCGCGTCCTCGCGACGCTGACGGAGGTGGTCGGCGCGTTCGGCGGCCACGTCGACAAGCTCACCGGCGACGGGCTCATGGCCGTGTTCGGCGCCCCTGTCGCGCACGAGGACGACGCGGAGCGGGCGGTGCGCGCGGCCGCCCGGATGCAGCAGGCGGTCCGGCGGGTGGTCGAGGAGGAGAGCGGCGGCGGCCGGCGGCTCGGCCTGCGCGTGGGGCTCAACACCGGCGAGGTGCTGGCGGGGGTGCAGGCGCACCTGTCGTACACCGTCATCGGCGACACCGTGAACACCGCCTCGCGGCTGTCCGACGCGGCCGGCGTCGGGTCGGTCTACGCGGGTCGCGACACCGCCCTCACGACCATGTCGATCGCGTCGTGGCGTGCGCTGCAACCCCTGCGGCTCAAGGGGAAGCGGGAGCCGGTGACGGCGTACGAGCTGGTCGGGCTGCGCGCCCCGGGTGCGACCCGGATGGGGCTCGGCGACGAGGCGCCGTTCGTCGGACGCGACGCAGAGCTCGGGCTGCTCATCGGCCGGCTGCTCGACGTCGTGGACAGCGACATGCCGCGCGCTGTGCTCGTCTCCGGAGAGGCCGGCGTCGGCAAGACGCGGCTCGGCCAGGAGCTGTCGCACTTCGCCGGCGAGCTGCCCGGCGCGCGCGTGCTGTGGGGACGCTGCGCGCCGTACGGCGAGGGCCGCGACGTCGCCGCCGTCGCGGAGATGGTCCGTACCGCCTGCGGCATCAGCGACAGCGACGACGTGGACACCGCGCGGGACCGGGTCGGCCGGACGGTCGCCCGGCTCGAGCAGTCGGCCAACGCGCACGTGGTGCCACCGGGCACGGCAGAACGGCTGCGCACGCTGCTCGGGCTCGAGGAGGTGCTCTCCACCGGCCCGCGCGACAGCGCTGCTCCGGGCGCGCTCGTCGGCGGTGACCAGGTGCGGCGGGCCGTCGCGGCGCTGTTCACCGCGCTCGCCACCGAAGGCCCGCTGCTGCTCGTGCTGGACGACATGCACTGGGCCACGGCGACGACCCTGGAGGGGCTGCTCGACGTGTCCGCGCGTACGTCGGGTCCCGTGCTGCTGCTGGGGATCGGCCGGCCGGACATGCTCGAGCAGGTGGCCGCGCCGGACTGGTGGCAGCGGCTGCCGGGCGCCGAGCTGCTACCGGTCCTGCCGCTGGAGGAGACGGCGGCGGAACGGCTGCTGCGCGCGTACCTGGGGGCGACCGCCGGCGAGCTGGCGCCGGACATCCGCGACGCGCTGCTCAACCGCGCGCAGGGCAACCCGTTCTTCCTCGCTGAGCTGCTGCACCTGCTGGTCGACCGCGGCGCGCTCCGCCGCGAGGGGGACAGCTGGGTGCTGTCCGGCGACGTGCCGAGCGAGCTGCTGCCGGCCGGCGTGCAGTCGGTGCTGGCCGCACGCATCGACGGCCTCGAGGGTCCGTCGAAGGGGGTGCTTCGCGACGCGTCCGTGCTCGGCCTGCGGGTGACGCTGCCGGCACTCGAGGCCGTCGGGCGCGCTTCCGGCCACGGCGACCCGGTGGTGGTGCGGTCCGCGGTCGCCGCGCTGGTCGACCGGCGGCTGCTGGAGGCCGACACGGACGAGCAGGCGTACCGGTTCGGGCACACGCTGGTCCGCGACGTCGCGTACGCCGGACTGGCCAAGTCCGAGCGGGCCCGGCGGCACGCGGCTGCGGCGGCACACGCGCACGGAGCCGCGGGCGGCCGGTCCGCCGAGTCGGACACGGTCGCCGCGTCGCAGGGGGAGCGGGCGGTACGCCTCGCCGCGGAGATGAACCTGCCGCGGACCGACCCGGCCTGGCAGGCGCGCGGCATCGCGTTCGCCGCCTTCGCCCGGCTGATGAACGCCGCCCTCGGCCGCGACGACATCGCCAGCGCAGAACGGCTCGCGTCCCGCGCGCTGGCGCTGAACGCGCAGGGCGCGCCGCTGCCGGACGACCTGGTCGTCCCGGTCCGGGTCGGCCACGCGCAGGCGCTCGCGACGCTGCACCGGCTCGACGAGGCCGAGGCCGAGCTCGTCGCGGCGCTGGACGCGAACGAGGACGGCGTACGGGCGAGCGCGCTGGTGGTGCTCGGCGACATCCGCCGGAAGCGGGGCGACAGCGCAGGTGCGCGCAACGCGTTCGTCTCCGCGCTGGCGGCGGCCAGCTCGGCCGGGCTGGACCGGATCACCAGCGAGGCGCTGCGCCAGCTGGGGCTGCTCGACTACTTCGATGGCCGGCTCAAGGCGGCCGAGAGCAGGTTCCGCGAGGCGCACGCGCTGGCCGTGCAGGTGGCCGACGCGCGCGGTGCCGGCTGGGCGCTGCAGCACCTGGCCTGGAGCGCCACCACGCGCGGCGACTACGAGCTCGCGGACCAGACGCTCATGACCGCAGCTGAGGTCTTCGGCGGGCTCGAGGACGCCGGCGGGCTGTCGTGGGTCGCCGGCACGGAAGGCTTCGTGCGGCTGCTGCAGGGCCGGCTCGCCGAGGCGCGCGAGCTCGCCGGCTCGGTGCTGCCGCTGGGCGAGGCGATGGGGGAGCGCTGGGGCGTCGCGGCGCTGCTCACCATCGATGCGCTCGCCGCCGCGGAGGTCGGCGACATTGCAGTCGCGGTCGAGGAGGCCGAGCAGGCGCGGCTGCGGTTCGTCGAGGTCGGCGACACCTGGGGCCAGTCGCTGGCCCTGACGGCGGCCGGCATCGCGGCCCGCGGCGGCGACCGGCACGACGAGGCGCTCGCGCTGCTGGGCGAGGCGACGGAGCTGTCCGCGGCCGGGCACTTCCCGATGACGCAGAGCCTGTCCCTGGTCGCGGCCGGGTACGTCCATCTCGACCGCGGCGACGTCGACGCCGCCGAGGGCTGCGCCTGGCGGGCCAGCGCCGTGCTCGCCGGGCTGGACCTCGAGCCGCACGCCGCCCTGGGCGCGAAGGTGCTGCTGGCCCAGGCCCTTCGGGCGCGCGGTCACCTCGAGGAGGCGCTCCGCGAGCTGGACGCCGCGCTGGCCGAGGCCGACGAGCCGGCGCTGCTGTTCCCGCGCCGGCAGGCCGTCGCCCACCGCGCCGGGACGCTGCTCGCGCTGGGCCGCACCGAGGAGGCCCTGGCCGCGGCCCGCCTGGCGGTGGAGATGCCCAGCGAGGACGTGCGGTCGCAGGTGCTCGCGCTGCGCGCGCTGGGGTCCGCACTGCGGGCCACCGGCGACGAGGCGGCCGCGCGGGAGTCGTACGAGCAGGCGCTCGTCATCGCGACGTCGACGGGGCAGCGGTCGGAGATCGCCGCGACGGAGCGCGCCCTCGCCGGCTGAAGCCGGTGGGCGCGAGAGCACCACTTCCTGCAACCGCGAGGCGGCACACGCTCGGCCGGCCAACGAGGTGCAGCCGCTGGCGCTCTGGCGCACGCGGCAAGGACGAGCTCAGCGGGCCCGGCGGGCCAGGCGGTCGCGGTCGAGGATCGTCACGGCGCGCGAGTCGACCCGCATCCAGCCGCGCGAGGCGAAATCGGCCAGCGCCTTGTTGACCGTCTCGCGGGAGGCGCCGACGAGCTGCGCGAGTTCCTCCTGCGTCAGGTCGTGGTGCACGCGTACGCCCTCGGGCTCGTCGGTCCCGAACCGCTCGGCCAGGCCGAGCAGCGCCTTGGCCACGCGCCCGGGCACGTCCGTGAAGATGAGGTCGGCCAGCGCGTCGTTGGTGCGGCGCAGCCGGCGGGCCAGCACGCGCAGCAGCTGCTCGGCGATCTCGGGGCGGTCGCTGATCCACGGCCGCAGCGACGTGTGCGCGAGGGACGCGAGCCGCGCGTCGGTGACGACGGTGGCGGTGGCCGTACGCGGGCCTGGGTCGAACAGGGACAGCTCGCCGAACATGTCCGACGGACCCATGACGGACAGCATGTTCTCGCGGCCGTCGGCGGCCTTGCGGCCGACCTTCACCTTGCCGGACAGGACGATGTACAGCGTGTCGCCCTGCTCGCCCTCGGCGAAGACGGTGTCACCGCGCACGTGGTCGGTGTAGGTGAGCGAGCCGGCGAGCGCCTCGGCTGCCTCGGGCGCGACGCCCTGGAACAGACCGGCCTTGGCCAGCACCTCGTCCACCTGGGGATCCTCCGTCTCAGTACGTCCGCGCGCGGAGTCTGACACGTCAGCGGCCGCGACCCGGCGTCAGGAGGCGGCCGAGGCGTCGACGCTTCCAGTACCGGTCCAGCGCGGGCGCGAAGCCCTCGCTCACGAACGTCTCCACCTCGTCCGGACGGGCGGAGTCCAGGAACGACTCGAGCTGCTCGCTGACGGCGTCCTCGCGAAGCGGGCCCTCGACCTTCTCCATGCCGAGCATGAGCAGCAGCAGGAACAGCGGCAGCAGGAGGGTCAGCGGGAGGAGCGTCACCCCTGCATCGTCCCCCAGTGCTGCAAGGTCACGCGCTGGCCCGGCGCTCCGGCTTCAGCGGCAGGACGCTCAGGCACAGCGCAGGGGTCTCGCGGTACCGCGCGATGAGCTCGTTGGTGGCGTCGGAGATCCGCTGGTGCAGGGCCTTGCGGTACGCGGAGATCTGCTGCTCCGCGGCGGCGAGATCGCCCTCCAGCGCGGTGACGGCGGCCGTGTCGCGTGGGTCGACCCGGCGCTCCCACAGGTCGGCCAGGCGGGGCAGCGGCGGGACGTGCTCGACCGGCAGCACCTCGATCAGCGCGTTGCGCGAGCTGTTGATGCGGGCGTCGGTGAGCACCGGGCGCAGGTGCGCGCCGTCGTCGGTGCCGAGGGTGCCTGCGCGGACGGTGTCGAGGCGGGCCTGGATGATCCGGCGCCAGTACGACACCTTCGTCTCCTCCGCCGTCAGGGTGCTGCGGTAGTCGCGCAGCGCCTCGAGGGTGAGGGCGGCGAACTCGTCCGAGCGCGTCGGGATCGGGCGGGACCCGGAGCGTCGGCTGGCCGGCACGGCGACGGCAGGACGGGGCGCCGCGTCGGCCGGGCCCAGCCCGGAGGCCGTCGTGTCCAGCGCGAGCAGGTTCATCGAGTCCTCCGTCCGCTGGTCACTCTCTGTGATCAGCACGTACGGCGTCGTCACGCTCTGCAAGTTCCTTGAGCGACGTCACCCGCACGGACGAGTCCTAGGCTCAGTCGGGTGAGCAGCAGCGGAGCGGCTGAGTCGCGGCTGGCGCTCGTACGGCGGGCGCGCCGGATCAACCGCGAGCTGGACACGCTGCACCCCGATGCGCACTGCGAGCTGGACTTCACGACGCCGCTCGAGCTGGCCGTCGCGACGATCCTGTCCGCGCAGTGCAGCGACAAGCGCGTCAACGAGGTGACGCCGGCGCTGTTCCGGCGGTACCCGGACGCCGCCGCCTACGCCGCCGCCGACCGAGCGGAGCTCGAGACGATGATCAAGCCGACCGGCTTCTTCCGGAACAAGACCAGCTCGCTGATCGGCCTCGGCGCCGCGCTGGTCGAGAAGCACGGCGGCGAGGTGCCGCGGCGACTCGACGACCTGGTGGCGCTGCCCGGGATCGGCCGCAAGACGGCGAACGTCGTCCTCGGCAACGCCTTCGGCGTCCCGGGCATCACCGTAGACACGCACGTCGGCCGGCTCGCCCGCCGCTTCGCGTGGACGGCGGAGGAGGACCCGGTCAAGGTGGAGCACGTGGTCGGCGCGCTGGTCCCGAAGCCGGAGTGGACGATGCTCAGCCACCGGCTGATCTTCCACGGGCGGCGGGTCTGCCACGCCCGCAAGCCGGCCTGCGGTGCCTGCGGCATCGCCCCGCTCTGCCCGTCGTACGGGATCGGCCCCACCGACCCCGAGGTCGCCGGGCGGCTGGTGAAGTGACGCGCCGGCAGCTGCTCGGGCTCGCCCTCGTCGCCGGTCTGGTGGCCGCGACGCTCGCCGTGCGCGACCGCGGCGGAGGCGATGACGACGGGCTGGCCGCGCTGCGCACCGCCGCGGCGCTCGAGCCGTGCCCGTCGTCGCTCGGCCCCGACCTGCCGGCTCTCACGCTGCCCTGCCTGTCAGGCGGGGCCCCGGTCGCCCTGCGCGGACCCGGCTCCGGCACGCCGACCCTCGTGAACGTCTGGGGCAGCTGGTGCCCGCCGTGCGTCCAGGAGATCCCGGCGCTGGTCGCGCTGCAGCGCCGGGCCGGGGACCGGCTGCGCGTGGTCGGCGTCTCGACGGAGGACCCGCAGGCAGACGCCCTCACGTTCGC
This sequence comes from Frankiales bacterium, assembly GCA_025465145.1. GTDB lineage: Bacteria > Actinomycetota > Actinomycetes > Mycobacteriales > SCTD01 > RYN-124. The sequence continues at coordinate 20,935 of JAODNS010000088.1, forward strand.
CCGGCAGTACGGCATGACGTACCCGAGCGTCGTGGACGACGACGGCCGGATCCTGCGCGCGTACCGGCCCGGTCCGCCCGTCACCCTGTTCCTCGACCCCGCCGGCACGCTCGTCTACAAGCACTCCGGCACGTTCAAGACCGCCGCCGAGCTGCAGGACCTGGTCCGCCAGCACCTCGGGGTCGCGCTGTGACGCTGCCCGGCTGGCTCCAGCCGCTGGCCGATGCCCTGCCGCACGTGCGCCCCGAGCAGATCAGCCGGTTCCTGCCGCCCGAGACCGGCGGCCGGCACAGCGCGGTGCTCGTCCTCTTCGGCGACGGGCCGGACCTGCTGTTCATCGAGCGGGCCGCGACGCTCCGCTCGCACGCCGGGCAGCCCGCGTTCCCCGGCGGCGCGCAGGACCCGGAGGACGCCGGTGCGGTCGCGGCCGCGCTGCGGGAGGCGCAGGAGGAGGTCGGGCTCGACCCGGCGTCCGTCGAGGTGCTCGGGACGCTGCCCGACCTCTGGCTGCCGCCGTCCGGCTTCGTGGTCACGCCGGTGATCGCGTGGTGGCGCGAGCCGCACGCCGTGCAGGTCGTCGACGAGGCCGAGGTCGCCGCGGTCGCACGGGTGCCGATCGCCGAGCTGGCGGACCCGGCGAACCGGCTGCGCGTCACCCACCCCAGCGGCTGGATCGGCCCGGCGTTCGACGTGCGCGGCCTGCTGGTGTGGGGCTTCACGGCCGGTCTCACCGACCGGCTGCTCGCCCTCGGCGGGTGGGAGCTGCCGTGGGACCCGTCGGTCGTCCGCGAGCTCGACGCCAGCACCGCCGCCCTCGCCCTGCGCACCGCGTCCCGCTCCACCCCCTGACGTCCGGAGAACCGTGAGGCGCCTGCTCGTCCTGCTCGCCCTGACCGCCGCCGCCTGCGGCAGCCCGTCCGACCAGAACGCGGTGGAGCCGGGCAGCGGCACCGGCACCGCGGAGGGTCCCGCCGAGGCGCAGACCTTCCTGCTGCGCGGCAACGACCGCGACCAGTTCGTGCCGGCGACGGTCGCGGCGGAGGTCGGCCGGCTGACCCTGACCCTGCAGAACCAGGGGGTGCCGCACAACGTCACGTTCGCCGATCCGGCGCTGCCCGGCATCGCCACCGTCAGCGGGTCCGCGACGAAGTCCACGGTGCTGACGTTCCGCACGGCCGGGACGTACGTCTTCACGTGCACGATCCACCCGGGCATGGCCGGCAAGGTCGTCGTCAGCTGAACCCGCCCCGCTAGGTTCTGCCAATGCGCGGTGACCTGCTCGACGTCATCCTGCTCGTCGCCTGCCTGCTGTTCGCCGTCTCCGGCTACCGGCAGGGCTTCGTCGTCGGCGCGCTGTCCTTCATCGGCTTCCTCGGCGGCGGCGTGCTGGGCGCGAAGATCGCCCCGACGATCGCGCACAGCGGGCCGTTCGACCAGTTCCCCGAGGCGCTGGTCGGCCTGGCCGTCGTTTTCATCACCGCCACCGTCGGGCAGGTGCTCGCCACGGTGGTCGGCGGCCTGCTGCGCAGCCGGCTGACCTTCAAGCCGGCCCGCCAGGTCGACGCCGTGGCCGGCGCTGCCGTCAGCGTGGTCAGCCTGCTGCTCGTGGCCTGGCTGGTCGGCACCGCCGTCTCGGCCTCGCCGTTCCCCGCCCTGGCCGGACAGGTGAAGCGGTCCACCGTGCTCGCCACCGTCGACGGGCTCGTCCCGGGCCAGGCGAAGACCTTCTTCAAGTCGTTCCGGCGGCTGGTCAACGACCGCGGCTTCCCCAACGTCTTCGACGACTTCACCAGCCCCCGCATCACCGAGGTGCCGGCGCCCGACCCCGAGCTCGCGCGCAGTCCGGCAGTGCAGCTGGCCCGCGGCCGCGTCCTCAAGGTCACCGGCGTCGCGACCTCGTGCTCGCGCCGGATCGAGGGCACCGGGTTCGTGTACGCGCCCGAGCGGCTCATGACCAACGCGCACGTCGTGGCCGGCGTGCGGTCGCCGCGGGTAGAGCTGCCCGGCGGCAGGATGCTCGACGCGCGGGTGGTCCTGTACGACCCGGACCGCGACATCGCCGTGCTCGCCGTCCCCGGCCTCGCGGCGACGCCGCTCGCCTTCGTCGGCCCGGCGAAGGGCGGCGCCAGCGCGGTCGTCGTCGGGTACCCGCAGGACGGCCCGTTCACCGCCACCGCCGCGCGCGTCCGGCAGACGCAGCGGGCGACCGGCCCGGACATCTACGAGAACAAGCGCGTCGTCCGGGAGATCTACGCGCTGCGCGCCCGCGTGCTCCCGGGCAACTCCGGCGGCCCGTTGCTCGACCCGCAGGGCGGCGTCTACGGCGTCGTGTTCGCGGCTGCAGCGGAGGACCCCAGCACCGGCTACGCCCTGACTGCCGCGGAGGTGGCGGGCGACGCCCGCGCGGGCCGTACGGCGACCGCGCGGGTCAGCACGCAGAGCTGCGACTGAACCGCAACGGAACGCGTGGGGACGGTCACAGCCCCGCGGCTGTACGGGTGCTCGCAGGGTGCTTACTCTTGCAAGCAGTGGCGCTCGCACCCCTGCGCCACGGGAAGGGGGCGCCACCATGCGACCCACGGCAACAGGTGCAACCCGCACCCGCGTCACCCGCACCATCTGCGCTGACCCCACCAGCACCGCGCTGCTGCTTGCCGGTCCCGCGGCCGTCGACCTGTGGCCCGGCGTGCGCCGCGTCGGCGAGGTCGGCGGGCGTGTGCTCGTCGAGGCCGAGCTGGCCGAGGCTGCGACCGCGGCCACCGTGCGCGCGCTGCCGCCGCAGCGGACGCCCACCTCGTACGTCACCAAGTTCGCGTTCGTCGGCCCTTCCCTGCCGGCGACGGACGGCGAGCTGACGCTGGCCTACGCGCCGGGGTCGGACAGCCCGGCCACCTCCGCCGTGCTCACCCTCGACAGCACCGACCTCGACGGCAGCCTGCTGAACCGGTACGACCTCACGGTCATGGCCGAGCGCTTCCTCGACAACCTCGCCCGCGCGGCCGAGGAGCGTTGCCGGGCAGCCTAGAGCCGCACCGTTCCTCCGCCTGCCTCGGCGAGGGAGAGCGCGTCCAGCCGCACCTGCGGGACGTCCACGCCGTAGGCCGCGGGCAGCCCCTCCAGCCGCATCGCCGCGCGGAGCAGCAGCGTGCGCGCGCCGGTCGCGTTGCCGCGCTGCAGGTGGGTCAGCCCGACGCACACCTGCGCGAGCCCCTGCCAGAGGTCGCGCTCCCCGGCCGGCGCGGCCTTCCAGGAGGCCTCGAACACCTCGTGCGCGGAGAAGGCCCGGCCCTGCGCCATCAGCGCGCGGGCGAGCGCGACGGCCTCGAGCGGCGGCAGCGCCTCCTCGGACACCGGCTCGACCGCGGCCGGCGAGCCGGCCGGGACCGGGCGGCCGAGGGCGTCACGCGCCCGCATGCGCCACCAGCGCCTGGCTGACCAGCTCGGGTGCCTCCTGGTGTGGGAAGTGGCCGAGGCCGTCGAGCACCTGGAGCTCGTACCCGCCGTGCGCCCACGCGCCGGAGCCGTGCGCGGTCGACGGCAGCAGGCACGCGTCCAGCGCGCCGTGCAGCTGCAGCACCGGCGCCTGCACGCCGCGGTCCATCAGCGCGAGGAAGCGCAGCCCACTCGGCCGGGTGAGGGAGCGGACCGCCCAGCGGTACCACTCGAGGGTGCTGTGCGCGACGCCCGGGATCTGCACGGCCTCGCGGCAGCGCGCCTCCGTCTCGGCGTCGGGAAAGCCCGGCCCGCCCCACCTCTGCAGCAGCGTGCCGACGTACGCGCCGTCGTCCCTGACCAGCCGCGCCTCGGGGGCCTTGGGCAGCTGGCAGTAGCCGATGTACGAGGACGCGCGGATCTGCGCCGGATCGGTGAGCAGAGCCCGCCGCAGCCGCTGCGGGTGCGGCATGTCCAGGACGGTGAGGGTACGGACGATGCTGGGGTGCAGGGTCGCGACCGCCCAGGCCAGCTGGCCGCCCCAGTCGTGGCCGACGAGGTGCGCCTGTCGCGCACCGAGGGCGCGGACCATGCCGGCGACGTCGGAGGAGAGCGTGTAGCCGTCGTACCCCCGGGGCGGCTTGTCCGAGGCGCCGTAGCCGCGCAGGTCCGGTGCCACGGCGCGGAACCCGGCGTCGGCGAGGGCGACGAGCTGGTGCCGCCAGGACCACCAGAACTCGGGGAACCCGTGCAGCAGCAGGACGAGCGGGCCGCCCGCCGGACCCGCTTCCACGACGTGGAAGCGTGCGCCGTTGGCGGTCACCTCGCGGTGCGCCCACGGCCCGTCCACGAGGACGACGGACTCCTCGGGCGGCATGCGCCCGAGGTTAGGCCGATCAGGTCCGGCGGGTCGGCGCCACCGTCGGGTGCTTCGCCCACGCGGCGTCGTCCTTCAGCGTCTCGATCGTCTTCTCCGGCGCACCGATGCCGCTCAGGCTCTTCTTGCCCTTCAGCGCCAGGACGCCCGCGACCAGCAGGTAGACGAGCCCGACGACGAGGAAGCCGGCCCCCAGCGGGATGACGCGGCCGAGCGCGTAGGCGGCGGCGATGCTGAGGAACACCAGGGCGAACAGGCCGGAGAAGCCGGCGCCGCCGAACATGCCGGCGCCCTTGCCGGCGGCCGCGACGTCGCGCTTGATCTCGGCCTTGGCCAGCTCGACCTCCTGGCGCATCAGCTGCGACAGGTCCTTGGTCGCGGTGGCGACCAACTCGCCGAGGCTCGCGTCGTCGGGGGCGTGGCTCACAGAGGTCTCCTCAAGGCGCGGGTCAGGTGCTCGACGCAGCCGTACCCGTCCGTCCGCGCGTCACACGACCGCGCTGATCAGGCACCGGTTCCGGCCGGCGTCCTTGGCCGCGTACAGGTTGCGGTCCGCGACGTCGAGGGAGCTCGCGCTCCCGCCGCTGCTCGTCGCGCCGCCGATGCTGATGGTGACGCCGCAGCTCTCCTCGACCGTCCGCCGCAGCCGCTCGGCGAGGACGGCAGCCGCGTCGGCGTCGGTGTGCAGGGCCACAACGAGGAACTCCTCACCGCCCCAGCGCGCCACCAGGTCCTCGGTTCGCACGCCGCGCGACAGCACCTGCGCCACCTCGAACAGGACCTCGTCGCCGCCGGAGTGGCCGCGGCTGTCGTTCACCCGCTTGAAGTGGTCGATGTCGACGAGCAGGACGGTCAGCGCGAAGCGGTGCCGGGCTGCGGCGGCCATCGTGCCGCGCAGGTGCTCGTCCGCGTGCCGGCGGTTGTGCAGGCCGGTCAGGTGGTCGGTGCGGCTGATGCTGTCGAGCTCCTCGGCCCGCTCCCGCAGCTGGTCCTGCAGCTGCTTCACGCGGTACGCGGCGGCGACCCGCGCGAGCAGCTCGGCCGGCTCCGGCGACTTGCGCAGGTAGTCGTGCGCGCCTTCGCGCAGCGCCGTCACGATGTCGTCGCCACCGCTGGCGGCGCTGAGGAACACCACCGGGATGTCACGGGTCCGGGGATCGCTCTTCAGCTGCTGCAGTGCCTGGTGCCCGTCCAGGGCGGGCATCTGCACGTCGAGCAGCATGACGTCGACCGGGTTGTCCTGCGCCGCCGCGACGGCGACGTGGCCGTCCTCGGCCTCCAGCACGCGGTACCCGGCCGCCTCGAGCTCGAGCCGCACGACCGCGCGCACGGTGGCGCTGTCGTCGGCGACGACCACCAGGGGAGCGGGCACGAGGCGGAAGGCTAGACCGCCGTCTCGAACCGCGGGTGCAACGACGCAAGCACCGCGGGCTCGGCCAGCACCATGACGTCGTCCCCGGCCTGCAGCCGCGTCTCGCCGGCCGCGGGCACCAGACGCCCGTCCCGTACGACGAAGCTGACCCAGAGGTCGTCGCCCAGCTCCTGCAGCGCGCGACCGTCGGCCGCCGACCCGCGCGCGACCGTGTACTGGTGCGCGCCCTCCGGCTCGTCCTGCAGCCGCACGCCGAACGTCCACGGCTCCGGCGCGACGATCCGCATCGGCAGGCGCAGCAGCCGAACCGCGGTGGGGACCAGGCCGCCCTGCACGACCACGGACAGCACGACGACGACCACGACGATCCCGTACAGGCGCTCCGCTTGCGGCACCTCCGCCGTCAGGATGAAGCTGCCGAGCAGGATCGGCACCGCGCCCTTCAAGCCGGCCAGCAGCACGAACGCCCGCTCGTTGCGGGTCAGGTCGACGGGCAGCAGGCAGAGGCCGACGAGCACCGGTCGCACCACCAGGGCGAGGACGCCGCCGATGAGCAGCCCGGGCACCCACACGTCCGGGTCGCTCAGCACCCCGAGGTCCACCGTGAGGCCGAGGACGACGAACGCGACGATCTCGCCGAGGCTGGCGAGCGAGGCGTGGAAGCGACGGATCTCCCTCTTGTACGGGGCGTTCGCGTCGCCGAGCAGGATGCCGGCGACGAAGACGGCGAGGAAGCCGGAGCCGTGCGCCACGGTCGCGAGGCCGAACAGCAGCATCGCGCCGGCGAGGGTGCGCAGCGGGTACAGACCCTCGCTCGGCAGCGGCACCCGGCGGACGAACTCGAGCAGCAGCCGGCCGCCGACGAGGCCGACCGCACCGCCGACGAGCATCTGCAGGAGGAACTCGCCGGCGACGTCGCCGGCCGCACCGGCGCCCAGGCCGCCGGCCGTGATGAGGCTGGCCATCAGCGCGATCCCGACCGGGTCGTTCGCGCCGGACTCGCCCTCGAGGATCGTCCCGCTGCGGCCGCCGAGCTCGCGCTGGCCGAGCACCGAGAACACGACCGCGGGGTCCGTCGGCGCCACGGCGGTGCCGACGAGGACAGCGAGGTACCAGTCGAGGTCGAAGCCCCAGTGCGCCAGCGCCGCGACGGCCGCGGTGGTGAGGAACGTGCCGACCACGCCGGTGACGCCGATGGGCACCGCGGCGGCGCGCACCCGTCGCCAGCCGAGGTGCATGCCGCCGTCGAACAGGATGACGACCAGCGCGATCGTCACCAGTCGCTCCACGGTCCGGTGCGGCGGAGCGTGCAGGGCGTCGACGTGGTGCGCCGCCAGGGCCGCGCCGGCCAGGAAGAACGCGGGGGTGGGGACCTGCAGCCGCTCGCTCAGCCGGTTGGACAGGACGGCGACGAGGCCGACCGCGGCGATGACGAGGACGAGCAGGCCGAACGGCTGGACGTCCTCCACGTGGCACTCCTCAGGTCAGCACGGATCCCGTTGCCGACCAGGCTTCCCGGCGCACCGCTGACGATCCTAGGACTCGACCCCCCCGCGTGCGTCCGGGCCTGCCGGCGCGCGGGCTCTACGGTCCCCCGGACGCAAGGGGGAGGGGGCGGGTTGGGGGGGGCTGGGTGGGGCGGCGGCTGGAGGGGGCGGGTTGCGTCCGGGCCTGCCGGCGCGCGGGCTCTACCGTCCCCCCGACGCAAGGGGGAGGGGGTCCCTCG
>JAODNS010000111.1 GCA_025465145.1 Frankiales bacterium
TGAAGCGTTCCTGCGGCGTGGGCTTGTCCACGGCCAGGGGGCTGGCGCCACCACCACCGGTACCGAGCAGGATCGGCCCGCGCTCGCGCTGGAACTGGCTGAGCAGGGTGCGGGAGTTGCGCGGGTCGTCGCGCAACGAGGAGGCCCTGACCACCTGCAGGTAGTTGACGTTCACGAGGAGCAGGCCGAACAACAGCAGGCAGGCGACGGCCACCCGGCGCAGCGGGGCGTTCATCGGCGGACCACCTGGGTCTGTGCCTCCTGCAGCGCGGCGCGCGCCTTGTCGGGTGTCACGGGTGCCGGCCCGGGTCGGCGACCCGCGTCGCTGATGCGCAGCAGCAGGGCGACGAGCACCCAGTTCATGACGACGGAGCTGCCGCCGTACGACAGCCAGGGCAGCGTCACGCCCGTCAGCGGGATGAGGCCGGTCACGCCGCCGACGATGACGAACACCTGCAGCCCCAGGGCGAACGACAGCCCGGTCGCGAGCAGCTTGCCGAACGAGTCGCGGCAGGACAGCGCCGACCGCAGGCCGCGCTCGACGATCACGGCGAAGACGAGCAGCACCGCCATGACCCCCACCAGCCCGAGCTCCTCACCGATGGCTGCCATGATGAAGTCGGTCTTCGCGAACGGCACGATGCCGGGCGAGCCCTTGCCGAGGCCGGTGCCGGTGATGCCGCCGGTGCCGAAGCCGAACAGTCCCTGCACCAGCTGGTACCCGTCGCCGCCGGCGTCGCGGAACGGGTGCAGCCACACGTCGACCCGCTGCCGGACGTGGCCGAACAGCGTGTAGGCGGCAAAGGCGCCGCCGGCGAACAGCCCCATGCCGATGAGCAGCCAGGACGTGCGCTCGGTGGCGACGTAGAGCATCACGATGAAGATGCCGAAGAACAGCAGCGACGAGCCGAGGTCCTTCTCGCGGACGAGGACGGCGAGGCTCGCGGCCCAGGCGAGCAGCACCGGCCCTAGGTCCCGAGCGCGCGGCAGGTCCAGCCCCATGACCCGGCGGCTGGCCAGCGCGAGCACGTCGCGCTTGGTCACCAGGTAGCCGGCAAAGAAGACCATCAGCAGGATCTTCGCGACCTCGCTGGGCTGCACGGTGATCGGACCGAGCCGGATCCACAGCCGCGCGCCGTTGATGGTCGCGCCGACGCCCGGCAGCGCCGGCAGCAGCAGCAGGAACAGCCCGGCTGCGGCACTCGTGTAGGTGTAGCGGGCCAGCCTCGTGTGGTCGCGGACGACGACCAGGACGGCGACGAACGCCGTGACGGCGATGGCGGTCCAGATGAGCTGCAGCGGCGCGTCCGCCCGCGGCAGCGCCTTGCCGCGCTGCTGCGCGCGCTCGACAGCGGCGAAGTCGAGCCGCCGGATCATGACCACGCCGAGGCCGTTGAGCAGCGCGACGCACGGCAAGATGAGCGGGTCGGCGTACGGCGCGAACCGGCGCACGACCAGGTGCGCGACCCCGAACAGCAGGCCGAGGCCGGCGCCGTAGCCGAGGGCGCCGGACGGGAGCCGGCCGTCCTGCGCGATGCCGACCGCGGCGTAGGCGAGGACCGCGAGGCCGACCGCGAAGGCGGTCAGCGCGAGCTCGGCGTCGCGGCGCGCAGGGGCGGACGAGGGGGCGACGGTGGGCGCGGTCACGGCGTGCGGCAGGGCGTCGGGCTGGCCGGCGTGCTGGCGAGCGGGCTCGGCACCGGGGTCGGTACGGGAGCAGCCGACGCCGCGGCGGCCGGTGCGCTCGGCAAGGGCGACTCGGGCAGCGTCACGGCCGGAGCCGGGGCGGGGCAGACCGGCACCTGCGTCTGCAGCCGCTCGACGATGCGGTGCGCGTCCTCCTTGTCCTTGGCGACGATGCCCTTCTGGACCCGCGCCGCGTCGAGCTCGCCGAGCAGGCTCGTCTCGAGGGTGGTGACCTCCTCGACCGAGGACAGGTCCATGCCGGCCACGGAGCCGGCGACGCCGCGGAAGACGGCGACGTGCTCGTTCTCGGCGCCGACGTAGTACTGCGAGCGGACGTAGGCCCAGCTGGCACCGGCCCCGACGAGCACGAGCAGCCCGGCGATGACCGCGACGATGCCGAGCCGGCGGCCGTGTCGGGACGGGGGGGCGGCCGGCGCGCTGTCGGGGGGGCGCGCGGGCTCGTCGACGTCACGGCCCTCGGCGGTCCGCGCCCGGCCCGCGGCGGACTCGGCGACACCGGGCGGCGGCGCCTGCGGCGACTCGGCGGCGGCACCGGCGACGACTGGCGTGAGCGCGGGCGCGTGGTCGGTCTCGACCGCCTCCGCCACGATCGCGGTGACGTTGTCGGGTCCGCCGCCGCGCAGGGCGAGCTGGACGAGTCGGTCGACGGCGTCCTGCACGTCCGGCAGCGCGAGCGCGTCGCGCAGGGTGTCGTTGCTGGCGACCGGCCCCGTGAGGCCGTCGGAGCAGAGCAGGTACCGGTCGCCGGCGCGCACCTCGCGTACGGACAAATCAAGGTCGAGACCCGGCCGTCCGTCCAGCACGTTGGTGATGACGTTGCGCTGCGGGTGGGTGCTCGCCTCCTCCTCGCTGATGCGCCCCTCGTCGATGAGCGCCTGGACGAGGGTGTGGTCGCGGGTGATCTGGGTGAGCTCGCCGTCGCGCAGCAGGTAGGCGCGCGAGTCGCCGATGTGCAGCAGCCCCAGCCGGTTCCCCGCGGACAGGATCGCGGTGAGGGTGGTGCCCATGCCCTCGAGCGCGGCGTCGCCCTCGACCATGTCGCGCAGGTGCGTGTTGGCGGAGACGGCGGCCTGGCGGAGGTCGTCGAGCAGGTCGGCGCCGGGTGCGTCCTCGTCCAGGGGGGCCAGCGCGGCGATGGCGACGGCGCTCGCGACCTCACCCGCGGCGTGGCCGCCCATGCCGTCAGCGACGGCGAGCAGGCGGGGCCCGGCGTAGACCGAGTCCTCGTTGCCGTCGCGCAGCAGCCCGGTGTGCGACCGGGCGGCGAACTGGAGGGCGAGTGTCATCGGCTGTCACTCATCGGCGTAGCTCCAGCACGGTCTTGCCGATGCGGATCGGCTGGCCGAGCGGCACGGGCGTGGGGCGGCTGACCTTGCTCGAGCCGAGGTAGGTGCCGTTGGTGGAGCCGAGGTCCTCGACCGTCCACGCCTCGGCCCCGGGTACGAGCCGCGCGTGCCGGCTGCTGGCGTAGTCGTCGGTGAGGACCAGCGTCGAGTCGTCCGCGCGGCCGAGGGTCACGGGCGAGTCGCCGAGGTTGATGGTCGTGCCGGCCAGGGCGCCCTCGGTGACGACGAGCCGGCGCGCCTGCGTGCGGCTGCCCTTCGCCTTCGGCGCGCGGGCCGCGGCCGGTGCAGCCGCTGCGCGGACGGGGGCGCGCGAGCCCCACAGGTCGGAGCGGATCGTTCGTACCGCGGAGATGACGAACAGCCAGAGCAGGGCGAGCAACCCGTACTTGACGATCGCCACGATGAGCGTGGAGGCCATCAGCCGTCCTGCCGGAAGACGAGGACGCTGGCGCCGAGCCCGATCCGGTCGCCGTCGTGCAGCAGCGCGCTGTCGATGCGCCGGCCGTTGACGGTCGTGCCGTTGGTGGACTGCCGGTCGACGAGGGTCACCCGGCCGGCGTCGAGGTGCAGCTCGGCGTGGCTGCGCGAGACGCCCGTGTCGGTCAGCCGGATGTCGGCCTCCGTGCCGCGGCCGAGGACGGTCACCGCCTTGCGCACGGCGAGCACGCGACCGGTCTCGGTGCCACTGGCGATCTCGAGCCGCGGCGCGTTGCCCGGCACCTCGGAGGCGGACACCGGCCGGGATCCTGCGGCGACGGCGCTGCGAACGCGGAAGATGCCGGTCTTGAGGTCGTCGACGCCCTCGAACTTGACGGCGACGGGGCCCACGAAGGACCAGCCCTGCTCCTGCGCGTGCTCGGACACCATGGCCGCGAGCTCCTCGCGCAGCGCCTGGTCGTACTCGCCGAGCCGCTCGCAGTCGGCCTTGCCCAGCTCGACGACGTACTGGTTCGGGACGAGGACGCGGCCCTGCGCGACGAGGACCTTCTTGTCGGCGGCCTCGCGCTGCAGGGCGGCGGCCACCTCGACGGGCTGCACGACGCCGCCGAACGCGCGCGCGAAGGCACCCTCGACGAGGCCTTCGAGCCGACGCTCGAAGCGCTGCAGCACTCCCACGTCAGCCCCCTTCCCTCGGAGCGATGATCGTATCCGCGCCGTTCGGAGCCCCTTCCGCCGTGAAGCCGGGTGCTAGCGTTGAACCGCGCTCGGGCGAGTGGCGGAATGGCAGACGCGCACGGTTCAGGTCCGTGTGTCCGAAAGGACGTGGGGGTTCAACTCCCCCCTCGCCCACCCCAGATCGGGAAGCCGAGGTCTCCGGACCTCGGCTTCTTGCCGTCTCAGGCGATGGCCGCGGCGACGGCCGCGCCGAGCGCCCGGTGCCCCGCCTCGGACAGGTGCAGCCCATCGCCGTGGTCGTACGCCGGCAGCAGCCGCGTCGGCTGCGCCGGGTCCCGTACGACCGCCTCCGCGTCGACTACCTGCTCCTTCGCGTCGCGGATCCACTGGTTCACCTGGACCCGGACCTGCTCGTACGCGGGGGCGCGCCGGCCGGCGGGGAGCAGCGTCAGCAGGACCGGCCGGATGCCGCGCCGACGCGCCCGGTCGACCAGCCCGTCCAGCGCGGCGGTGATCTCGTTCGCCGTGAGCCCGCCGGGAATGTCGTTCGTGCCCACGAGCAGCAGCAGCGTCCCCACGCCCGGGCTGCGCAGCACGTCCCGGTCGAACCGCTCGGTCGCGCTCGGCCCGTACCCGCCCGGGGCGAGCAGCCGGTTGCCGTCGATGGCCGCGTTGACGACGGGCCGGTCCGGCAGGCGCGCCGACAGGACGTCGGTCCACCGCGCGTACCGGTCCGGCGCCAGCACCTTCGGGTCGGTCAGCGAGTCGCCGACGACGAGGACGCCGGGCGGCGCTGCGGGTGCGCGTACGTCCACGCGATCGACCACCAGCCCGGCGCGGCTCGGCGGCAGCCCGTCGCAGCGGGACGTCGCCGCGCCCTCGGTGTGCTCGCTCAGCACCGCCGTGCCGCGGACGGCGAGGTCGACCACCAGGTCCTGCCCGCGCCGCACCGGCAGCGGGACGGGCGGCGTCAGCACGTCCTCGCCGGCCGGGACCAGCAGCTCGCCGGTGACCTGCCTGCTGGTCCCGCCGCGCAGCCGCACCGCAACGGACGCGAGTCGCAGCGGCGTGGCGCTCATGGCGTTGGACAGCCGCAGCCGTACCTCGGACCCTGGGCCGCCGACGCGGACCACCTCGTGGCAGGTCGTGTCCGTGACGGTCGTCTTCGCCTTGCTCATCGCCTGCACGGCGACCGGGCGCCACTGCGCATCGGGCGACGGCGCCGCGGACGGCTCCGCCTCGGCCGCGCAGCCGGCGACGAGGGCGAGTGACCAGCCCGCAATGACCAGGCGCCCGCGGCGTACGGGCGCAGCGACGACCTCCGGACGGGCGCGTACGCGACCGCGCCGGAGATCGATGTACCTGGCATGACGTGCGAGACCTGCGACCGCGACGAGCTGACCTTCCGGCTGGTGGGGACGACCGAGACCCTCTGCGCCGACTGCTTTGTCCTCGCGCACCCGCCGGTACCCGTCTGCGGGGCGCATCAGCGCGCCCGCAGCATCGCCGGGTGCAGGAGGGTCGCCCGGCCGCGCCGGTAGAGCGCCGCCGGCCGACCGCCGTCCGGCCCCACCGGCGCCGGCCGCCCGACCGGCACGAGGAACCCCGGTGTACCCGTCACCTTGCGGTGGAAGTTGCGCGGGTCGAGCGGCCCGCCCCACACCGCCTCGTACACCTTGCGCAGCTCGCCCACGGTGAACTCCTCGTCGCAGAACGCGGCGGCCAGCGGCGTGTACTCGAGCTTCGCCCGCGCCCGCTCCACCCCCGCCGCGAGCACCCGCGCGTGGTCGAAGCCGAGCCGCTCGGGCTGCACGTCGTCGACGGGTATCCAGGACACCGACCGGGTGCCCGCGCCAGGCCGCGGGGCCGGCAGGTCGGGCGCGAACACGAGGTAGGCCACCGACACGACCCGCATCCGCGGATCCCGGTCCGGCTCGCCGAACGCGCCCAGCTGCTCGACGTACGCGGCGTCCCGCCGCACCCCGGTCTCCTGCTCGAGCCGCCGCACCGCGGCCGCGTCCAGGTCCTCGTCCGGCTGCACGAACCCGCCGGGCAGCGCCGCGAAGCCGCGGAACGGGTGGGTGCCCCGCTCCACGAGCAGCACCGAGAAGCGCTGCTCGCGGACCGTCAGCAGCACCATGTCGACGGTCACGCCGAAGGGCGGGAACGCGG
>JAODNS010000122.1 GCA_025465145.1 Frankiales bacterium
CGTGTGCTCTTCCGATCTCTCGCCGGCGGCACGGTCGGCCGGCCGCACGTCGCGCAGGCGCTCATCGCGGCCGGCCTCGGCGGCTCTGTGGGCGAGGCGTTCACGCCGGACTGGATCGGCACGCACGGCCGGTACTGGGTCGGCAAGATGGAGCTCGACGTCCTCGACGCCGTACGGCTGGTCGTCGGTGCCGGTGGGGTTCCCGTGTTCGCGCACCCGGGCGCCGAGAAGCGCGGCCGCACGGTCGGTGAGGACGTCATCGAGGCGATGGTCGACGCCGGCCTCGTCGGGCTCGAGGTGGACCACGTCGACCACGACGAGCCGACCCGGCAGCGGCTGCGCGACCTCGCGGCCCGGCTCGGGCTGCTGACCACCGGCTCGAGCGACTTCCACGGCACCAACAAGACCGTGCAGCTCGGCGCCAACCTGACGGGCGAAGCGGCGTACGAGCAGGTGGTCGAGCGCGCCTCCGGCATCGAGGTGCTGGCCGCATGAACGGCGTCTTCGACGCGACCGTCTTCGGCGAGGTCTTCGTCACGCTGGCGGTCATCATGGATCCGCTCGGCAACATCCCGCTGTTCCTCGGCCTGACGGGTGGCCGCAGCAACAAGGCCCGCCGGCGGCTGTCGTGGCAGGCCGTGCTCGTCAGCCTGTTCGTCATCTCCCTGTTCGCGGTGCTGGGCCAGCAGATCCTGGCCTACCTGGGCATCGGCATCCCCGCGCTGCAGGGGGCCGGCGGGCTGCTGCTCACCATCGTCGCGCTCGAGCTGCTGACCGACCGGGCCGACGACCCGTCGGAGGTGCGGGACGTCAACGTCGCGCTCGTGCCGCTCGGCACGCCGCTGCTCGCCGGGCCGGGCGCGATCGTCGCGACGATCGTGTTCGTCCAGCAGGCGGACGGGCTGGCGGAGTACAGCGCCATCGCCGTGGGCATCGTCGCCGTCCACCTGCTCGTCTACCTGTCGCTGCGCTTCAGCGTCGGGATCACCAGGCTCATCCGCGAGTCCGGCATCGTCCTGCTGACCCGCATCTCCGGTCTGCTGCTGTCCGCGATCGCCGTCCAACTGCTGGCCGACTCCGTGCGGGGTTTCGTCCAACAGGGGTAGGAGTCCGCCATGCGTACGCGTCTGCTCGCCCTGCTCGCCCTCGTCGCGGCCTGCCTTCTCGGGACCGCTCTCCCTGCGCTGGCCGAGACCTCGCCCGCCACCGTCGTGCAGGCGCTGCGCAGCAACCCGGTGTTCGTCGAAGGCGACGCGGAGGCGGCCGGCGACGTCGACAGCGACAAGGTGCGCCAGCAGATCTCGCAGTCGTCGCGGCAGATCTACGTGGTCGTCCTGCCGCAGCGGGCAGCGGACAACCTCGGCAGCGCCAACAACGTCGCGCGCAAGATCGGCGAGCGCCTCCCGCCGCCGGCGGTCCTCATCGCGCTCGTGGGGGACGAGTACGTCGGGCTGGCCACCGACAGCACCGGGCTCGAGCAGGGCGATGCGCAGCGGCTCGTGGACCAGGCCTCCGGCAGCGG
Source organism: Frankiales bacterium (assembly GCA_025465145.1). Taxonomy (GTDB): domain Bacteria; phylum Actinomycetota; class Actinomycetes; order Mycobacteriales; family SCTD01; genus RYN-124. Next base: position 1,523 of record JAODNS010000122.1, read on the forward strand.
CACCGACAAGCTGGTCGAGGCGGTGCGGAACGTCCAGCAGTACAACGTCGGGGCCGAGGACAACGGCAACGGCTCCGCCGGCGGCTCCGGCGACACCGGCTCCGGCAGCTCCTTGCTCGGCCCCATCCTCGGCCTCGGCGCCCTGGGCGGCGGCGCGTACCTGATCTCGAAGCGGCAGCGCCGCAAGCGGACCGAGTCGCGCGAGATGGAGGGCATGCGCGCCGACGTCGAGTCGCTCTACAACCGGCTCGGCTCCGACGTCTCGACCCTTGCGCCCGGCAGCGACGACCTGGCGCGGCAGGCGATGGTCGACGCCGCGGAGCGCTACAACGCCACCGGTGCGATCATGTCGAAGGCGGATACCCCGAGCGAGTGGGCCGCCGCTCGGCGCACCGTCGTCGAAGGCCTCATCGCGGCGCGCACCGCCCGGCAGAAGCTCGGCCTCGACCCCGGCCCGGAGATCCCGCCGCCGCCTGGCGCCGGCCCGCAGCTCACCGAGCGGCAGCGCGTCCAGGTGGGCGACCAGGAGTACGAGGGCTCGCCCCAGTACGAGCCCGGCCGCGGTCACTACTACGGCGGCGGCTCGTACAACGGCCGCATGGTCCCGGGTGGCTGGTACGCCTTCCCCTTCTGGGAGACCATGCTCATGACCAGCGTGCTCACCGGCGGCTTCGGCGGCGGCATGTTCGGCGGCGGCGGGTACGAGCGAGGCTACGAGGAGGGCGTCGAGGACGCCCGCGACGCCGGCGGGAACGGCGACAGCGGCGATGGCGGTTTCGGCGGCTGGGGCGGCGGTGGCGGCGGCGACTTCGGTGGCGGCGGCGACTTCGGTGGTGGTGGTGGTGGTGGTGGTGGCGGCGGCGACGGCGGGAGCTGGTAGCTCCCCCCGTTCTGTCCGACCGCTGGGCGACACTGCGCCAGTGACGCTCCAGCTCGGCCTCGAGGGCATGCCGACCCGGCTGTTCGCCTGCACGCCGTCCCGCCTCACGACCTGGCTGGACTGCCCGCGGCGCTACCGGATGACCTACCTCGACCGGCCGAGCCCGCAGCGTGGCCCCGCGTGGGCGCACAACACGGTCGGCGCGGTCGTGCACCTCGCCCTCAGTCGCTGGTGGGCCGAGCCGCTGGAGCGCCGCACGGTCCCGGTCGCCCGCTCCCTGGTCGTCCGCGCCTGGACCAGGGACGGCTTCCAGGACGACGCGCAGGCGGACCGCTTCCTCGGCCACGCGGTCGAGATGGTCGAGCGGTACGTCGCGCAGCTCGACCCCGCGGACGAGCCCGTCGGCGTGGAGCGGACCGTCGCCACCCGTACTCCGACGCTCGCCGTCAGCGGCCGGGTCGACCGCATCGACCGGCGCGGTGACGAGCTCGTCGTCGTCGACTACAAGACCGGCCGGCACGTGCTCACGACCGACGACGCACGCGGGTCGCTGGCCCTCGCGCTGTACGCCCTCGCCGCCAGCCGCACCCTCCGTCGCCCCTGCACGGCGGTCGAGCTGCACCACCTGCCGACCGGCACCGTCGCGCGCTACGACCACACCGAGGAGTCGCTGGCCCGGCACCTGTCCCGGGCGGAGGCGATCGGCGCCGAGGCCGTCGCCGCAGCCGAGGCGCTCGCCGCCGGTGGCGACCCGGAGGCGCTGTTCCCGTCCCGACCGAGCCGCGGCTGCGGCTGGTGCGACTTCGCCCGCTGCTGCCCCGACGGGCTGGCAGCCGCCGGCAGCCCGCGACAGCCGTGGGACGGGCTGGCGCAGCAGGCCTAGAGCGCCCGCTCCCAGCGGCGGTACTCCTTGGTCACCGCCATGCCCGCCTTCTCGTACAGCCGCCGCGCGCCGGCGTTCTCCCCGTCCACGGTCAGGCTGGTCACCGCGTATCCGTCGGCCGCGTCGCGCCGGAAGCACTCGTGCAGCAGGCCCAGCGCGATCCCGCGGCCGCGCTGCGCCGGGTCGACCGTGAGCTGGTTGACGTGCCCCTCGCCCGTACGAGGTCCGCGCGTCGCGACGCCGAGGAGCTGCTGCCCCGCCAGCACGCAGACGGCGTCACTCTGCGGGCCGAGGGAGTAGCTCGCCCACTCCTCGAACGGACGCGCATGGCTGCCGAACGTCCCGGCGAACCCGCGCTGCACCAGGTCCCACACCGCGTGCGCACCGCGGTCCGGGTCGAACGGGCGCACCTGCACTGCGGGCGGCCAGACCGGCTCGGGCAGTGCGCCGTCCAGCCGGCGCGCCATCCGCCACATGGTGCGCGCGTGCGAGAAGCCCGCCTCGGACAGCAGGCGCGCCGCCCCGTCCGGGCGCGCGCCGGCCCAGTGCTCGAGCAGCGGCAGCCGCCGTGCACGCGCGCGGTCCAGCACCCAGGCGAGCAGGCGGCGCTGCAGGTCGTCGGCGTCCGCTGCACCAGGATGCGCGACGGTCTCGGCCTCGCCGCTGCGCCCGACGCTGGCCCAGCCCACGACCCGGCCGCACTCCTCTGCGACGACCACCTCGTTGCCGGCCACGGCCAGAGCCGCGTCCACGTCCTCGGGGTCCAGCTCGACGCCGTCCATCTCGCGCAGGTCGTAGGCGACGTTCGCCTCGTACATCGAGCGGCTGTCGTCGGCAGTCGCGGGTCGCAGCACGACTCGGCACCCTGCCAGTCGGCTGACCGGCCCGCACCCGGATTACGCGCGCCCGACCCGCGCCCTCGCGTCGCGCAGCGCCGGCCCCTGCCGCAGCCGCTCCGGCACCACCAGCACGCCGGACCGGAAGGCGAGGCCGGCCACCGTCGCAGCGGCATCCGTCGTCGGCAGCCCGGGCAGCCGGTACAGCCGACGCGCCCACCTCGGCAGCATCGCGAACGCCGCGGACGCGAGCGCCACCCACGCGGGTCGGGCCGGCGTGCCGATCTGCACCAGCGCGGGCATCGGCGGCCACAGCACGAACGTCGCTGCCCGCCGCGCCTCCGCCGTGACCCGCAGCTGGGGGCGCACGTCCTCGAAGTACTGCGCCATCTCGGCGACAGACGCGGGCACGTCGGCCTGGTCGAGCCCGACCAGCGTCGCGCCGTACGACTGCTCCGCGTAGTACCGGTCGCGGTCCGCCTCGGACACCCGCAGCCCGCAGCGCAGCGCCGTCGTCAGGAACGACTCGACCTCGACGCAGTGCACCCAGCGCAGCAGCTCGGGGTCGTCGACGCGGTACGGCGTACCCGTCTCCGGCTCCACGCCCTTCAGCCGCCGGTGGATGCCGCGCACCTTCGCGCCGGCTCGGCGCGCCTCCTGCGTGGTCCCGTACGTCGTCGTCCCGACGTACTCCGCCGTCCGGAACAGCCGGCCCCACGGGTCCTCGCGGAAGTCGCTGTGCTGGGCGACGCCGGCCATGGCGAGCGGGTGCACCGCCTGGAAGAACAGCGCCCGCAGGCCGGCGAGCGCCATCGACGGGTCGGCGTGCACCCGCCAGGTCACGCTGTCGGGGCCGTACAGCCCCGCGTCCGCACTCATCCGGACAAGCCTCGCACGCGCGGCGACGGGCTGCAGGCCTGAGACTGGTCGTCATGAGCTACGTGGCCATCAACGTCCTCACCGTCCCGGCCGGCGCGGGCGCGACGCTGGAGCAGCGGTTCGCGGCGCGGCAGGGCGCGGTCGACAGCGCGCCGGGGTTCGAGCACTTCGAGCTGCTCCGCCCGCTGGAGGGCACCGAGGACTACCTCGTCTACACGCGCTGGCGCAGCGAGGGCGACTTTCGCGCCTGGCGCGACTCGCAGTCGTTCGGCCAGGGGCACGCGCAGGCCACCGAGCGGCCGGAGGGCGCGCGGCCGGCGGCCACCGGCTCGACGATCTGGGCCTTCGAGGTCGTGCAGTCCAGTTAGAAGAACGACAGCAGCGCGTCCAGGGTCGCCGCCGGGTTCTCGACCGCAGGGGAGTGCAGCGCGCCCGGGATGACGACCGCGCGGCAGCCGAGCCGGCGTGCCATCTCCGCCTGCACGGCCGGCGACCACGCGTCGTCGGCCTCGCCGTACACAACCTGCACCCGCACCCCTGCCGCCGCCAGCGCGTCCACCCGGTCCGGCTCCGAGGTCAGCGCGTCGGCCATGGCGACGAGCGCGGTCGGGCTGTTGCGCAGGAAGCGGGTACGCAGGAAGGCGCGCAGCTCGGGCGGCTGGTCGACCGGCGCCACCGCGTTGAGCGCGTCCGCCACGGCGACCAGCCCGCCCTGCTCCAGCAGCGGCCGCAGCAGCGGCAGCGCCTCCACCCGCGGACCGGTCAGGGCAGCCGGGCCGCTGTCGAGCAGGGTCAGCGACAGCACCGCAGCCGGGTCGCGCAGCACGGCCGCGCGCGACACCAGCCCGCCGAAGCTGTGCCCGACCAGGTGCACCGGCCCGAGTTCGGCCGCGAGCCCCAGCAGGTCCTCGGCCAGCGCCTCGACGGTGTACGCCGCCGCGTCCTCCGGGCCGGCCGACTCGTACTGGCCGCGCTGGTCGCACGCCACCGCGCGGTACCCGGCATCGGCCAACGGCTGCACCAGCAGCCGGAAGTCCTCCTTGCTGCCGGTGTAGCCGGGCACCAGCAGCACCGGCGTCCCCGCGCCGACGTCGATCCGCGCCAGCGTCACAGCGCCTCCAGCCGCACGTCCGTGAGCGCGCCGTCCGTGACCTCTGCGGTCATGTAGGTGCAGGCCGGCTGCCGGCGGCGGTCCGTCGGCGAGCCCGGGTTCAGCAGCCGCAGCCCGCTCGCCGCGGTCGTGTCCCAGGGGATGTGGCTGTGCCCGAACACGAGGACGTCGACGTCGCCGTACGCGGCCGCCATCCGCGCGTGCCGGCCGGCCGAGCTGCCGGTCTCGTGGACGACGGCGAAGCGCAGCCCGCCCAGCTCGGCCCGCGCCACTTCGGGCAGCCGCGCGCGCAGCGGCGGGCCGTCGTTGTTGCCCCAGCAGGCGAGCAGCCTGGCCGCGCGCTCCTCCAGGGCGTCCAGCAGCGAGACGTCGACCCAGTCGCCGGCGTGCAGCACGACGTCGGCCCGGTGGACCTCGTCCCACACCCGGCCGGGCAGGTCCTTGGCACGGCGGGGCACGTGGGTGTCGGCGAGGAGCAGCAGGCGCACCCCTGCAGTCTGGCTACAGGCCCGGCAGCACCTGCGACAGGGGCAGCCGGTCGACCACGACGTCGGTCAGGCCGGACAGCCGGCCGCACTCGACGCAGCGCGCGCCGAGCGCCACCCACTCGACGTGCTCGCCATCGGGGACGCTCAGCCCGGCGGCCAACTCGACGATCGACTGGCCGCAGCCGCGGCACGCCCACATCGGCGGGTGCGTCCAGCGGTCGTTCGAGTCCAGCAGCGGGACGACGTCCGCGCACGCGAGGCAGCGCCGGCGGGCGACGCCGGCGGCGGCGTCGGTCTCGACGTACATCCACGTCGGCCGCTCGTCGCCGTGCCGGCCGCAGCCGAGCACCACCTGCTCGGACACCGGCGGGCAGCCCTCCAGCCGGGACAGCCAGGACCGCAGGTCCTCGACGTCCTCACCGGTCACGTCGCTACCGAGGTGCTGCAGAGCCATGCCTGCTGTGTCGGCAGCCGGAGCGTCCGCCCTTGAGTGCTACTCGGCAGCCGGTGCCTCGGCGCCGGAGCCGCCGCGTCCTCGGCCGCCGCGGCGTCGGCGGGGTCGGGCCGCCTCGCCCTCGGCCGGAGCTTCGGCAGCCGGATCGGCAACCGCGCTGGC
>JAODNS010000144.1 GCA_025465145.1 Frankiales bacterium
GTCGCTGTTCGAGCGACTGAAGGAGGGGGAGAACACCCAGCTCAACCTCATCCTCAAGGGCGACGTGTCCGGCTCGGTCGAGGCCGTCGAGGACGCCCTCCTCAAGATCGAGATCGATCCCGAGGTCTCGCTGCGGATCATCCACCGCGGCGTCGGCGCGATCACGGAGAACGACGTCACCCTGGCGTCCGCCTCCGACGCGGTCATCCTCGGGTTCAACGTGCGGGCCGAGGGCAACGCCCGCGAGCTGGCCGAGCGCGAGCACGTGGACGTCCGGTACTACTCGGTCATCTACGCGGCCATCGACGACGTCGAGGCGGCCCTCAAGGGCATGCTCAAGCCGATCTACGAAGAGGTCCAGCTCGGGACCGCCGAGGTGCGCGAGGTCTTCCGCGTGCCGAAGATCGGCAACGTCGCCGGCTCGATCGTGCGCAGCGGTCTCATCCGCCGCAACAGCAAGGCCCGCCTGCTCCGCGACGGCGTCGTCGTCGCGGACAACCTCACCGTCGAGTCGCTCCGGCGTTTCAAGGACGACGCGACCGAGGTCCGTGACGGGTTCGAGTGCGGTATCGGGCTCGGGTCGTTCAACGACATCAAGCTCGAGGACGTCATCGAGACGTTCGAAATGAGAGAGATCCCGCGCACATAGTCGCTCCCGGTGGTGGCGTGCTCCGCGACTGAAAAGGTAGGTCGCTTCCGCACGCCACCACCGTCCGCCCAGCAAGGGATCCCAGCATGTTCGTCGGCAGCCTCGCGGTCGATCTGCTGCTGGGGGACGTCCACTCGCTGAAGGAGAAGCGGGCGGTCGTGAAGCCGATCGTCAAGGAGCTGCAGAGGAAGTACGGCGTCAGCGCGGCGGAGGCGGGTCATCTCGATCTGCACCGGCGGGCGCTCGTCGGGGTGGCGGTCGTCGCGGCCGACGCCCAGCACTGCGTCGAGGTCCTCGACGCCTGCGAACGGCTCGTCGCCTCCCATCCGGAGGTGGACGTGCTGTCCGCCTCCCAACGGCTGTACGGAGAGGACGACTGACATGGTCGACGTCGCGCGGGCGCGCAAGCTCGCGGTACGGATCCGGGAGGTCGTTGCGTCGACCCTGGAGATGCAGGTCAAGGACCCGCGGCTCGGGATGGTCACGATCACCGACGCGAAGGTCACGCCCGACCTGCGCGAGGCGACGCTGTACTACACCGTCTTCGGCGACGCGACTGCCCGGCAGGAGAGCGCGATGGCGCTCGAGTCAGCGAAGGGCGTGCTGCGCGCGACCGTCGGCAAGCAGACGGGTGTGCGCTACACCCCGTCGCTGACGTTCATCGCCGACGTCGTGCCGGAGACCGCCGGGCGGATCGAGGAGCTGCTCGCGAAGGCGCGGGCCGAGGACGCGAAGGTGCACGAGCAGGCCGAGGGCGCGAAGCCGGCTGGTGACGCCGACCCGTACAAGGCGCCGCGCGTCGAGGTCGACGACGACGAGGACGAGTGACCGAGCGGGACTGGGACGACGCGGTACGGCTGCTCGACCACGCCGACGAGGTCGCACTGCTGTGCCACGTGGGACCTGACGGCGACGCGCTCGGGTCCATGCTCGGGCTGGGTGCCGCGCTGCGCGGCAAGGGCGTCACGGTGGTGGCGTCGTTCGGCGACGAGCGGATGTCGGTGCCGTCCTCGTACGCATACCTGCCCGCGCAGGACCTGCTCGTGAAGCCGGAGGACTTCCCGGCGGCCCCTGCGCTGCTCGTCACCTTCGACACCGGCAGCGCCGACCGGCTCGGGTCCCTCGCCGACCGGCTGGAGACCGCCGGGACGACGCTGGTGCTCGACCACCACGCGAGCAACACCCGGTACGGCACCGTGAACCTCGTCGAGCCCGCCGCGGCCGCCACGGCCGTCGTCGTCGCGGAGCTTCTGGACCGGCTCGGGCTGCCGCTGACCGCCGAGATCGCCGCGCCGCTGTACACCGGGCTGGTCACCGACACCGGCTCGTTCAAGTACGCCGCGACGACGCCGGCTGTGCACGAGCTGGCCGCGCGACTGCTCGCCACCGGGATCCGGCACGACCTGATCAGCCGCTCCATCTGGGACACCGCATCGCTGTCGTACGTGCGCCTGCTCGGCGAGGTCTGCGCCCGTGCGCAGCTCGACCCCGCTGCTGCACGAGGACTCGGCCTCGTCTGGACGAGCGTGCGCGCCGAGGACCTCAGCCGGCACGGCCTCGCGCTCTCCGACGTCGAGGGCGTCATCGACGTCGTTCGCACCGCGGTGGAGGCCGAGGTCGCGGTCGTGCTCAAGGAGGATCCGTCGACCGGGCTGCTGCGCGTCTCGACGCGCAGCAAGGGCGCCGTCGACGTGGGGGCCGTGTGCGTCGGGCTCGGTGGTGGCGGCCACCGGTTCGCCGCCGGCTACACCTCCTCCGAGGACGTCGACGCGACGCTGGCCCGGCTGACGTCCGCCCTCCAGGCGGCGCCGCACCTCGCGGCATGACCGCTCCGGACGGGCTGGTCGTCGTCGACAAGCCGGGCGGCTGGACCAGCCACGACGTGGTCGCCCGGCTACGCCGGCTGGCGCAGACGAAGAAGGTCGGTCACGCCGGCACCCTCGACCCGATGGCGACCGGCGTGCTGGTCCTCGGCATCGGCCGCGCCACGCGGCTGCTCGGCCACCTCAGCCTCACCGACAAGACGTACGAGGCCACGATCCGGCTCGGCGTCACCACCGTCACCGACGACGCCGAGGGTGACGTGCTGGACACGCGTGACGCGTCCGGCGTCGGCGAGCTGCCGCTGGCCGCCTTCACCGGCGCGATCGACCAGGTCCCGTCCAGCGTCTCGGCCGTCAAGGTCGACGGCGTCCGCTCCTACGCACGGGTGCGCGCGGGGGAGGACGTCGTGCTCGAGAGCCGGCGGGTGACGGTGTCCGAGCTGGTCCTGCTCGACCGGCGCGGCGACGACGTCGACGTGCGCGTCAGCTGCTCGTCGGGCACGTACGTCCGGGCGCTCGCCCGCGACCTCGGGGCGGCCGTCGGCGTCGGCGCCCACCTGACCGCGCTGCGCCGCACCCGCGTCGGCCCGTTCGTGCTGGAGCAGGCGAGGACCCTCGACCAGCTCGCCGAACGGCTCGACGTCGTACCCCTCGACGAGGCCGTGGCGGCCGGGTTCGACCGGCGCGACCTGACGGCGGAGGAGGCCGTCGCGCTCTCGTACGGGCAGAAGCTCGACCCGACCGGCCGGAACGGGACGGTCGGCGCGTTCGACCCGGCGGGCCGCTGCGTCGCGCTGGTCGAGGACCGCGACGGCCTCGCGCGGCCGACCGTGGTGTTCCGCCCCACCTGACCAGCCTGACCCCCGCCTTGCGTCCGGCTCCCCGTAGCAGCCGTACGCCTGCGCTCCCGGACGCGAGGAGGGCGGTCTGGCACCCTGAGCGCATGCAGCGCTGGCGCGGGGTCGAGGGCGCACCGTCCGGGTGGGGACGGTGCGTCGTCACCATCGGCGTGTTCGACGGCGTCCACCGCGGTCACCAGCAGATCATCGGCCGCGCTGTCGAGACGGCCCGGCACAAGGGCCTGCCGAGCGTCGTGCTCACGTTCGACCCGCACCCGATGGAGATCGTGCGTCCCGGCTCGCACCCGGCCCTGCTGACGAGCACCCGCTACAAGGCCGCGCTGCTGGAGGAGCTCGGCGTCGACGTGATGTGCGTGCTGCCGTTCACGCCCGAGTTGCAGCGGATGAGCCCCGACGAGTTCGTGCACGAGGTGCTCGTCGAGCGGCTGCATGTCAGCGCGGTCGTGGTGGGGGAGAACTTCCGGTACGGGCAGAAGGGCGCCGGCGACGTGGCCAGCCTGAGGACGTCGGGACGTCGCTTCGGGTTCACCGTCGACGGCGTCGGCCTGGCCGGCTCGGACGACACCACGTACTCCTCCACCTACATCCGCTCGCTCGTCGATGCCGGTGACGTCGAGGAGGCCGCGCAGGTCCTCGGCCGCCACCACCGCGTCGAGGGCGTGGTCGTCCGCGGCGACCAGCGCGGTCGCGAGATCGGGTACCCCACGGCCAACCTCAGCCCGCTGCCGTGGAGCGCCATCCCGGCGGACGGCATCTACGCGGGGCACGTCGTGCGCGGCGACGAGCTGCTGCCGGCCGCGATCAGCATCGGCAGCAACCCGACGTTCGCGGGCAAGGAGCGCCGGGTCGAGGCGTTCGTCCTGGACTTCTCGGGCGACCTGTACGGAGCGCGCATCGGCATGACGTTCGCGAGTCGGCTGCGGCCGATGCTGAAGTTCGACTCGGTCGAGGCGCTCGTCGCGCAGATGGACCAGGACGTCGCGCGCACACGGGAGCTGCTGGGCGTTCACCCGACCGGGTGAGCAGGTCTCCAGCCGATCAGCCCGATGAAAGGGCGACGGAGGGGACAGAACGTGGTGAAGATCCTGGTGATCGACGACGACGCCGCCGTGCGGCGGCTCGTCGAGGACGTGCTGTCGCTCGAGGGGTTCGAGGTGCACACGGCCGAGGACGGCTTCGCCGGGCTGCGCGCGATCGACGCCGTGCGCCCCGACTGCGTGGTGCTCGACGTGATGATGCCGGGACTGGACGGGCACGCGGTCCTGCAGCGGATCCGCTCCGGCAAGGGCCGCCACCTGCCCGTGGTCATGCTCACCGCGGCGGCCGACGACGACCAGGCCTGGCGCGCCTGGACGGAGGGCGTCGACTACTTCCTCGCCAAGCCGTTCGCGCCCGACGAGCTGCTGCGCTACCTGGAGTACCTGTTCGCGAGCGAGCGCGTCGGGACGCCTGTCGCGGGATGAGCGACTGCTAGTCTTGCCGTACGCCGGGGCGACCCGGTGGTGTGTCTTTCTGCCCGGGTGACGAAGACCCCTGGCGCACACCGGCAACGCGGAGGACGACTGTGGCACTCGACACCGCCACCAAGCAGAGCATCATGGCGGAGTACGCCACGGTCGCCAACGACACCGGCTCGCCGGAGGTCCAGGTCGCGATGCTCACCAAGCGCATCCAGGACCTGACCGAGCACCTCAAGCAGCACAAGCACGACCACCACACCCGCCGCGGACTGCTCGCGCTGGTGGGTCGCCGTCGCCGGCTGCTGAAGTACTTGGAGAAGACCGACATCAACCGCTACCGCTCGCTCATCGAGCGGCTCGGTCTTCGCCGCTAGACGTTCGACAGGGGAGTGCCCGACCGGGTGCTCCCCTTCGTCGTTCGGGCAACCGCCCGTACGACAGCCACGAGCCGGAACGCCCGGGAGCAGCACCCCGGACCCGGTCCTCGGGAGTGGCAGCCGACACCTGTCGGCCGCTTCCACTGATGACCTGGTCCCCGCTGATGCTCCTGGGGGACCCGGCCCGCAGTGAAGAGGAGATCCCCCAATGAGTGAGGGACAGCAGGGCGAGAGCAACATCTACGGCAGCGAGTTCGCCGAGGCCGTCATCAGCAACCCGGGTGGCGCCTCGCGCACCATCCGCTTCGAGACCGGTCGGCTGGCCAAGCAGGCCGCCGGCTCGGTCACCATCTACATGGGCGACACGCTCGTGCTCTCGGCCTGTGCCGCCAGCAAGCGGCCCAAGGACAACCTCGACTTCTTCCCCCTGACGGTGGACGTCGAGGAGCGCATGTACGCGCTCGGCAAGATCCCCGGCTCGTTCTTCCGTCGTGAGGGCCGCCCGTCCGAGGACGCGATCCTCACCTGCCGCCTCACCGACCGCCCGCTGCGCCCGTCGTTCAAGAAGGGCCTGCGCAACGAGATCCAGATCGTGTCCACGGTCCTCGCGCTCGACCCCGAGCACCTGTACGACGTGCTCGCCATCAACAGCGCGGCCTGCTCGGTGCTGCTGTCCGGTCTGCCGTTCACCGGCCCCGTCGGCGCCACCCGCGTCGCCTGCGTCAACGGCGAGTGGATCGCCTTCCCGACGCTCCCCGAGCTCGAGAACGCGACCTTCGACATGGTCGTCGCCGGCCGGATGCTCGAGGACGGCGACGTCGCGATCATGATGGTCGAGGCCGAGGCCACCCGCGACGTGTTCGAGGTCATCAACGGCGGCGGCACCCTCCCGACCGAGGACGTCGTGGCCGCCGGTCTCGAGGCCGCCAAGCCGGCCATCGCGGCCGTCTGCAAGGCGCAGCTCGAGCTGCAGGCCAAGAGCCCGAAGACCCCGCTCGAGTTCCCCGTCTTCCTCGACTACGACGACGACGTCCTCGACGCCGTCACCAAGGCCGCCGAGAACGACCTCGCCGAAGCGATGACCATCGCCGGCAAGCTCGAGCGCGAGGCGCGCCAGGACGAGATCAAGGCCGCCACCCTCGAGGCCGTCGGTCCGACGTTCGAGGGTCGCGAGAAGGAGATCAGCGCGGCGTTCCGCTCGCTGACCAAGACCCTCGTCCGTCGCCGGGTCGTCAAGGACGGCGTCCGCATCGACGGCCGTGGCCTCGAGGACATCCGCCAGCTCGCCGCCGAGGTAGAGGTCCTGCCCCGCGTCCACGGCTCGGCGCTGTTCGAGCGCGGCGAGACCCAGATCATGGGCGTCACCACACTGAACATGCTGCGCATGGAGCAGATGGTCGACACGCTCAACCCCGAGACGCGCAAGCGCTACATGCACCACTACAACTTCCCGCCGTACAGCACCGGCGAGACCGGCCGCGTCGGCTCCCCGAAGCGCCGCGAGATCGGCCACGGCGCCCTCGCCGAGCGCGCGCTGCTGCCCGTCCTCCCCAGCAAGGAGGACTTCCCGTACGCGATCCGTCAGGTGTCCGAGGCCCTCGGCTCCAACGGCTCGACGTCCATGGGCTCGGTCTGCGCGTCCACGATGTCGCTGCTCAACGCCGGTGTGCCGCTCAAGGCTCCGGTCGCCGGCATCGCCATGGGCCTGATCTTCGAGGGTGGCGAGTACGCGACGCTGACCGACATCCTCGGCGCCGAGGACGCGTTCGGCGACATGGACTTCAAGGTCGCTGGCACGCCGCAGTTCGTCACCGCGCTGCAGCTCGACACCAAGCTCGACGGCATCCCGTCGTCGGTCCTGGCCGCCGCGCTCCAGCAGGCCCGTACCGCCCGCCTCGCCATCCTCGAGGTCATGAACGAGGCGATCGACGAGCCCGACGAGATGAGCCCCTACGCGCCGCGCGTCCTCACGGTGAAGATCCCGGTGGACAAGATCGGCGAGGTCATCGGCCCGAAGGGCAAGATGATCAACCAGATCCAGGCCGACACCGGCGCCGACATCACCGTCGAGGACGACGGCACGATCTACATCGGCGCGACGTCGGGCACCGCGGCAGAGGCGGCGATGGCGACGATCAACATGATCGCCAACCCGACGATGCCCAAGGTCGGGGAGCGCTTCCTCGGCACCGTGGTGAAGACCGCCGCGTTCGGCGCCTTCGTCAGCCTCACCCCCGGCAAGGACGGCCTCGTCCACATCTCCAAGCTGGGCAACGGCAAGCGGATCAACAAGGTCGAGGACGTCGTCAACGTCGGCGACAAGCTCCAGGTCGAGATCCAGGAGATCGACCAGCGCGGCAAGATCAGCCTGGTGCCGGTGCAGAACGACGCACCCGCTGCCGAGCCCGTCGCGGCCGAGTAGCACTTGCCCGCACGCACCTCAGCCCGCCCGGTCAGGACGGCTTCGAGCGGACACCGATCTCCGAAGATCAGCGTCCGCCGGACCGTCCTGCCGGGCGGTCTGCGTGTGGTGTCCGAGCACCTGCCGGGCGTCCGCTCGGTCGCGTTCGGGATCTGGGTCGGTGTCGGCTCGCGAGACGAGCGGCCGTCCCTCGCCGGCACGTCGCACTTCCTCGAGCACCTGCTGTTCAAGGGGACACCGACGCGGGACGCGCTGGAGATCTCGGCCTGCATGGACGCGGTCGGCGGCGAGATGAACGCCTTCACCGCCAAGGAGTACACCTGCTACTACGCGCGGGTCCTCGACGAGGACCTGCCGCTGGCGGTGGACGTCACGGCCGACATGGTGACGTCCTCGCTGATCACCTCGGACGACGTCGAGAGCGAGCGCGGCGTCATCCTCGAGGAGATCGCCATGCACGACGACGATCCGGGCGACATCGTGCACGACACGTTCTCCGAGGCGCTGTTCGGCGCGGGGACGCCGCTCGGGCGGCCGGTCATCGGGTCCGTCGAGAGCATCGAAGCCCTGTCCCGTACGGCGATCGCCGGCTACTACCGGCGGCGGTACGCCCTGCCCTCGATGGTCGTCGCCGCGAGCGGCGGCCTCGACCACGCGAAGCTGCTCCGCCTGGTGCGCAAGGCGTTCCGGCTGGAAGGGGACGCCGGGCCGGCACCGCTGCGGCCGGGGGACCGGCGGGTGCCGTCGTACAGCCAGGTCGTCGTGCAGGAGCGGGCGACGGAGCAGGCCAACCTCGTGCTCGGGACAACGGCACTGCGCCGCGACGACCCGCGCCGGTTCGCGCTCGGGGTCCTCAACGGCGCACTCGGCGGTGGCATGTCCTCGCGGCTGTTCCAGGAGGTGCGCGAGAAGCGCGGCCTGGCCTACAGCGTCTACTCGTACGCCTCCTCGCACGCCGACACCGGCATGTTCGGCGTCTACGCAGGCTGCGCGCCGGGCAAGGTCGACGAGGTGCTCGACCTCTGCCGCGCGGGCATGGCCGAGGTCGCCCAGAACGGCATCACCGCGGAAGAGCTGCGACGCGCCAAGGGGCAGATGCGCGGCTCCCTGGTGCTCGGCCTGGAGGACACCGGGTCGCGGATGAGTCGGCTGGGCAAGGCGGAGCTGGTGCACGGCGAGCTGCTCGAGGTCGACGAGGTGCTCGCGCGGATCGACGCGGTGAAGCACGGCCACGCGGTCATCGTCGACGCGAAGGATCGGCCGATCCAGTGGCTCTCCCGTCGCCAGCTCGGACGCCTCACGACGATCACCGCGATTCC
>JAODNS010000151.1 GCA_025465145.1 Frankiales bacterium
TCACTCGGTGCCAGCGCGTGTGGCATGCCCGGCAAAGCCAACCCTTCGGCCAGCGCTCCGCTTCCGACCAGCCGAACAGGGCCGTGGGCGCGAAGTGGTGGAGTTCGGTGTCCGGCTGCCCGCAGACGATGCACGGCGGGTTCTTGCCCGTGTGGTCCTTGAAGATGGGCAACGACGCCATGTCGTAGTCACGGTTGGATTGCCCTATCAACTGGTTGCCGCAGCGTGTGCACCGCAGCCGGACCTCCTCCAGTCCGTTGGCCTTGCGGATCTTGACCGGTTCACGCCCGGTGTGGGGGCAGTCCTTCGCGCAGTGCCAGCACAAGGGGTTCGGCCCCTGCTTGTCCCGGCCACACAGCGAGCAGACCGGGATGTCCATGCCATGACCGTAGACGCGATGCGTTGTCCGCTACTCGCGCTGGTCCCGCCTTCCCCCGCCGTCCGGCAGCGATTGGAAGCGGCGCTTGTCAGAGGCGACCGTGATGTCTAGCATCGGCTTATGCCGATGACATCCCAGAAGACCGACGTCACCGCTGCGGTCTGCCTGTTCCGCTCCCTCGCTGACCCGGCCCGTCTCGCCATCGTCCGGCACCTCGCCCTGGGCGAACACCGCGTCGTGGACCTAACAGCCCACATCGGTCTGGCGCAATCCACCGTGTCCGGTCACCTGTCCTGCCTGCGGGACTGCGGCCTGGTCACGGCCCGCGCTGAGGGACGGGCATCGCTGTACTCGCTGGCCCGCCCAGAACTACTGGACCTGCTAGCCGCAGCCGAGACGCTGCTGGAAGCAACCGGCGAGGCCGTGACCCTGTGCCCGACCTACGGAACCGACGTCGCATGAGCACCGTGCACGAGCACGATCACGGAACGGCTGCGGCTGCTGTCAGCCCCGAAGACCGCGCCCGGCTGGGTCGGCGGGCGCAACTGCTGGCGGGCGCGTCGGTGTCCTACAACGCGGTCGAGGGCGTCATCGCCATCGCCGCCGGTCTCGTCGCTGGATCCGTCGCTCTCATCGGCTTTGGCCTGGACTCCGCCATCGAGGTGTCGTCCGGCCTGATCATCCTGTGGCAGTTCCGCCACCGGCTCCCCGAAAGCCGCGAGCAGCAGGCGCTGCGCCTCATCGCCGTCTCGTTCTTTGCCCTGGCTGCCTACGTGACGTTCGAGTCAGTCCGGGCGCTCGCGACCGGAGCCGAGCCGGAAGCCTCGCCCGTCGGGATCGGGCTGGCCGTTGCCTCGCTGATGATCATGCCGTTCCTGGCCTGGGCGCAGCGCCGCACGGGCAAGGCCCTGCACTCCAACAGCGTCGTGGCAGACAGCAACCAGACCCTGCTGTGCACCTACATGAGCGCCGCCCTGCTCGTCGGCCTCGCGCTCAACGCCGTACTCGGCTGGTGGTGGGCCGACCCGGTCGCCGGGCTGCTCATCGCCGGTATCGCCGCCAAGGAAGGCCGCGAAGCCTGGCGTGGGGAAGGCTGCTGCGCCCCCACCGCGCCCGGCGTCCTCAGCGCGCTGCCCATCGTCAACGATGACGGTGGCTGCTCCTGCTTGTCCGGCTGCACCGACGGGTGCTGCTGATGACCCGCCGCCCCATGCCGCCAGCCGTACGGCACGCGTTCGCCACCGAACTTGCTGCCTCCCGCAACGCTGCGACCAGGGAGGCGCGCTGGCAGGCGCTGGAGCGAGCGCACATCCTGAGCCAGCCGTGGGCGTGGCCGCACACCAAGGCTCACGCAGTCATGCTGGGTGTTGCCTGGCGCGAGCACGACCGCCGCGAAGCCATCGGCCAGGTCATCCGGCTCGTCGTCGCCGCCCCCGGCAGCGCCTTGGGGAAGTACCCCGAGGGCAACACCGGACGAGCGAACGTCCCGCTCACGCGGCCCATGCCGGTCCCCGCCGACCTCGCCGGGCTGCTCGCCACAACGGACGCAGCCTGATGTCCGGGTGGGTGCCGGTGGAGGCGTGCACGCTGCCGACTGTCGAGCAGCCGCTGCGCGCCGCCGAGTTGGACAGCCTGTTCGCCGAAGCCTTGACCAACGTTGAGCAGCACGCTCCGACCACCGCCACGTTTACCTTTGCTCCCGGACATGCGGAACGGGTCCGGGATCTGACGGTCAGGGAGGCCGCCTGCTGCTCCTTCTTCAACTTCACCGTCATCGCACAGGCGAACCATGTGGACCTGTTCGTGGAGGTGCCGGGCAGCCGAGCCGACGTCCTCACCGGCCTGATCCAGATCGCCTGCCCCGACTCCTGACATCGCAGGCGCAAGACGGTTGCGCACGAGTCCTAGAACCTCAGCCGGGCTGTCGACCGTTGCGACAGCCAGGACGACGGAGGGCAGGGACGCTGGGAAGCGACGCGCCGCCTTAGGACGCCTGAAGGTCCGCCTTCGTCATTTTGCGCGGCTGCGGCACCCGCCCGGTGGTTTCCCGGAAGCCGTCCTCGGTCGCGCAGTGCTTCGCCAGGTACTTGATGTAGACGGGCGAGTACACGTAGTCGCCGTGCGCCTCGTCGTAGGCGCAGAACTGCTCCTTCGTCCGCTCCGGGTGCTCCGATCCGGTCGGCGGGCGCACCTCGCCTCGCTTCCAGGAACGCCGGAAGTGATCTCGGTTGAAGACGTACGGGATCTGCGCCTCCACCTTGCGGGCAGCCTCCACGGGCTTGACCCAGCCCAAGTTGACGACCGGACGCTGCTGCTCCCGAACGATGACCTGTCCCTTGCGACCCATCTGCTCGACGGCTGCCTGCTGCTCGGGCGTCATCTCGTCCAGACGGGTGAACTGCACCGCCGTTGCCTCCGGATCCCGAGCGGCAAGTTCCAACGTCACCCGCATTCGGAACTCGAACCGGCGGTCCTCGCCGGTCTTCGGTCCCAGGCCCGCGTGATAGTCGGCGATGAACCGCCGCAGGCCCTTCGGCAGGCTCGACCGCAACTTCCGCAGCGCGGCCTCGCCCTCCGTCGTGAACGTGCCTACGAAGATCGGGAAGCGCAGCCGGGTCGCCAGCGACCGCTCCAGCCCGAACTGGGACGTCGTCTCCTCCTCGTAGTTCAACAGCAACGCCTGCGCATGCCCGCCCAGCGCCAACGCGAGCGTCTCCTGCTGCCGGGCGTACCGGTGCTCGATCTTGTTGCGCAGAGAGATGAAGAAGTCCAGGTTCGCCCGCACCGGATCAGCCGCGTCAGCCCAGCGGTACTCGACGCACTTAGCGAGTTCCCACTGCTTGAACTCGCCGTCCACCTTCACGAACCGCCGAGGATTGGCTTTGTCCCGGTACCGGAAGTCGATCTTGTCCCGCGTCATCTCCGCGTGCAGTAGATACAGCCAAGCCATGTGCATGTGCACCACGAACGCCTCGAACGACCTGGCCTGCTGCGGGTCGTTGTACAGCCGGACCGCCAGACACGCCTCATCAGCCGATGCCTCCAGCATCGACTGCCACCGTGTCGGCATCGCCACGACACCCCCAGACCTTGACGGCCAGTATGCGGAGGTGTCGGCCCTGCAAGGCCCGCGACACGCCCGTCAACCTGGCACGCCGAAGCACCGGACACCGAGGGCCACGACACCTCCACCTGCGGACCCGCCACCCCCACAAGCCAGGTCTAGATTTCTAAGGACAAGACGCCGTACAAGGACCATGCCGGTGCCGCGCTGTACGGGATGGACGGCAGCAGTGGGCTGTACGTGCAGCTCAGCGCGGACGGGCTGTACGTCGCCGGCGGCAGCTGGCGGATGGAGAGCGACCAGGTGGCGCGGCTGCGCGCCGCGGTCCACGACGACGCGAGCGGCAGCCGGATCGCGAAGCTGCTGAAGGCCCTGGAGCGCAAGGGCTGGAGCATCGGTGGCGAGCGCCTGGTGCGGGTGCCGAGGCCGTACGACGCCGACCACCCGCGGGCCGACCTGCTGCGCGCGAAGTCGCTGTCGGCCGGGTACGCGTTCGAGCCGGACGAGTGGCTGCACGAGCCGGACTGCCTGCCGAAGGTCGTGCAGGCGTGGCGCGACCTGACGCCGCTGCTGGACTGGCTCGGCACGAACGTCGGGCCACCGCGGCCGGCCGCTACGCGCTGACGAGCGGCAGCTGCAGCCGGGGCGTCCCGGAGACGGTCACCGTCTGACCGACCTGCGGGTCGCTGATCCCCCACACGGCCTCGGACCCGGCGATCACCAGCGCGAGCCGGTGACCCTTGGCGATGACGCTGTCCTGCGGCCTGAGCACGACGGTCACGTCGAACGGCGTCCCCGGCTGCAGGGCGGACGGCTTCTCCGCATCGTTGCGGAAGCGCAGGTCCTGCAGGCCGAGCGTGACGACGGACATCGAGCCGTCCGGTGCGACGTCGACCAGCGTCGCGTCGAGGTGCCCGCGGGTGCCGGACGAGGTGGCGCGTACCCGGACCGTGCCGCTGCCGACCAGGCGGGTCGCCTTCGCCATCGGCGCCGACGTCCACGCGGCGGTGCCGGGGTGGCCGAGCTGCCCGTTCTTGAACACGCCGCTCGACTCGCTGCCGCTGTTGGTGAACGCGCTGCCGGCCACCGCGCTCAGCCGCTGCGCGGTCTGGTGCACGGCCAACGGCGCACCCGCGCGCCACCTGCCGTCGGTCGCCTGCGACAGCACCTTCGGCGTTGCGGCCAGCAGCGGCTCGCGCGTGCCCTTGAGGTGGGTCCGCAGGAAGGCCCCGAGGTAGGCGCGGGTGTCGACGGGTGCGCCCGCGCGCGGGGCGGCGAAGACGTCCGTGTGGTCCCACTGCCCGACGAACGCGCGCAGGTCCGGGCTCGTCGACCGCTGCAGGCCGGCCCAGTAGCGGGTGAACTGGTTCGGCTTGGTGTTCATGTCGCGCCAGCCGTGCTGGAACAGCACCGCCGCCTTGACCTGGTGCGCGCGCAGCGCCCAGTCGCGCTCGGCCCAGAACGGCCCGTACGCCGGGTCGACGACGTGCCCGCGGACGTTGTGCTCGACCGTCTCGCACTCGTCGGTGCGCTCGGACAGGTTGCGCTGGCGCTGCTCGAGGCTGCGGTCCGGGTCGGTGTTGGGCGTGCGGCCGAGCACCAGGTCGAACAGGTCCGGCGTCCCGACGGGGTAGCCGCCCTGCCCCTCGTCGTCGCTCATGTGGCTGACGGCGTGGTCGTAGTTGTAGTCGTACCAGCTGCTCACCGGCTCCTGCGGCACGATCGCGGCCAGGTGCTCGGGCGCGAGCGCGGCCGTCTCCAGCTGGATGGCGCCGTCGAACGAGGTGCCGATCATCGCGATGCGGCCGGTGGACCACGGCCGGCTGGCCAGCCACTCCACGACGGCCGCACCCGCCTCGGCCTCAGCGCGGCCGCCGTAGTCGAAGCAGCCGCCCGACTGCCCGGTGCCGAGCAGGTCGGCGTACGCGCGGCCGATGCCCTGCGGCAGGTACTGCCCGGCGTAGGTGTCCTTGATCGGCGCTGCCGGGTCGGTCCGCGTGTAGAGGTAGCGGTACGGCGACATCGACAGCAGAACCGGCACCTTGCCCTTGACCGGCCGCCAGTACTGGACGTAGACGTCCCCGTGCGGCGTCGGCACGTACGACCGCTCCGCGACGTAGCCGGCGTAGGGGTCGGCTGCCGCCGAGGCGGGCAGCGCGGCAAGGCCCGTCAGCAGGAGCGTGGCGGCGAGCAGGAGGGAGCGCAGTCGCATGCCGTACCTGTTCGACGCCTCGGCCGCCAGTCCTGTCTGGTTCCCGAGCGGCATGGACCTGCGGCGGACCTGTTCAGGGGGCGCGGGGTTGCCGCAGTCGCAGCCACGGGACGCGCAGGTCCCTGATGCCGATCGTGTGCTGGTGCCACATGCGGTGGTGTCGTCGGCAGAGCAGGACCATGTTGGTCACCTCGTGGGTGCCGCCGTCCTCGCGGGCGCGCAGGTGGTGCAGGTCGCAGAACGCCGGTGGGCGGGGTGCAGCCCTTGGCGACGCAGCAGTAGTCGCGCGCGGCCACTGCGCGCCGTTGGGTGGCGGTGGGCTCGCCGGCCAGCTGCGTCAGGTCCAGCACGCGCAGCTGGCGTCCACGCGGAGGACCTCGACCCGGGCATCGCACAGCAGCTGCTCCACCGTTGCGCGCGTCGCCGGGCCGGTCCACGACCCGGCCGGGCACGGCGGCAGGCGGTCTGGGTCGGGGTCGGCCGGCTGCGCGTCCACCGGTACGACGTAGGTCACCCGCGGCCGGCTGCCGCCCGTGTCGGGCAGCTCGGCACACCTGGCGGCCAGTCCGAACACGTCCAGCAGCGCGTCGACTCGGCGCACCCCGGCCGGCCGGGTGTCGTCGAGACCGTCGCGTCGGGCCAGCGGCTCGAGGACCGTCAGCATCAGCTCGGCGTCGGCGTCCGGCAGCTCGAACACGCCGCGGGTGCGGCCG
The DNA here is from genome assembly GCA_025465145.1 of Frankiales bacterium. Taxonomy (GTDB): domain Bacteria; phylum Actinomycetota; class Actinomycetes; order Mycobacteriales; family SCTD01; genus RYN-124. The sequence goes on from JAODNS010000151.1 coordinate 6,369, forward strand.
TCGTGCTTGCGGGTCAGCTGCAGGAACCGCCCCTGCACGGCGTCGGCTTCCTGCCGCTCCAGCTCCGGCGGGCACCAGGTCGCGACCTGGTGCCGCACGTACTGCGCCAGCTGCTCCGGATCGGTCCGGGATGCGACCTCCAGCAGCGCGCTCTGCGAGTCCAGCAACGCCTGCGGCTCGATCATCCCGACCAGCCGCGCCAGCACCCGCCGGTGCTCCGGCGTGATACGCCTCTCCAGCACGGCGTCCACCACCGCCGGCAGCTCCCGCAGCGCGGTCGCCGTTCGGACCTGCCGGCCCGCCAGCCGGCCTGACACGCGCGCCACGTCCCGCAACCACGCCGGCAGCGGAAGCGCGCAGCCGTCGCGGTCAGGGACCACCCCGTTGCCACGGACCTGCAACTCACCCAGTGCGCGACTGACGACGCCCTGCAGCCGACTCACCACCGGCGTCGTCTGCTCCACCAGACTCATGAGCTGCGCCACCGTCAGCGTCCCGACCGGCACCTGCGCGACGGCGTCGACCTCCGCCGCAAGAGCGGGGAGAACACGGGGTGCCATGACCCGAACCTAGGCCGGACCTCTGACAGAAAGCCTTGCCCCACAGGGCTTTCCGGCCTCAGCGCTCGGCCTTCTCCAGCGCGATCGCCTTGCGCATCGCGCGCCGGCCGGCGGAGGTGTCGCGCGCCTCCCCGTACGCCGCCCCGAGTCGCCACCACGCCCGCCAGTCCTCGGGCGCCGCCTCGACCTCCCCCTTGCGCAGCGCGAACAGCCGGCCGGCGGCCTCGGAGGTGAGCCGCCCGGACGCGGTCCGCTCCAGGTCCGGATCCGGCTGGTCGCCCTCCGTCTCGAGCCGCGCTGCCAGCCGCGCGCTGCCTGCGCCGAGCCGCACCTCTCCCGCGACCAGCAGGCCGCCGACGAGGACGAGCAGCAGCACGCCGACGCCGAGCAGAACGCCGAACACCGTGCCGGTGCGGAACAGGTCGACGGCGCGCACGACCATGTACAGCCCGAGCAGCGCGGTCGCCGCGACGAGCAGCAGCGCGCCCTTCACAGGTCGAGCAGGGCCTCGAGCCCGACGGTCAGCCCCGGCCGCGACGCGACCTGACGGACGCCGAGCAGCACGCCGGGCATGAAGGACGCGCGGTCGTACGAGTCGTGCCGGAGGGTCAGCGACTCGCCGCCGCCGCTGAGGATGACCTCCTGGTGCGCGACCAGCCCGGCCAGGCGGACCGCGTGCACCCGTACGCCGTGCACGTCCGCGCCGCGCGCGCCGTCCAACGACGTGGACGTCGCATCGGGCATCGGGCCCATGCCCTCGCGCGCGGCGGCGATGAGCTCGGCGGTGCGCCGGGCAGTGCCCGACGGCGCATCGGCCTTGCGCGCGTGGTGCAGCTCGACGATCTCGGCGGACTCGAAGAACTTCGCCGCTTGGCCGGCGAACTGCATCATCAGCACGGCGGCGATCCCGAAGTTCGGCGCCACCAGGACGCCGATCGACGGCGCCGCGGCGAGCCACGTCCGCAGCTGGTCGAGTCGGGCGTCGTCGAAGCCGGTGGTGCCGACCACGGCGTGCACGCCCGCGGCGATGCACGCCTTCAGGTTGTCCATGACCGCGTCCGGGCGCGTGAAGTCCACGGCCACGTCGGCGCCGGACAGGTCGAGCGCATCGCCCACGTCGTAGGCGGCGGCGACCTCCAGCCCGTCGGCGTCCGTCACCGCCCGCACGACCTCGGAGCCCATCCGGCCCTTGGCGCCGAGCACCGCCACCCTCATGCGATCGCCCCGGAGAATTCCC
>JAODNS010000165.1 GCA_025465145.1 Frankiales bacterium
AGGCGAACTGCTCCGCCCCGGCGACCCGGGCCAGCGCCAGACCCACCGCCCGCGCGAGCCGCTCGAGCCCGCGCAGGTCCTGCGGCGGCGGCCCGTCGCAGGACAGCAGCAGCGCGCCCGCACGTCCCCACGGCACCGCGCACCAGCCCGGCCCGCTGCCCTGCACCACCGCGCGCCCGGTCCGGACCGCCTCCGTCGCCGGCAGCCCGCTGTCCAGCGGCAGCCGCGCGCCGGGCCCCATCGTGTCGCAGCCGTACCCGGACGAGCCCACGAGGACGGCGTCGCGCCTGTCCCGCTGCAGCAGGCCGACGGCGCGCACGCCGGGCAGCTCGGCGAGCAGCGGGCACACGGCGTCGGCGACGTCCAGCGGCCCGGCCGCACCCGCGAGGGCGACCAGCGCGTCGAGCACCGCGGCGTCCGGAACGGCGACGGGGCGCAGCAGCGCGACGTCGCGTGCGTCCGCTCCCGCCGCCATGACGCCCCCTCCAGGCCGATGTCGCGAGCGTACGGGGAGATCAAGGAGCCGCACAGGTCCGTCAGGCGGATCCGAGGACCTGTGTCACCCGGTCGGGTGAGAGCTGACACCCGGGAGGGGACGAGGACCTGGGCATGCTCCGCCGCCTTGCCCTGTCCGCCGCGCTCGCCCTCACCCTCGGGACCGCCGGTGCCGCCGGGGCCCTCGTCGACCCCGGCACAGGTCAGGGGTACGAGACGGCCCGCGTGGTCGTCCCGATGGTGTTCCCGGTCGTCGGCCCGACGTCGTTCAGCGACAACTTCCTGGTCTGCCGGTCCGGCTGCGCGCGGATGCACATGGGCCAGGACCTGATGGGTCCGAAGCTGTCCCCGCTGGTCGCCGCGTTCGACGGCGTCGTCACCTCGCTGAAGCGGGAGACCACGCCCGGCGCCGGCAACTACGTCGCCATCACCAGCGACCGGGGCCCGACCGCCGGCTGGACCGCCGTTTACGTGCACGTCAACAACGACAGCCCTGGCACCGACGACGGCCGCGGCACCTCCGCGTGGGCCTTCCCGGCCGGTATCGCCGTCGGCGCCCGCGTCCTCGCCGGGCAGCTCGTCGGCTGGCGCGGCGATTCTGGCAACGCCGAGGGCACCGGTCCGCACCTGCACTTCGAGCTGCGCAAGGACGCGCGGTACGGCTGGGGCGGCACCGTCTACAACGCGTTCCCGTCGCTGTCCGCGGCCCGCCGGATCGCCGCCCCGACACCGAGCGGCCCGCACCCGGACGGCTCGCTGCTGCGCCACCCGAACGGACTGCTGTTCCAGGTCGACGGCACCGGCAAGCGCCCCATCAGCAGCGGCGTCCTCGCCGCCAACGGCCTCACCGAGGCCGACGCGGTGCCCATGACCGCGGCCGAGTCGCTCGGCTACGGCACCCGCCCCGCCGTGGCCCCGCGCGACGGCACCGTCGCCACCGACCCGGCCGGCGCGCGCTGGCTCGTCACCGGCGGCACCCGCGTCCAGGTGTCCGGTGAGCAGCTGGCCGCACTCGGCCGGCCGTCCCCGCGCACCTGGCCGCTGACCGACCCCGAGCTGGCCACCCTGCCTGTCGCGCAGGCCGCGCCGGACAGCCCGCTCTACCCGGGCGCCCTCGTCCGCACCGACGGCAGCACGGACGTCTCGTACGTGGACCGCGACGGCGTGCTCCGGCCCGTCGACGCCGTTGCCATGGCGAGCCGCGGCTGGACCGACGCCGACGTGGCCGTCCTGCCCGCGGCGCTGCCGGCACTGCGCAGCGGCGACGCCTGGCCCGGCCGGCCGCTCCCGATCCGCGACGGCGCGCTCGTCCAGACGCCCTCCCACCTGGTCGGCGTCGTGTCCGGTGGGACCTTCCGCCGGATCTGGGATGCGCGGCAGGTCAAGGCGTACGGCTACACGGGCAAGCCCCGGCTGTACGTGCCCGACGCCGTCGTGCAGGCCCTGCCGACGGGTGAGCTGACCGGGCGCTGAGACACTGCGGGTCCCCGAACCCCAGGAGCACCCGTGCCGCTCGACCCGCCCACCGCCGCCGTCCTGCAGCTGCTCGCCGACAGCGGCACGCCGATGTCGATGGTCAGCGGCACCCCGCAGCAGGCCCGGGAAGGCTTCCACACGATGACCGCCGGCATCCGCGACCCCGCGACGCTGGCGCAGGTGCGCGCGGTCGAGGACGCGATCACCACCGACGGCATCCAGGTGCGGATCTACCGGCCGGAGGCCGACGGGCCCGTTCCGACGGTCGTGTTCTTCCACGGCGGCGGCTTCGTCATCGGCAGCATCGAGACGCACGACGACCACGGCCGGCTGATCTGCGCCGAGGTGGAGGCGGTCGTCGTCAGCGTGGAGTACCGGCTGGCGCCTGAGCACCCGTTCCCGGCCGGCTTCGAGGACTGCCTGTCCGCCACCCGCTGGGTGGCCGACAACATCGCGCGCCTCGGCGGCGACGCCGACCGCATCGCGGTGGGCGGCGACAGCGCCGGCGGGAACCTGGCCGCCGCGGTCGCCCTGGCCTGCAAGGAAGACGGGCCGCGCCTTGCGGCGCAGCTGCTGCTGTACCCCGGCGTCGACTTCCGTGAGGACGAGGACCTGCACCCGTCGCGGATCGAGAACGGGGAGGGGCTGTTCCTCACCGCCGAGGACATGCGGTGGTTCGGCGACCACTACCTGTCCGACGCCGCACACCGGCAGGACCCGCGCGCATCGGTGCTGCTCGCCCCCGACCTGGCCGGGCTGCCGCCGGCCGTCGTGGGCACGGGCGAGTACGACCCGCTGCGCGACGAGGGTGAGGCGTACGCGAAGGCGATGGAGCACGCCGGGGTCAGGGTGGTGCTGCGCCGATACGACGGGCTCATCCACGGCTTCTTCGGCATGGGCACCTGGTCGCCGGCCAGCGCCGCCGCCGCGAAGGACCTGTGCGAGGAGCTGCGCGCTCTGCTCGGCTGACCCGACTAGCGTGAGCGGGTGAGTGAGACACGGCGCGGCGCGTTGTACGGCGCCGCGGCGTACCTGCTCTGGGGCGTCTTCCCGCTCTACTTCCCGCTGCTCGACCCGGCCGGTCCGATCGAGGTCCTCGCGCACCGGATCGCCTGGTCCCTCGCGGTCATGGTCGTCATCGTCGCGGTCACCCGCAAGGGTGCCGCGGTCCGTGCGGTCATGGCCGACCGCGGCCGGATGCTGAAGCTGTCGCTCGCGGCGTCGGTGCTCGCCGTCAACTGGGGCGTCTACATCTACGGCGTCACGTCCGACCGTGTCGTCGAGACGTCGCTGGGCTACTTCATCAACCCGCTCGTCAGCGTCATGCTCGGCGTCGTGGTCCTGCGTGAACGGCTGCGACCGGCCCAGTGGGGCGCTCTGAGCATCGCCCTGGTCGCCGTCCTGGTGCTCAGCGTCGAGAACGGCCGCCCGCCCTGGATCGCGCTGATCCTCGCCTTCAGCTTCGGCACCTACGGGCTGCTGAAGAAGACCGCCCGCGTCGGCGCCGTCGAGGGGCTCGCCGTCGAGACCGGCGTGCTCGCACCGCTGGCCGTCGCGTACCTGCTCTTCCTCGGCCTGCGCGGCGACGCGACGTTCCTCTCGCACGGGCCGAACCACGCGGTGTTGCTGGCCCTCACCGGCCTCATCACCGCCGTCCCGCTGCTGTTCTTCGGCGCGGCCGCCTCGCGGGTGCCGCTCGCGACGCTCGGCGTCCTGCAGTACCTCGCGCCCACCATGCAGTTCCTGCTGGGCATCCTCGTCTTCCAGGAGGCACTCGGGCTCGCGAAGCTGCTTGGCTTCGTGCTCGTCTGGGTGGCGCTGTGCGCCTTCACGCTCGACCTCGTCCGCAGCTCCCGCCGCAGCCGGGTGCCCGTCGCGGAGCCGGTCTAGGTGCTGGTACGGCAGAACGCGCCGCTCGCGCCGCTGACGACGCTGCGGCTCGGCGGTCCGGCGCAGACGCTGGTGACCGCGTACGACGAGGACGAGGTCGTCGAGGCGGTCCGGTCCGCTCCCGGCCCGCTGCTCGTGCTGGGCGGCGGCAGCAACGTGGTCCTGCCGGACGAGGGGTTCGCCGGCACGGTCGTCCGCGTCGCGGCGCGCGGTCTGGGGGTCCGCCGCGACGGCGACCAGGTCCTCGTGGACGCCTCGGCCGGCGAGGACTGGGACGCGCTGGTCGCAAGCACGGTGGCCGACGGCCTGGCCGGGTTCGAGTGCCTGTCGGGAATCCCCGGCCTGGTCGGCGGCACACCTGTGCAGAACGTCGGTGCGTACGGGCAGGACGTGGCGCAGACGACCGTGCAGGTCCGGGCGTACGACCGGGGGACCGACCAGGTGGTGGAGCTGACCAACCTCGGGTTCGCCTACCGGTGGAGCCGGTTCAAGGCCGAGCTGGACCGGTTCGTGGTGCTGGGCGTGACGTACCGGCTGCGCGACGACCCGCTCGGCGGGCCGGTCCGCTACCCGGAGCTCGCCCGGTCGCTCGGTGTCGAGGTCGGCGCGCAGGTGCCGCTGGCCGACGTGCGAGACGCGGTGCTCGCTCTGCGCCGCAGCAAGGGGATGGTGCTCGACGCCGCCGACCCGGACACCCGCAGCGCCGGGTCGTTCTTCACCAACCCGCTGCTCGACCCGGCGGACGTCCCCGCGGGCGCTCCCGCCTACCCGGAGCCGGACGGCCGGGTGAAGGTCAGCGCCGCCTGGCTCATCGAGCAGGCCGGCTTCGGCAAGGGCGCGTTCGACGGCCCGGTCGGCATCTCGAGCAAGCACACCCTCGCGCTGGTCAACCGCGGCGGCGGCACGACGGCCGACCTGCTGCGGGTGGCGCGGGCGGTGCGGGACGGCGTACGGGAGCGGTTCGGCGTCGACCTGGTGCCGGAGCCGGTCCTCGTCGCTACTCCATGGACCTGAGCAGGTCCATCAGCTCGACGCACTTGGGGCAGGCCGGGTACTTCTCCGGATCGCGGCTCGGGAACCACGTCTTGCCGCACAGCGCCGTCGCCGGCACCCCCTCCACCGAGCTGCGCAGGATGTCCTCGCGCTTGACGTAGTGGGACATGCGGTCGTCGTCGCTGTCGTCGTCCAGCTCGGTGTCGAGCGCCTCGGACGTGCCCTGACGGATGTCGGTCTCGGTCACCAGCCGAGGGTACTTACGCCGGCAGGGGTGTGACAGTGGCGAGCGGGCGCTGGTAGTCGCTGATCCAGCGGCGCAGCGCCGCGCCGTCCAGCGGCCGCGACAGGTGGTAGCCCTGGATGACGTCGCAGCCGAGCGCCTTGAGCATCGCCCAGGTCTCCGCGTCCTCGACGCCCTCGGCGACCAGGCGCAGCCCGAGGTTGTGTCCCAGCTCGATCGTCGACCGGACGATGACGGCGTCGTTGCTGTTCTGGGTCATGGCGAACACGAACGACTTGTCGATCTTCAGCTCGTTGGCCTCGAGGCGCTTGAGGTAGGCCAGCGACGAGTAGCCGGTGCCGAAGTCGTCGATGGACAGCGAGACGCCGAGGTCGCGCAGCAGCCCGAGGACGGTCATGGTGCGCGTCGGGTCGACCATGATCGAGGTCTCGGTGACCTCCAGCGTCAGGAGCTCCGGCGGCACGCCCCAGCGGCCGAGCAGGCCGGCCACCTGGCGCGGCAGCTCGAGGTCGGTCAGGCAGCGCACGGAGATGTTGACGGCCACACCGAGCGGCTGGCCCGCGTCGCGCAGCGCCCGCGCCATCGCCAGGGCCTGGTCCAGCACCTCGAGCGTCAGCGCGCCGATGAGCCCGGTGTTCTCGGCGATCGGCACGAAGTCGTCCGGGAAGACCAGGCCGCGGACCGGGTGCTGCCAGCGGACCAGCGCCTCCAGCCCGACCAGGCCACCGCTGCCGGCGTCGCACTTCGGCTGGTAGTGGACGACGAGTTGACCAGCGGAGATGCCCTCGCGCAGCTCGCCGAGCAGAGCGAGCTTCTCGACGCTGTGCAGGTCGCCCTCGGGTGAGTAGAAGGCGAACGTGCCCCGGTGCTCCTTGGCGGAGTACAGCGCGACGTCGGCCCGCTGCATCAGCGTCGAGACGTCGTCGCCGTGGTCGGGTGACAGCGCGATGCCGACGCTGGCCTGCACGTCGAGGCGTACGCCGTCGATGCTGAACGGCTGCATGAGCCCGGCGACGACGCGACGGGCGACCTGCTCGGCGTCCGCCTGCGACCCGAGGTCGCAGGCGAGAATCGCGAACTCGTCGCCGCCCAGGCGGGCCACGGTGTCGCCCTCGCGCAGGCTCTCGCGCAGCCGGTTCGCCACCTGGGTGAGCAGCTGGTCCCCGACGTAGTGGCCGAGGGTGTCGTTGATCTCCTTGAAGTGGTCCAGGTCGATCAGCAGCACCGCCGTGGACGACCCGTTGCGGGCGCCCTCGTCGAGCGCACGGCCGGTCCGCTCCTGCAGCATCAGCCGGTTCGGGAGGCCGGTGAGACCGTCGTGCAGCGCCTGCCGCTCGCGCTCGGCGGCCAGCTTCGCGCTGCGGTGCACGGCGAAGATCGGCAGCATCATCAGCGGGACGAGCAGCAGCGAGAAGTCCGTCGCGACGATCACGACCGGCGCAAAGGCGAGCAGCACGCCGGACGTGGACAGCTGGAAGCGCACGTCGTCGCGCAGGTGCGGTACGACCGGCTTCGCCAGCGCCAGCGCCACCACGACGCCGGTGAGGCCGTTGTTCAGGACGAAGAACAGCGCGCCCGACGCGAGCGCGGGCAGCACCTCCCGCACCGACATCGGCGCGTCGTCACCGGCGAAGCTCCGCCCGGTCATCAGGCAGAACACGGCGCGGGTCGCGAGGCCGCTCAGCACCAGCTGCGCGTTGTTGAACAGCAGCCGCTTGAGGTTCTTGCGGCGGCGCACGTCGTCGAACGTCACGGCGCAGACCTGGGCGAGCAGCAGCAGCCAGGCCGGCCCGAGGACGACCAGCGCCATGATGAAGATGCTCGCGATGGTGACCTCGTCGAGGTCGTCGTCGCCGCGCGAGATGACGATCGGCTGGGACTCGCCGACGACCAGGAGCGCGGCGAAGACGAGCACGTTCAGGTGCGGCAGCTGCAGGTCGGCCGGGAGCTGCGCCAGCAGCATGTACAGCAGCGCCGCGAAGGCCAGCCCGATCACGCCGTAGACGTACGTGTCGAGCCTGGACGGCCGCGTGCGCGGCAGCCAGGCAGCAGGCGACACGGTTGCTCCAGGGGGACGGCGAGGTCATGGACGCGGGCTTCCCGTACTGCTTCGTCCGCTGGGGGGCGTCCTTGAGCCCCCAGATGGCCCGTCCGGGTCAGAACGCGACGACCCGATCGGCTTCACCCGTTACTGGATCGTGCCGAAGCAGCCGTACCGGACGACGGAGGGGAGGTGCTGTGAGCGGTCGCTACTCGCGGGTCCTGCGCCAACCCGGCGTCGCCCGCACCGTTCTGCCGTACCTGCTCGCCCGCCTGCCCGGCAGCATGATCCTGCTTGCCCTGCTGCTGTACGTCCGGCACGAGTCCGGCTCGTTCGTCACGGCCGGCAGCGTCAGCGCCGCGTTCGCGGTGGCCGTCGCGGTCACCGCTCCCCTGCTCGGTCGCCTCGTCGACACGCACGGCCAGACCGCCGTGCTGCTCGTCACCGGCGTGCTGCACCCGGCCGCGCTGGCCTGCGTCCTGCTCGCCATGCACGACAGCGCGCCGCCGTTCGTCGCCCTGGCCGCCGCCGCCGCTGCCGGCGCCGTCCTTCCGCCGATGTCCGCCTGCATGCGCGCCCTGTGGCCGACGCTGCTGTCCGACGACGAGCAGCGCGAGACCGCGTTCAGCTTCGAGGCGCTGGTGGTGGAGGCCTGCGAGCTCGGCGGCCCGCTGCTGGTCGGCGGTCTCGTCGCTGTCGTCGCGCCCGCTGCGGCCGTCCTCGTCGCCGCGGGTCTGAGCGGCGCCGGTGCCGTCGTGTTCGCACTGGCCCCGCACTCCCGGCGCTGGCGCCCCGGCTACCAGTCGCGCCGCTGGCGAGGGCCACTCACCGAGCCGGGGGTCCGCTGGCTGCTCGCCGTCATCGCCGCGTCGACCGCGGGGCTGGCGGCCTTCGAGGTGTCCATCGCCAGCTTCGCCACCGACCACGGCGGCGCGGCCTCCACCGGCACGCTGCTCGCCATCTGGTTCGCCGGCAGCCTCGCGGGCGGGATCTGGTTCGGCAGCCGCAGCTGGCGCCGGCCGCCGGCCTGGCAGCTCGTCACGCTGCTCTGCCTCGTCGCGATCGGCGGGCTGCTGCCCCTGCTGGCCAGCGGGGTCTGGACGATGGCCGCGCTGCTGCTGTTCGCGGGCGTGGCCATCGCGCCGGCGACCGCCGTGATGCTGTCGATCATGTCCTCGGTGGCGCCCGAGCGCAGCCGGACCGAGGCCTTCACCTGGGCCAGCACGGCCAACTTCCTGGGCATCGCCGTCGGCACCGCCGCCGCCGGTGCGGCCGTGGACGCCGGCGGGATCCGGCTCGGCCTGCTCGTGTCCGCGGCTGCCGCGCTCGCCGCGGGTGGGCTGTCGTACTCCGCGCGGTTCTCGTTCGGCCTCCCGCGGACGGCCGTGGCCGACGCGGACGACGCGTACGACCTCGCCGTCTTCAACGAGATCACCCGCGAGCGGGACGAGGCGCTCGCCGCCCTGGCCCGGGCCGGCGAGCGGCACGACGAACTCGCCCGCGAGATCGCCGCGCTCCGCCAGCAGCTGCGCAGCACGGCCGGGCCCACCGTGCCCAGCCAGCCGGCACCTGTCTCCCGGCTGGCCGCGCTGCCCTCCAACGTCAGGGCCCTGCCGCGCCGCTCCTCCGGCGGGTGAGGGCGACGTCACCGCAGGGGCAGGTGGCGGCCGAGATGAGCGGGTACGTGTCGGTCGTGACCACCGCCACCCCGGACGCCCTGCGCGAGCGACGTCGTCGCCGCCAGGAGCTGCTCGACACGCTCCGCGAGGCGGCCGAGCTGCGCGCCCGGCTCACCCCGCGCGCCTCCGCGCTCGCCCGGTCGCGCGCGCTGCTGCACTCCCGCACGACCCGCGGCTGAGACGGCGGCGAAGGGGTACGTCCCCCTCCACCCCCTCGGCCCCGGGAGCAGCACCCTGACCAGCACGCGCGACGCGCTCCTCCGCACGGCCGCGCAGGAGTTCGGGTGGGAGCAGCTCCGCCCCGGCCAGCTCGAGGCGATGGAAGCCGTCATGTCCGGCAGCGACGCCCTCGTCGTCATGCCGACCGGCGCCGGCAAGAGCGCGGTCTACCAGGTCCCCGCCGTCCTGCTCGACGGCCCGACCGTCGTGGTCAGCCCGCTCATCGCGCTCCAGCGTGACCAGGTCGCCGCGCTGGTCGCCCGGGAGGGCTCCGGCGGCGCGGTGCACGCCAACAGCTCGCTGTCCGACAAGCAGCTCGCCGAGGCGTTCGAGCGGCTGCAGGCCGGGACGGTCGAGTTCTTCTTCCTCGCGCCGGAGCAGCTCGCCAAGCCCGAGGTGCTGGACGCGGTGGCCGCCGCGAAGCCGTCGCTGTTCGTCGTCGACGAGGCGCACTGCATCTCCTCGTGGGGGCACGACTTCCGGCCGGACTACCTGCGGCTCGGCAACGCGATCGAGCGGCTCGGCCGGCCACGGGTGCTCGCCCTCACGGCGACCGCGTCCCCGCCCGTACGTGACGAGATCGTGCAGCGGCTGCGGCTGACGGACCCGGTGCAGATCGTGCACGGGTTCGACCGGCCGAACCTGCGGCTGACGGTCGAGGCGTTCCGCGACGAGGACCAGAAGCGCGAGGCCGTCGTTCTGCGCGCCATGGGCGAGCAGAAGCCGGGCATCGTCTACACGGCGACGCGCAAGAGCGCCGAGCAGCTGGCGGCCGAGCTGCAGGACTACGGGCTGAACGCGGCGGCGTACCACGCGGGCCTGCGCGCAGCGGACCGCGAGTCGGTGCAGGACCTGTTCCTCGCGGGCTCGCTCGAGGTCGTCGTCGCGACGACGGCGTTCGGCATGGGCATCGACAAGGCCGACGTGCGCTTCGTGCTGCACGCGGAGGTGGCCGACTCGCTCGACAGCTACTACCAGGAGATCGGCCGCGCCGGCCGCGACGGGGACGCCGCGGAGGCGGTGCTGTTCTACCGGCCGGAGGACCTGGGGCTGCGCAAGTTCTTCGCCTCTTCGACCCCGAACCCGGCCGCGCTGCAGCGGGTCGGCGTCCTGCTCGGGCACGCGCACGAGCCGGTGGCGCCGGCCGAGCTCGCGGACCTGATGGGCATCTCCACGAACCGGCTGGCCGGCCTGGTCAACCTGCTCGAGCAGGTCGGGACGGTCGCCGTCGACGGGGACGGACGGCTGTCCGCCGTCGACGGACTCGGCACCCCGCGGGAGGCAGCGGCCTCCGCCGTGGAGGTGGGCGAGGCGCACCGCCGGGTGGAGCGGTCCCGGATCGAGATGATGCGCGGGTACGCCGAGACGCAGGGCTGCCGGCGGCAGTACCTGCTCGCGTACTTCGGCGAGCAGTACGGCACGCAGTGCGGCAACTGCGACACCTGCGCCGCCGGAACGGCCTCGGAGCAGCCGGATGCGGCCAGCTCGCCGTACGCGCTGCAGTCCCGGGTCGCGCATGCGTCGTGGGGCGAGGGCGTCGTGATGCGCTACGAGGGGGACCGGATCGTGGTGCTGTTCGAGGACGTGGGCTACCGGACGCTGTCGCTGGAGACGGTGCAGGCGCGCGGCCTGCTGATGCCGGCATGAGCGCGCGCGAGGTCGACGCCGTCGTCGTCGGCGGTGGCCCGGCGGGCCTGGCGGCGGCGCTGTGGCTGGGCAGGTACAGGCGGTCGGTCGTGGTGGTCGACTCCGAGGAGTACCGCTCGGGGATGGTCGAGCGGTCGCACGGGTACCTCGGCCGCGACCCGCAGACGCCGGTCGAGCTCCTCGCGCGCGGACGCGAGGAGCTGCTTGCCTACCCCACGGCCTCCGTGGTGACGGGATCGGTCACGTCGATCTCCCGTACCGACTCGTTGTTCACGGTGTCATCCGACGCCGGCGAGTGGCTGGCGCACCGGGTCGTCCTCGCCAGCGGCGTCAAGGACGTGGTGCCGGAGGTGCGCGGCTTCGACGAGCACTACGGGGCGTCGGTCTTCCACTGCCCGGCCTGCGACGGGTACGAGGCGCGCGACCGGGACGTCGTCGCGATCGGCTGGGACGTGCACCTGGTCGGGTTCGCGACGACGCTGCTCAACTGGGCGCGCTCGGTCACCGTGGTGACCAATGGGCACCGCTTCGCCGGCGACGAGCAGTGCCGGCTGCAGATGGCCGACAACGGGATCGACCTGGTGGAGGAGGACGTCGTCGAGTTCGTCGGCTTGCGGGGGTCGCTGGAGTCCGTGCTGCTGCAGAGCGGGCGCGCGCTGCCGACGTCGCTGGTGTTCTTCTCGCTCGCGCACGAGCCGCGGGTCGGGCTCGCCGAGCAGCTCGGCTGCGAGCTCGACGACGAGGGCTACGTCGCCGTCGACGCGGAGGGGCAGACGACGGTGAAGGGCGTGTACGCGGCAGGCGACCTCACGCCGGGGCTGCAGTTGGTCCAGGTGGCGGCCGCGTCCGGTGCGGTGGCGGGGGTGGGTGCGGCGCAGTCGTTCTTCGGCTCGAGCGGTGCGCCGACGTCCCCGGACCCGGCGCCGGACCCGACCGTGCCCGGTCAGGGCGGCTGACCCCGGC
>JAODNS010000169.1 GCA_025465145.1 Frankiales bacterium
GCGATCGGCTCGACGAAGCCGCGCACGACCATCGCCATCGCCTCGTCCTCGGCCAGGCCGCGGCTCATCAGGTAGAAGAGCTGGTCCTCGCCGACCTTGCTGACGGTGGCCTCGTGGCCCATGGAGACGTCGTCCTCGCGGACGTCGACGTACGGGTACGTGTCGCTGCGGCTGATCGTGTCGACGAGCAGCGCGTCGCACTTCACGTTGGCCTTGCTGCCGTGCGCGCCCTCCTGCACCTGCACGAGGCCGCGGTAGCTCGTCCGGCCACCACCGCGCGCCACCGACTTGCTCACGATGTTGGACGTCGTGTTGGCAGCCGCGTGCACCATCTTCGCGCCGGCGTCCTGGTGCTGGCCGGGGCCGGCGAACGCGATCGACAGGGTCTCGCCGGAGGCGCGCTCGCCGAGCAGGTAGCAGGCCGGGTACTTCATCGTGACCTTGCTGCCGATGTTGCCGTCGATCCACTCCATCCGGCCGCCCTCGGCGACGGAGGTGCGCTTGGTGACGAGGTTGTAGACGTTGTTCGACCAGTTCTGGATGGTCGTGTAGCGGACGTGCGCGTCCTTCTTGACGATGATCTCGACGACCGCCGAATGCAGTGAGTCGGAGCTGTAGATCGGCGCGGTGCAGCCCTCGACGTAGTGCACCGACGAGCCCTCGTCCGCGATGATCAGCGTCCGCTCGAACTGGCCCATGTTCTCGGTGTTGATGCGGAAGTAGGCCTGCAGCGGGATGTCGACCTTCACGCCCGGCGGGACGTAGATGAACGAGCCGCCCGACCACACGGCGGTGTTGAGCGCGGCGAACTTGTTGTCGCCGACGGGGATGACGCTGCCGAAGTACTCGCGGAACAGCTCGGGCTGCTCCTTGAGCGCGGTGTCGGTGTCGAGGAAGAGGACGCCCTTCTCCTCGAGGTCCTGGCGGATCGAGTGGTAGACGACCTCGGACTCGTACTGCGCCGCGACGCCCGCGACGAGGCGCTGCTTCTCCGCCTCCGGGATGCCGAGCTTGTCGTAGGTGTTCTTGATGTCGGCCGGCAGGTCTTCCCACGTCGCGGCCTGCTTCTCGCTGGACCGGACGAAGTACTTGATGTTGTCGAAGTCGATGCCGGACAGGTCGCTGCCCCACGTCGGCATGGGCTTCTTCTCGAACAGCTTCAGGCCCTTGAGGCGCAGGTCGAGCATCCACTGCGGCTCGTCCTTCTTCGACGAGATGTCGCGGACGACGTCCTGGTTGAGCCCGCGCTTGGCGGCGGCGCCGGCGACGTCGGAGTCGGCCCAGCCGAACTTGTACGTGCCAAGCCCCTCGAGCTGGTCGGGGGTCGTCGTCATGACGTGGGCCTTCCGGTAGGGATGAAGGTGGTGCAGACGCCGTCGCCGTGGGCGATGGTCGCGAGGCGCTGGACGTGCACGTCGAGCAGACGGCCGAGGGCCGCCGTCTCCGCGTCGCACAGCTGGGGGAACTCGGTGGCCACGTGCTGGACGGGGCAGTGGTGCTGGCACAGCTGCACGCCGGTCCCCTGCGGTCCGGTGGAGGCGGCGTAGCCGTCGGCGGTGAGCCGCTCGGCGAGCTGCTCCGGCGTGCGCACGCCGGCGTACCGCTTCTCCAGCTCGGCGCCGCGGGCCTGGGCGAACGCGTCGAGCTGCTCGGCCGTCATGAAGCGCAGCGCGCTGACGGCGAGCGCGTCGTAGCCGTTCGGGCCGGCGGCGTGGCCCGCGTCGGTGAGCGCGTACAGCCGGGCCGGCCGGCCGCGCTTCACGGCGCGCAGCCGCGGCGTGCGGGTGCTGACGGTGCCGTCTGCCACGAGCGCGTCGAGGTGGCGGCGGACCGCCGCGACGGTGAGGCCGGTGCGGTCGGCGAGCGCGGTGGCGGTGGACGGTCCGAGCTCGAGCAGCAGGGAGCTCACCCGGTCGCGGGTGCGCACGTCCCCGAGCGCCTCGGTGCTGCCCATGCTTTTCACAACAACAGTGTCGCGTATATCGATGCCGGCGTCGAACCCCGCGCAGGTGGCGTCGACGACACAGCGCCGGCGGGACGGAACCCGGAACATCCGGCCGCGGCGTGTCGCGCCGGGCGGGGTACCCGGCGCGCCGGCGCGGATGCTCTGGGTTCCGCGGCAGGCGCGCCGGAAGCGCCACTCCTAGGCTGGCCGTGTGACCACGCCCGCGCTCGAGGTGGACGGGCTGGTCAAGCGGTACGGCGGCCGAGCGGTCGTCGACGGCGTCTCCTTAAGCGTCCCGACCGCCTCCGTGCTGGCGCTGCTCGGCCCGAACGGAGCCGGCAAGACGACCACCGTCGAGGTGTGCGAGGGCTTCCGGCAGCCGGACGGTGGCGCGGTCCGCGTGCTCGGGCTGGCTCCGAAGGACCCGGCGCTGCGCCCGCGGGTCGGCGTCATGCCGCAGTCCGGCGGGGCGTACCCCGGCCTGACGGCGGCCGAGATGCTCCGGCTGGTGGCCTCGTACGCGCGGAACCCGCTCGACCCCGCCGACCTGCTCGACCGGCTGGCCCTGACCGACGTCGCGAGGACGAGCTACCGCCGCCTGTCCGGCGGCCAGCAGCAGCGGCTGTCGCTGGCCATGGCGGTAGTCGGGCGGCCCGAGCTGGTCTTCCTCGACGAGCCCACGGCGGGGCTGGACCCGCAGGCGCGCCGGGCGACCTGGGAGCTGGTCGAGGCGCTGCGAGCGGACGGCGTCACCGTCGTGCTCACGACCCACCTGCTGGACGAGGCGGAGCGGCTGGCCGACCAGGTCGTGGTCGTGGACGCCGGCCACGTCGTCGCCGCCGGCACGGTGGCCGAGCTGACCCGCGGCGACGGGCTCCGCTTCACCGCTGCGCCCGGCCTCGACCTCAGCGACCTGCCGGGCGCGGCCGAGGAGGTGCCCGGCCGCTACGTCGTCGCCGGCGCGGTGACGCCCCAGCTGTACGCGGACGTCACCGCGTGGGCCGCCCGGCGCGGCGTCCTCGCGGAGGACCTGCGCAGCCGCAGCCTCGAGGACGTGTTCCTCGAGCTGACCGGACGGGAGCTGCGCGCGTGACCTGGTCCCCCGGCGCCCTAGCCCCAGCCCCCGGCGCCGCGCCGACCGGCCAGATGCTCAAGGCGCAGACGCGGGCAGAGCTGACGCTGATGCTCCGCAACGGCGAGCAGGTCCTGCTGACCCTGGTCATCCCGCTCGGGCTGCTGGTCGTGCTGACGCTCATCCCGTTCGTCCACGTCCCGGGCGACGACCGCGTCGGCTTCTTCGTACCCGGCGTCATCGCCCTCGCCGTCATGTCGAGCGCCTTCACCGGGCAGGCGATCGGCGTCGGCTTCGAGCGGCAGTACGGCGTCCTCAAGCGGCTCGGCGCGACACCGCTCCCCCGGTCGGTCCTGCTGCTGGCCAAGACCCTGGCCGTGCTCGCCGTCGAGCTCGTCCAGCTCGCGCTCATCTGCGTGGTCGGGCTGCTGCTCGGCTGGGACCCGCACGGATCGCCGCTCGCCGTCATCGCGCTCGTCGTCCTCGGTACGGCGGCGTTCAGCGGCCTCGGGCTGCTCCTCGGCGGCACCCTGCGCGGGCTCACCACCCTCGCCGCCGCGAACCTGCTGTGGTTCGTGCTGCTCGTCCTCGGCGGCGTGCTGTTCCCGCTGTCGCAGCTGGGCGCGGCCGAGCCGGTGCTGCGCCTGCTGCCCACCGCGGCGCTGTCGGACGGCCTGCGCGAGGTGCTCCAGGCCGGGCACGCGGTACCCGTACGGGACGTGCTGGCACTGGCGGCGTGGGCGGTCGGCGGGCTGGCGCTGGCCAGCCGCCTGTTCCGGTGGGAGTGACCGGCTAGGGCTTGACCTCCTGGACGAGCCAGCCCGTCCCGTCCGGGTCGCTGAAGCCCGCGAACGAGCTGTAGCTGCGCCGCTCCGGGTCGAACCCGGGCTGCTGACCCTGGGCACCGAAGTGGTACGGCTCCCCGACCTCGACGCCGCGCCCGAGCAGCTCCGCGCGGGCCGCCTCCAGGTCCTCGACGACCAGGTGCAGCCCCTGCACCGAGCCGGCGGCGTCCGGGTTCCGCATGAGCGCGACGGAACAGGCCGAGCCGGGCGGCGTCACCTGCACGACGCGGAAGTCCGGCCCCGCGCTGTGGTCGACCGACAGGTCGAACCCGCAGCGGTCCAGGTAGAACGCCTTTGCGCGGTCGATGTCCGAGACGGGGACGACGACGAGCTCGAGCGAGAACCGCATCAGCGGGGGTCCCTCCACATGGGGGTGATGACCGGGCAGCCCGCCGGCAGGTCGAACAGCGGCCGGGTCGAGAACCCGTACCGTTCGTAGAAGGGGATGTTCCGCGGGTTGCTGCTCTCCAGGTACGCCGGCAGGCCGGCCGCGTCGCAGCGCTCGAGCACCGGCGTCAGCACCGTCCCGCCGAGCCCACGGCCGCGCGCCTCCGGCACCACGCCGACGGCCTCGAGGTACCAGTGCGGCTCCGCGGGGTGCGCCCGTTCGACGGCGCTGAGCAGCCGCAGCGACCGCACCAGCCCGGGGCCGAACGCGCGCACGAGCCGTGGCCCGCTGCGCAGCACGTCGAGGCCGCCCGCCTTCCACGCGCCGGGCGGCCGCCAGATGGAGGCGACCTGCTCGTGCACGAGCACCTGCGCGTCCGGCGTACGGCGAGCCGCGGCCTCGAACGCGTCGAACACCTCCGTCAGCCGGCGCTCCGGGTGCGAGCGGCCGGCGAGCAGCCAGCCGAAGACGGGGTCGTCCGAGAACGCCCTGCCGAGGACCTGCGCCGCCGTCATGCCGCGACCATAGGGTTCCCCCGTGCTCCGAACGGTGACGGCGACGCGCTACGTCACGCCGCTGCGCGAGGGCGGCTCGCTGCCGGGGCTCATGGAGGCCGACGACCTCGGCACCTTCGTCGTGAAGTTCGTCGGCGCGGGCCAGGGCCGCAAGGTGCTCGTGGCGGAGGTGCTCTGCGGCGAGCTGGCCCGGCGGATCGGACTGCCCGTACCCGAGCTCGTACTCGTCGAGGTCGACCCGCTGCTCGGCCGGTCCGAGCCGGACGAGGAGGTGCAGGACCTGCTGCGGGCGAGCGGCGGCCTCAACCTGGGGCTCGACTTCCTCCCGGGCGCGCTGGGCTTCGACCCGGTCGCGCACACGGTCGCGCCGGAGCTGGCCAGCCGGGTGCTGTGGTTCGACGCGCTGATCAGCAACGTCGACCGCAGCTGGCGCAACCCCAACCTGCTGATGTGGCACCGCCGCCTGCAGCTCATCGACCACGGCGCGTCGCTGATCTTCCACCACAGCTGGGCGCGCGCCGAGGGCGCGGTCGACCGGCCGTACGACGTAGGCGACCACGTCCTGTCCGCGATGTCGACCGACCGCGCGGCCGCCGACGCCGAGCTCAGCGAGCGGGTGACGCCGGAGCTGCTGCACGAGGTGCTCGCGCTGGTGCCCGACGTCTGGCTCGCCGACGAGCCGGGCTTCGCCAAGGCCGACGCGGTGCGCGAGGCGTACGTGGGCCACCTCGGCGCACGGGTCCAGCGGCACGAGGGGTGGCGGCCGTGAGCACGTTCGAGTACGCGGTGCTGCGCGCCGTTCCCCAGGTGCAGCGGGGCGAGCTGGTCAACGTCGGCGTCGTTCTGTACTGCCAGGACCGCGACTTCCTGCGGGCGCTCACGCACGTCGACGAGGCGCGCCTGCGGATGCTCGACGGCGCCATCGACCTCGACGCGCTGGCGGAGGCGCTGCAGGCGGTCTGCCGCACCTGCGAGGGCGACGGCCCGGCCGGCGCCACCAGCCTCGGACAGCGGTTCCGGTGGCTGACGGCGCCGCGCAGCACGGTGCTGCAGACCGGGCAGGTGCACGCCGGGCTGACGGACGACCCGGCGGCCGAGCTGGAGCGGCTGGTGGAGCAGCTCGTCAGGTGACGAGCTGCTCGATCCGCTCGAGCGTCTTCGCCATGTTCCGGCGCGTGATCCCGCGCATCGGCTCCATCAGCGCCTTCACCTGCTCCTGCGAGATGTCCCAGCTCTCCCGGACGCGCGTGCCGCCCTCGACCGGCTCGAGCTCGTAGCGCCAGATCCGGCCGCCGATCAGCCGTGTGATGAGCGGGTACGCGGGCCGCGGCTGCCAGGCGATGCGGCGGTTCTCCTCGTACTCGACGACGGTGTTCTTCATCGAGTACGGCAGGCCGATCCGCATGCCCATCCCGAAGGTCGACCCGAGGCCGAGGCGGGCGGGCGCCTTCGACGCGTGGCGGACGGTGCCCGAGCCGTCGAACGTGCGGTGCTTCGACGCGTCGGCCAGCAGCGCGAAGATCTTCTCGGACGGAGCGGCGATGACCCGCTCCACGGACTCGACGTCGTTGCTCATAGCGGCCACCCTGTCAGGAGTCGAGCCCGAAGGCACCCCGGAAGAAGACCAGCGGTCCGGCATCGCGGTGCGGCACGAGCTCGCGCACGTGCCCGATGACGATGTCGTGGTCGCCGGCCGGGTGCACCGCCTCGACCTCGCAGCGGACCGTGGACAGGACGCCGTCCAGCGCCGGCCCCCACGGCGTCTCGGTCCAGCCGACGTCGGCGAACTTGTCCACGTCGCGGGTGGCGAACCGGACACAGAGGTCCTCCTGGTCCGCCGCGAGGACGTTGACGACGAAGCGGCCGGTGGCCTGGATGAGCGGCCACGACCGCGACGTGTGCGCCGGGCAGAACAGCACCAGCGGCGGCTCCAGCGACACGGACGCGAACGACTGGCAGGCGAAGCCGACCGGCACCCCGTCGGACATGCCCGCCACCACGGTGACGCCGCTGACGAACGTGCCCATGACGCGGCGCATCTCGGCGGCGGACGCCGCGTCGCTCGTCACCGGCTACTTCGGCTGCAGGCGCGCGCCGCCGTCCACGCGGACGACCTCGGCGTTCGCGTACGAGTTGACGAGCAGCTCGACCACCATCGACGCGAGCTCGTCGGACGACCCGAGCCGCTTGGGGAACAGCACGTCCCGCTTGAGCTTGTCCTTGAACTGCTCGGCTGCTTCGCCCTCGCCGTAGATGGGCGTGTCGAACAGCCCGGGCGCGACGCAGTTCAGCCGTACGCCGACCGCTGCGAGGTCCCGCGCCAAGGGCACGGTCATGCCGACGATGCCGCCCTTGCTGGCGGAGTACGCGGCCTGGCCGATCTGGCCGTCGAACGCGGCGACGGACGCGAGCGTGACAATGGCGCCGCGCGAGCCGTCGGCGTCGACGGGCTGGGTCCGGCCCATCGCGGTGGCCGCGATGCGGATGCAATTGAACGTGCCGACGAGGTTGATGCTGAGCACCTTGCTGAACACGCCCAGGTCGTGCGCCGAGCTGAACTCGCCGTCCCGGCCGACCGTGCGCGTGGCCCAGCCGATGCCGGCGGCGGTGACCAGCGTGCGCAGCGGACCGAGCTCGCCGGCCGCGGTCACCGCCTCGATGACCTGCTCGGTGTCGGTGACGTCGGTGTGGACGTAGGTGCCGCCGACGGAGGCGGCCACGGCCTTGCCCTTCTCGTCCTGCAGGTCGGCGACGACGACCGCCGCGCCCCGGGCGGCCAGCGCGCGGACGGTGGCCTCGCCGAGGCCGGAGGCGCCGCCGGTGACGACGGACGAGGTACCTGCGAGGTCGAGCACGAGCACTCCTGGTTCGTTGGGTCCGCCATCTTCTCAGGCAGGCCGGGACGCGTGCGCCACCGTAGGCTTGCGGGCATGGCCGGCCCGTCGCAGCGCACGGTCTCGCGGCTCGCCCTCGCCAGCGTCGTGGCCAATGCCGGCATCGTCGTCACCGGCGGCGCGGTGCGCCTGACCGCGTCCGGTCTCGGCTGCCCCACCTGGCCGCGGTGCACCGAGACGACCTACACGCCGACGTCCGAGTACGCCGCCCACGGGCTGATCGAGTTCGGCAACCGACTGCTCACGTTCGTGCTCACCGCGATCGTCATGGCCACCGTGGTCGCCGTCGTCCGGCAGCGGCCGCGTCGACGGTCGCTCGTCCGGCTGGCGGTCGTGGTGTTCCTCGGCATCCCCGCGCAGGCGGTGCTCGGCGGCATCACGGTGCTGACCGGGCTGAACCCGTGGACCGTCATGGCGCACTTCCTGCTGTCGATGCTCCTGATCGGGCTGGCCGTGCTGCTGCACGTGCGCACCCGCGAGTCCGACGGCCCGGTGCTGCTCGTCGTGAAGCAGCCGCTGCGGCGGCTCAGCCAGCTGGTGCTCGTGGTGCTCGCCGTCACCCTCGCCGTCGGCACCGTCGTCACCGGCTCGGGGCCGCATTCGGGTGACGTGGAGGCGGGTCGGACCGGCTTCAGCCCGGCCTCGGTGAGCCAGCTGCACGCCGACCTCGTGATGCTGCTGATCGGGCTGAGCATCGCCACCTGGTTCGCGCTGAAGGCGACGGACGCTCCCCCGGCGGTCATGCGCGCGGCGGGGGTGCTGCTCGCGGTGGAGGTCGGTCAGGCCGCCATCGGCTGGACGCAGTACTTCACCTCGCTGCCCGTCGTACTGGTGGGCGCGCACCTCGCCGGCGCCTGCCTGGTCCTCATCGCGGCCTCCCGGCTCGTGCTGATGACCCGCGCCCACGGCGCCGTCGTCCCGGTCTCCGCGAAGGACGCGCACTCGCTGCGGTATGACCCGATTTCATCCGTTCCCGGGCGATTGGCCCCCGCGCTCCCCGGGAAGCGTGTCGACAAGATCGCCGACGCCAGGGAGAGCCATGAGCGAGACCGACCGCCTGTCCGCCGCTGACCTCGACGCCGAGGGAGCGACCGCGCTTCCGACGAAGGAGGTCATCTCGCTGCTCGACCTCAACGCGGACGTCGACCTGGGCCTCGACCTGGCCGCTCCTGTCGACCTCGCCGTGGCCGCGAACCTCAACGTCGCCGCCCCCATCGAGGCCGCCGCCTCCGCCAACGTCCTGTCCATCGGCTCCGAGGCCACCGGCGTCGCGCAGCAGCAGGTCCTCATCGACCAGGGCATCTCCGGCGACGCGATCGCCGACGCGCCGCAGACCGCCAGCGTCGACCAGGCCGCGCCCGCTCCGGCTGATGCCCCGGCCCCGGCCGACGGCGCCGTCCAGACGGGCGACCTGTCGTCAGGCAACCTGCTCAACGTGGACCTCGACATCGCCGCGGACGCGGACGTCGCAGCGCCGATCGCCGGTGCGGTGGCGGCCAACGGGAACATCGCCGCGCCGATCGACGCGTCGGTCAGCGCGAACATCGGCTCGGTCGACTCGACGGCCACGTCCGTCGCGAGCCAGACGGCGATCATCCACCAGGACCTCGACGGCGTGACGGCGCAGGCGACTGCGGCCCAGGACGCCGCCGTCACGCAGTAGCTCTCCTGTGACAGCCCCGCCGCCCGCGTCCGTCGGGACCTCTCCCCCGCGGCGCGCGGACGGCGTCGAGCTGCTCGGCGAGCTCGGCGGGTCCGGGTACGAGTCGACCCGCTCGCTCGTGCGTCGCGCCGACGGCCAGACCCTGCAGCTGACCCCGCTGCTGTACGCGCTGCTCGCGGAGGTCGACGGCCGCCGCGGTCCCGCCGAGCTGGCCGAGGTGCTCAGTGCACGCATCGGGAAGACGGCCGCCGCGGAGGACGTGGAGCACCTGCTCGGCAAGCTGGAGCCGCTCGGCGTCCTGCACGACGTCGACGGCGCCGAGCCGGTGCTGCAGAAGTCGAACCCGCTGCTCGCCCTGCGGCTGAAGGTCGTCGTCTCCGACCCCGCGGTGACGCGGCGGCTGACGACGCCCTTCACGTGGCTGTTCCGGCCCTGGGTCGTCGTGCCCGTCCTGCTGGCGTTCGTCGGCGTCTGCTGGTTCGTCCTCGTCGAGAAGGGGCTGGCGTCGGCGACCCATCAGGCGTTCGACCGGCCGGGGCTGCTGCTCGCCGTCTTCGCCCTCACGGTCGTCTCAGCCGGGTTCCACGAGTTCGGCCACGCGGCGGGCTGCCGCTACGGCGGCGCGACGCCGGGGGCCATGGGCGCCGGGCTCTACCTCGTCTGGCCCGCCTTCTACACCGACGTCGACGACTCGTACCGGCTCCCCCGCCGCGGCCGGCTGATCGTCGACCTGGGCGGCCTCTACTTCAACGCGCTCGTCGCCGTCGCCGTGATGGTCGCGTGGCTGATGACCCGGCAGGACGCGCTGCTGCTCGGCGTCGCGACGCAGCTGCTGCAGATGGTCCGGCAGCTCGCGCCGGTCATCCGCGCGGACGGTTACCACGTGCTCGCCGACCTCACCGGCGTTCCCGACCTGTTCGCGCACATGAAGCCGACGCTGCTCGGGGCGCTGCCGCAGAACTGGGGCAAGCCCAGCCCGCTGCGCCGCGGCGCGCGGGTCATCGTGACCGCCTGGGTGCTCGTCGTGGTGCCCCTGCTGCTGTCGATGTTCGCGACCGCCGTGCTGCTGCTGCCGCGCATGGCGGCCACGGCGTGGACCAGCGGCGGCAAGCAGCTGGACCTGCTGGCCGCCTCGTTCTCCTCCGGCGACCCGGTGCCGGTGCTGGCCCGGCTGCTGTCGCTGCTGGCGCTGGCAGTCCCCGTCGCGGCGACCACGTACCTACTGGTCCGCGTCACCCGCAGCACCGCGCGCAACGGCTGGACTGCGACGCAGGACCGGCCGCCGGCGCGCGCCGCCTTCCTGCTCGGTGCCGGCCTGCTGCTCGCGCTGCTGGCCTGGGCGTGGTGGCCGGACGGCCAGTACCGGCCGGTCAGCAACCAGGAGCGCGGCACGATCGCGGACGTGTTCCGGGCGTCCCCGGCGGTCCAGCCGGCGCGGCTGTCCGCGCGCGCGCAGCCGGCGATGGCGCTCATCCCCCGCACTGCCGGCGCACCCGTCCTGCTGGTGGTGCGGCCCGAAAGCGGCGGCCCGGCGCAGGCGATCCTCACGACGAACCCCGACAAGGCCGGTGAGCCCACGACGGCGCAGGTGGCGCCGTTCGACCTGCCGGACGGCGTACGGCCCGGGGGCAACCAGGCGGTGGCCGTCAACACCAAGGACGGCGCCGTCGTCTACGACGTGGCCGTCGCGCTGGTGAAGGTCGTCGACGGCGCGCCCGTCACGAACCGGAACGAGGCCTACGCGCTCGCCTCCTGCCGGCGCTGCGCCACGGTCGCGGTCGCCTTCCAGGTGGTGCTGGTCATCGGGCAGAGCAACGTCCAGGTGCCGGTCAACGCGGCGGTCGCCGGCAACCGCGACTGCGTGCAGTGCCTCACCGCGGCGCTCGCAGTGCAGCTCGTCGTTTCGCTCGAGGCGCTGCCGTCCGAGCAGGTCGAGGCGGAGCTGCAGCAGGCCTGGAGCCGGCTGCAGGGGCTCGAGCAGCTGACTGCTGAGCTGGACGTGGCGGAGGTCTACGCGACGGTGAAGTCGGTCCAGGCGGAGGTGCTCGCGGTGCTGCAGCGCAACGGGCTGGTGGAGGCGGTGCCGAGCGCGCAGCCCTCCGGTGCACCGTCATCCATGGCCACCAGCGTCGCCACCGCTGCCGCCACCGCTGAGCCGAGCGTGGCCCCGTCGGTCGAGGCCACGTCCGCGCCCTCGTCCGAGCCCTCGACGGTCCCGTCGCCGGCCGAAGCGAGTCCGGCAGCGGAGTCCCCGCAGCCGGAGCAGACGGCTGCCGCGTCGCCCAGCCCCTGAGGTTCACGCGCCGCAGCCAGGGGAGACCGGTCGCACAGGGACGCCCACCAGGAGGAGCAGACATGGCCAGCACGGCTCGCGAGATCATGACCGGCGGCGTCGAGTGCATCGGCGAGGACGAGACGGTGCTCGACGCAGCGAAGAAGATGGCCGACCTCGGGGTCGGGGCGCTGCCGATCTGCGGCAACGACGAGCGGCTGAAAGGCATGCTCACCGACCGCGACGTCGTCGTGAAGGTGCTCGCCACCGGCGGTGACCCCGCGTCGACGACCGCCGGCTCGCTCGCTCAGGGCGAGGTCGTGACGATCGGCGCGGACGACAGCATCGACGACCTGTGCCGGACGATGTCCAAGCATGAGGTGAAGCGGCTGCCCGTCATCGACGGCCAGAAGCTGGTCGGCGTCGTCAGCGAGTCCGACCTCGCCGCGCACGCCAGTCCGGAGCAGGTCGTGAGGGTCGTCCGCGGCGTCTACGGCGACGACTAGACGAGCTCGCCCCACGGGCTGTCCGGAACGGCCAGCGCCAACGCGTCACGCAGCCAGCTGCGGGACTGCTCGTCCAGCAGCGGCAGCGCGACCGCGAGGTCGCGCTCGTCCTTCGCCCGGCGCAGGTGCGCCTTGTGCAGCAGCACGACCTCGGGAGCGAGGTGCGGGATCCCGTTCGCCGTACGGATCGCGCGGTCCAGCGGCAGCCGCAGCCGGTGGTCGCGCTTGAACACCCAGTCTTCGCCGTCGGTGGGCGTCAGCAGCAGGTCGAGCAGCCACGGCGACTGCGCGTCCCGGCGCGCCCACAGCTGCTGGTGGTCCGCCGGCAGCGCGTCGTAGGCGGACAGCGGCCGCAGCGCGCCGTGCTGCGCGGTCCACAGGTGCAGGTGGTCCAGCTGCCGGACGAGGTCGGGCAGCGCGCTGCGCGGCAGGCCCACGTCGACGTCCTCGTGCGGCCTCGGCACCCCCGTGAACAGCTCGAGCGCCCAGCCGCCCGCCACCCACCACGGCACCGGTCCGAGCAGCGCGGCCAGCTCGTCCAGCGCGGGCGGCGCCCACCGCCCGTACAGCTCCTCGAACTCCTCGTCGGTCAGCTCCGGCATGCCGCGATGATCGCAGCCGCGAACCGCTCCGGGGCGCCGCCGGACGTGCCCAGGAACAGGTACGGCTCGGCCAGCTCCAGCTCGAGCAGCACCGGCCCGTCGGGTCCGGGCAGCAGGTCGACCCGCGCGTACAGCAGCGGCTCGTCGACCACCGCGAGCACCCGCTCCGCGACCGCGTGCTCGTCCGCCGACGGCTCGCGCGGCCCGATCTCGACGTCACCGGGGCCGACCGCGGCCGCGCCGGCCAGCACCGCCCCCTTGTACGCGCCGTGGCTGAACGTCCCTCCCAGGTAGATCAGCGAGGTCTCGGCGGCCGTCTCCACGGCGTCCAGGTACGGCTGGACCATCGCCCGCTCGCCCAGCCGCGCGACGTGCGCGCGAGCGACAGCCTCGTCGTCCGGGCCGTAGCGGGCCGTGTCCCGCGCGCCCGCCGACACCGTCGGCTTCACGACGTACTGCCCCTCGTGCGCGACCCAGCCGTACGTGGTCGGCACCACCGGCAGTCCGGCCGCAGCGAGCCGGCCGAGGTACCGCTTGTCGGTGTTCCACCGCAGGACGCGCGCCGGGTTCGCCAGCCGCGGGACCGCGTCGGCCCAGGCGAGGAAGTCGTCGTACCGGTCGAGGTAGTCCCAGGTGGAGCGGACGACGACGAGGTCGAACGCTGCCCAGTCGGTGTCGCCGTCCCACGGCAGGCCCTCGACCTCGACGCCGTGCTGCGCGAGGGCGGCGAGCAGCAGCGGCTCGTCCGAGTCGTCGATCGACGAGCACCCGGCGAGGGCGACCCGCATCAGACGAGCTGGTCGACCGCGACGGCGACGAACAGCAGGGCGAGGTAGGTGATCGACCAGTGGAACAGCCGCATCGGCGACACGTCGTCGCCGCGCCGCACGCGCAGCTGCAGCAGGTGCGCCTCGCGCAGGAACACTGCGCCGAGCAGCACCGCGGACAGGCCGTACAGCAGCCCGGAGTGGTCGAGCAGGAGCAGCAGGGAGGTGGCGACCATGGCGTACGAGTACAAGACGATCCGCCGGGCGACGGCCGCGGGGGTCGCCACCACCGGCAGCATCGGCACGCCGGCCGCGGCGTAGTCGTCGCGGTAGCGCATCGCCAGCGCCCAGAAGTGCGGCGGCGTCCAGAAGAAGATCACCGCGAACAGCACCAGGGCCGCCCAGGACAGCGAGTCGGTCACTGCGGACCAGCCGATCAGGACCGGCATGCAGCCGGCCGCGCCGCCCCACACGATGTTCTGCGAGGTGCGCCGCTTGAGCAGCATCGTGTAGCCGACCACGTAGAAGGCGATGGCCGCGTCTGCCAGGACCGCCGACAGCACGTTCGTCGTCAGCGCCAGCTCGACGGTCGCGAGCACGCCCAGGACGAGGCCGAAGACGAGCGCGTTGCGCGGCTCGACGACGTGGCGAGCGAGCGGCCGCCGCTCGGTGCGGTGCATGACCCCGTCGATGTCCCGGTCGTACCAGCAGTTCAGCGCGTTGGCGCTGCCCGCGGCCAGGGAGCCGCCCACCAGCGTGGCGAGCACCAGCAGCAGCGACGGCACGCCCTGAGCGGCGAGCACCATCGTCGGGACCGTCGTGACGAGCAGCAGCTCGATGATCCGCGGCTTGGTGAGGGCGACGTAGGCCAGCACCCGGTCCCGCGCCGACAGCAGCGCCGGGCGCGCCGGCGCAGCGGCGGTCGCCGTCTCCGCCAGCGTCGTCACGCCGGGAACTCTACCGACGCCGAACGTCCCTGGCCTGCCGGGTTGGGCCCGTCTGAGGTGGGGACGGTCAGGTCTAGGGTCGCGTTCAAGATCCGCCCCCGAGGAAGAGGCACCGCCGCGTGAGCAAGAGCACCACTCTCGACTGGACAGATCTCGACCGGCGGGCCGTCGACGCCACCCGCGCACTCGCCATGGACGCCGTGGAGGCGGCCGGCTCCGGGCACCCCGGAACCGCCATGAGCCTCGCCCCCGTCGCGTACCTGCTGTTCCAGAAGCTCCTCCGGCACGACCCCACCGACCCGGACTGGGTGGGCCGCGACCGGTTCGTCCTGTCCTGCGGTCACTCGTCGCTGACGCTGTACCTGCAGCTGTACCTGTCCGGCTACGGGCTGACGCTCGAGGACCTCGCGCACCTGCGCCAGTGGGGCTCGCTCACCCCCGGTCATCCCGAGCACGGCCACACGCCGGGCGTGGAGACGACCACCGGCCCCCTCGGCCAGGGCGTCGGCAACGCCGTCGGCATGGCCATGGCTGCCCGGCGCGAGCGCGGCCTGCTCGACCCCGACACCGCGCCCGGCGAGAGCCCGTTCGACCACACCATCTGGTGCATCGCGTCCGACGGCGATCTCGAGGAGGGCGTCAGCGCCGAGGCCAGCAGCCTCGCCGGCACCCAGCGCCTGGGGAACCTCGTCCTCGTGTGGGACGACAACCACATCTCCATCGAGGACGACACCCGGATCGCGTTCAGCGAGGACACGGCGGCCCGGTACGAGGCCTACGGCTGGCACGTGCAGCGGGTGGACTGGCTGGCGGAGAACGGTCAGTACGAGGAGAACGTCGCGGCGCTGAACGACGCGCTGATCGCCGCCCGCGACACTCCCGACCGGCCCAGCTTCATCGCGCTGCGCACCGTCATCGGCTGGCCCGCCCCGAACAAGCAGGGCTCCGGCAAGGCCCATGGCTCCGCGCTCGGCGCCGAGGAGGTCTCCGCCACCAAGAAGGTGATGGGCCTCGAGGACCGCGCGTTCGTGCTGCCCGACGACGTCCTCGCGCACGCCCGGCAGGTGGTGGACCGCGGCCGCGCGCTGCACGCCGACTGGCAGACCGCCTACGACGCCTGGGCCGCCGCCAACCCGGAGCGCGTCGCCCTCCTGGACCGGCTGCGCGCGCGCCGCCTGCCCGACGGCTGGCAGAACGCGCTGCCGACCTTCGACGCCAGCGAGAAGGGCGTCGCCACCCGCAAGGCGAGCGGCGAGGTGCTCACCGCCCTCGCGCCCGCGCTGCCCGAGCTGTGGGGCGGCTCGGCCGACCTCGCCGAGAGCAACAACACGACCATGGAGGGCGAGCCGTCCTTCCTGCCCGAGGACGCGCAGACGAAGGCGTGGAGCGGCGGGCCGTACGGCCGCACGCTGCACTTCGGCATCCGCGAGCACGCCATGGGCGCGATCATGAACGGCATCGCCCTGCACGGCGGGACCCGCGTCTACGGCGGCACCTTCCTCGTCTTCTCCGACTACATGCGCGGCGCCGTCCGCCTGGCCGCCCTGATGGGCCTGCCGGTCACCTACGTCTGGACGCACGACTCCATCGGCCTCGGCGAGGACGGCCCGACGCACCAGCCGATCGAGCACCTCGCGTCGCTGCGCGCCGTGCCCGGCCTCGACGTCGTCCGCCCCGCCGACGCCAACGAGACGGCGGTGGCCTGGCGGACGATCCTCGGCCACACCGACCGCCCGGCCGGCATCTGCCTGACCCGCCAGAACGTCCCGACGTTCGACCGCACCGGTCCGTTCACCAGCGCGGAGGGCACCGAGAAGGGCGCCTACACGCTGC
>JAODNS010000187.1 GCA_025465145.1 Frankiales bacterium
CCGACCGAATCGAGTACGGCGCACTGGAAGGCTGCCGCGAGAAGACCGGCGCCGACCCGGTGATCACGCTCAAGCGCGCGCTGGACAACGTGAAGCCCAGCCTCGAGGTCCGCAGCCGCCGCGTCGGCGGGGCGACCTACCAGGTCCCCGTCGATGTGCGCCCCGCCCGCAGCACCACGCTGGCGCTGCGCTGGCTGGTCACCTACTCCCGCGGCCGCCGCGAGAAGACGATGACCGAGCGCCTCATGAACGAGCTGCTGGACGCCAGCAATGGCCTCGGCGCCGCCGTGAAGCGTCGCGAGGACATGCACAAGATGGCGGAGTCGAACAAGGCCTTCGCGCGACTTCCAGAACGTGGTGGTCGCAGCCGAAGTGATGGTAATGCCGCGTTCCTGCTCCTGCTCCATCCAGTCCATGGTGGCAGCGCCGTCGTGAACCTCACCGATCTTGTACGTGATGCCGGTGTAGTACAGGATGCGCTCGGTGGTCGTGGTCTTGCCGGCATCGATGTGCGCCATGATCCCGATGTTCCGGGTCTTGGCGAGGATCGCGTTGCTGGCCACTGCTGCTGCTCTTCTTCCGGGGGGTATGTGGTGCTCTAGCTGGACTGCGGGACGGCCGGCGTTTACCAGCGGTAGTGCGCGAAGGCCTTGTTCGACTCGGCCATCTTGTGCGTGTCCTCGCGGCGCTTGACGCTGGCGCCGAGGCCGTTGCTGGCGTCGAGCAGCTCGTTCATCAGCCGCTCGGTCATCGTCTTCTCGCGGCGGGCGCGGGAGTACTGGATGAGCCAGCGCAGCGCGAGGGTGGTCTGGCGCGGCGTCCGGACCTCGATCGGGACCTGGTACGTCGCACCGCCGACGCGGCGGCTCTTGACCTCGATCGTCGGCTTGACGTTGTCGAGCGCGCGCTTGAGCGTGATCACCGGGTCGGCGTCCGTCTTGGCGCGGCAGCCCTCGAGGGCGCCGTAGACGATGCGCTCGGCGACGGAGCGCTTGCCACCGATCAGGATCTTGTTGATCAGGCTGGTGACCAGCGGGGAGCCGTAGACCGGGTCGACCACGACCGGGTGCTTCGGGGCAGGACCCTTGCGAGGCACTAGCTCTTCTCCTTCTTCGCGCCGTAGCGGCTGCGGGCCTGCTTGCGGTTGCGGACGCCCTGGGTGTCGAGCGAGCCACGGATGATCTTGTAGCGGACGCCGGGCAGATCCTTCACGCGGCCGCCGCGGACGAGCACGATCGAGTGCTCCTGCAGGTTGTGGCCGACACCGGGGATGTAGGCCGTGACCTCGACGCCGCTGGTGAGGCGGACGCGGGCCACCTTGCGGAGCGCGGAGTTCGGCTTCTTCGGCGTCGTCGTGTAGACGCGCGTGCAGACACCACGACGCTGCGGGCTCCCCTGGAGTGCAGGCGTCTTGGTCTTGCTGACCTTGTCCTGCCGGCCCTTGCGGACCAGCTGCTGGATGGTGGGCAACGCGTCTCCTGCTCGTGCTTGCGGTGGTGGTGCATGTCGGCGGCGCCGTCAGCCTCTCGGCCGACCCACGCGGTCGGGTGTGTCGCCCGGCTCGTGCCCCGCCCGCGACAAGATCGCGGGAGGAGGGTGCGTGGTTGGTGCTGGCCCCGCCTGCGCCTGCTACCGGCGCGCGGGGCGGCCCGGGTCGCCCCAGGCACAAGTGGAGACCTTACCCGCCGGTTCCCGGAGGGTCAAAAGCGGGTTGCGTCACACCCGCAGCCGTCCAGCCGCCACGCCGTACAACCCCGCCTGAACCCGTCCTCTTCCGCGGAGGACGGCGCCGCGTCACGCGGTAGCGACGCCTCTGGCCTCCGTCGTCGCTACCGCTCCTCATGGCGGGTAGAGGGCGGACGTGAGCGACAAGCCGGACCGCGACGCGCTGCAGGCGGCCTACGGCAGGCGCGTGCCCGACCTGGTGCAACCCGGGCTGGCGGTGCTGCTGTGCGGCATCAACCCCTCGCTGTGGTCCGGCGCGACCGGCTACCACTTCGCGAACCCGAGCAACCGGCTGTGGCCGGTGCTGCACGGTTCGGGCTGGACGCCGCGCCGGCTGGACCCGAGCGAGACGGCCGAGGTGCTGCGGGCCGGGATCGGGATCACCAACCTCGTCCCACGCGCCACCGCCCGCGCCGACGAGCTCACAGACGACGAGGTGCGGGCCGGGCTGCCGGCGGTGACCGCGCTGGCAGCGCGGGTGCAGCCCCGCTGGGTGGCCTTCCTCGGCATGACCGCGTACCGCACCGCGACCGGCAACCGCAAGGCCGTCGTGGGGCCCCAGCCGGAGCGGCTGGGCGACGCGCACGTCTGGCTGCTGCCCAACCCCAGCGGCCTGAACGCGTCCTGGCAGCTGCCGCGCCTGGTCGAGGCGTACGCGGAGCTGCGGCGCGCTGCTAGCTGAACGAGAACGGCACCGCGACCAGGGCCACCAGCGCCAGCACCACCAGCGCGATGAACGCCAGGTGGACGATCGCCACGACCTTCGCCGCGGTGCACAGGCCCAGGCCGGTCTCGCGCCCGCCGCTGGCGTAGATCTCCCGCTTCGCCGGGCCGACGAGGAACAGCGCGACGATCGCCCCGACGAATGGGACGATCGGCAGGTAGGCGGAGATGGCCAGTCCGAGCGCGAGGGCGGCCTTGGTGTTCGTCCGCTGACCGCCGGGGCCGTACCCGTACTGCTGCGGCGGCGGCCCGTAGCCCGGCGGCGGCACGTACGGCTCCGGCTGGCCGCCGAAGCCCGGCGGCGGCGCGTAGGGGTTCGGCGCGCCGCCGTAGCCGGGCGGCGGCGCGTACGGGTCGTCCGGCGACGTCACCCGTCCAGCGTACGGAACGCCCGAAGGCCGCCCCCGCCGGAGCGGGAGCGGCCTTCGGAACGAGCCTGCTAGCGGAACGAGCCGCCCGAGTTGTAGTCGAAGTCGTCCAGCGGCACCGCGGCGCCGCCGCCCTGACCGAACGCGAAGTCGGGGTCGTCGTACCCGGCCATCGAGTAGACCTGCGAGCGCGCCTCCTCGGTGGGCTCGACCCGGATGTTGCGGTAGCGGCTGATGCCGGTACCCGCCGGGATGAGCTTGCCGATGATGACGTTCTCCTTCAGGCCCAGCAGCGAGTCGCTCTTCGCCTGGATCGCCGCGTCGGTGAGGACGCGGGTCGTCTCCTGTAAGGACGCGGCCGACAGCCACGACTCGGTCGCCAGCGATTCCTTCGTGATGCACATGAGGACCGGGCTGCCGGCAGCCTGCTCCCCGCCCTCGGCGACGACCCGGCGGTTCTCGGTCTCGAACCTGCCGCGCTCGACCAGCTCACCGGGCAGCAGCTCGGCGTCGCCGGACTCGATGATCGTGACGCGCTTGAGCATCTGCCGGACGAT
>JAODNS010000057.1 GCA_025465145.1 Frankiales bacterium
GCTGCCACGCAGCGCGGGCGGGGCGGCGACGCGGGTGCGCGGGGCGGCGACCGGGCGGGGCGCCGCGGCGTTGTTCGGCTTGACGACTGGCGCCGGCGCCGGCTTCGGCGACGTGACGGGTGTGTTCGGCGCGCCACCGCTGACGCTGGTGACCAGCTCGCGGACGGGCGACGGCAGCTGGCTCACGACCGGGTCGAGCGGCCCAGGGGACGGAGTCGCGGACGGCGAGGGGGAGAGCATCGACGTCACGGGCGCGAGGACCGACGGAACCGGTACCGGGTCCACCGCGTACGCCGCCGTGGGCGTGAGGGCCAGTGCCAGTGCGCCGCCTGCTGCGGCCAGTCGCGCAGCCGTGCGGCCGCATGCGGTCCGGGTCATGGTCGTCGCCTCCGCTCGGTGGACACGCTGCGTGCCCACATCGTGACGGATGTGCCCGTTTCGCGCCACGGTCACACGTCCGGCAGCGGCACCTGCTCGCCGGCGCGGAAGCCGGTGCGGCCGTCCCGCTCGAGCAGCCAGACCTGCTGCCGCCCCTGCACGGTCCACGTCCGGTGGTCCCACACCAGGGCGGTGTCCTCGTCGACGCCGACGACCGCCACGCCCTCCGGCGCGCGCGCCAGGTAGCGCCCGACGAGGTCGGGCATCCACCCCACGAACCGGTCGAAGTGCGGGATGACGCGCAGCCGCGGCACGAGCCCCAGCCCGTCGACGGTGCGTCCGGGTCGCCGCAGCTCGGGCACCCATGCGGTCAGGGCCATCGCGCCGGCGCTGCAGCCGGCCAGCGCGGCCCCGTTGCGCCAAGCCGCCTCCACCGCTGCGGCCACGGCGGTGCCGCGCAGGGTGCTGGCGAGGAACGTCGGGCTGCCGCCGGACAGGTACACGAGCCCGGCGCCCTCGACGAGCGCCGCCAGCGCAGGGTCGTCCGCCTCGCGCCGGTCCCGTACGACGACCGGCACCGCCTCCACCCCGAGCCGCTCCGCCTGCTCCCGGCCGAGGGCGGTCCAGCGGGCCAGCGACGCCTCGCCCTCCGGCGCGGCTGCGGTCGGGATCTGCACGTACCGCGGCGGCCGTCCGGCCAGCAGCGCCCGCTCCACCTCGGCCATGACGGGCAGGTACTCGCCGCTGCCGACGAGCGCGAGCGGACCGCTCACGGCACCAGGCCGAGCCCGCCGTCGACGACGACCACCTGGCCGGTCATGTAGGTCGACCGCACCAGCCCCATGACGACCTCCGCCACGTCGCCGGGGGTGGCCGAGCGGCGCAGCGGCGCCATCGCCTGGACCAGCCCGCGGATGTCGTCCCAGTCGGCCGTCCATGGCGTGTCCACCAGCCCGGGCGCGACGGCGTTGACGCGTACGTCCGGGCCGAGCACCTTCGCGAGCAGCACCGTCTGGTGGTTGAACGCGGCCTTGGAGGCTGCGTACGGGATGGACGAGCCGGTCGGCCGCACGCCGGCCAGCGAGGAGACGTTGACGACGCAGCCCGGTGCGGCCGCCCGCAGGGCCTGCTCCGCGGCGGTGACGAGGACGAACGGCGCGATGACGTTCACGTCGTACAGGTGCCGCCAGACCTCCGGTGTCGCGGCGGCCAGGTCCTTGTGCGCGATGACCTTCGTGGTGCCCGCGTTGTTGACCAGCACGTCGAGGCGGCCGTGCTGCTCGAGGAGCCGGTCGACCAGCCCGCGCGCCTGGTCCTCGTCTCCCACGTCCGCCTGCAGGTACGACCCGCCGACCTCGTCCGCCACGGCCTGCCCGGCCGCGACCGAGGAGCGGGAGTTGACGACGACGGCGTACCCGTCGGCGGCCAGCCGGCGCGCGACCTCGGCGCCGATGCCGGAGGAGGAGCCGGTGACCAGGGCGACGGGGCGGGTCTCGACAGGCACGTCCGCGAACGTACGGGAAGGATGGGCCGGTGGACGCGCTGCTGCTGGTCTCGTTCGGCGGTCCGGAGAAGCCGGAGGACGTCGTGCCGTTCCTCGAGAACGTCACGCGCGGCCGCGGCATCCCGGCCGAGCGGCTGGCGGAGGTCGGACGGCACTACCTGGACGTGTTCGGCGGGGTGTCGCCGATCAACGAGCAGTGCCGCCGGCTGGTCGCCGCGCTGGAGGCGGCACAGGACCGCCCCGTCTACTGGGGCAACCGCAACTGGCACCCGTTCCTCGCGGACACGCTGGAGCAGATGCGGGCGGACGGGGTGGAGCACGCGTACGCCTTGGTCACGAGCGCGTTCCCGTCGTACAGCGGCTGCCGGCAGTACCGCGAGGACGTCGAGCGGGCGCAGGTCGACGGCGCGCCGCGGATCACCAAGATCCGGCACTACTACTGCGAGGACGGGTTCGTCGGACCGATGCGGCGCAACGTGCAGGCGCAGCTCGACGGGCTGACCGCGCCGCGGCTGGTGTTCACGGCGCACTCGATCCCGTTGGTCATGGCGCAGAGCAGCGGACCGTCAGGCGGCGCATACGTGGACGCGCTCCGCACGGCGTGCGCGCGGGTCGCCGGCGACCTGCCCTGGGACCTCGTCTTCCAGTCCCGCAGCGGCCCGCCGACCGTGCCGTGGCTGGACCCGGACGTGGGCGACCACCTGGAGCGGCTGCACGCCGAGGGGGTGCGCGAGGCGGTGATGGTGCCGATCGGCTTCACCAGCGACCACGTCGAGGTCGTGTACGACCTGGACGTGCAGGCGCAGGACCGGGTGGCGCAGCTGCCCGGCATGACGGTGCGGCGGGCAGCAACGGTCGGCACGGACCCGGAGTTCGTGCAGATGCTCGTGGACCTGGTCGCCGAGCGGGAGCAGGGTCCGGAGCTGGCCTCGCACGGCTGCGTCGCCACCCACGATCGCTGCCCGGTCGGCTGCTGCCCGCCGCCTCCTACGAGGCCCGCTCCGCACTGACCTTGTGCGGTACCTGCAGCAGCCGCAGCAGGGTGACCAGCCCAAGCCCGCCGACCATGTTGCCGACGGCGCTGAGTGCGAACAGCTGCAGCCAGTCGATGTACCCGAACGGCGCCCCCACGTGCAGCGCGGCGAACGTCAGCAAAGACGCCACGATCGCGTGGTTGAGCTTGCCGGCGCCGAGCAGGAAGCCCATCGCCACCGCGGGCACCAGCTTCACCCCGTCGGACTCGGTGCCGTGCTGCATGTGCGTCATGAGGGTGATGACGAAGCCGCCGATGACCGCGAGCGCGAACGCCTTCCCCGTGAAGCCCAGCCCGATGTAGTACGCGCCCGCCTCCAGCGCCACCTCGTGCAGCGCCGGGAACGCAGCCATCGCGATCCCCATGATCACCCAGCCTCCGACGAGGTTGCCGACGATGCTCACGCCCCACAGGCGCAGCAGCGACCGGAAGGGCGCCCGCTTCGCGACGACTGCCGTCACGGGTACGAGGAACCCCTCGGTGAACAGCTCGCTGTGCGCGAGCGTCAGCGCGAGGAAGCCGATGGAGAAGGCGAGGCCGGCGAGCAGCACGCTGCCGGTCTCGTGCTCGACGATCAGCAGCGCGATCGCGCCGGCGCCGACGTCGGTGCCGCCGAGCAGCGCGGTCGACGCGAGGCCGGTCCACGTGCGGCCGAGCCGCTGCTCGCCCTCGTCGACGAGACGGTCGAAGGTGCGCTCGGAGTCCTGCTGGGCCACGGCCGGACTGGTCATGCGACGGCCCTCCCCGCTGCAGCCGGCTCTACGCGTCGGCCGCCTCGACCTCGTCGCGCGGGATGCCGAGCAGGAACAGCACGGCGTCCAGGTACGGGACCGACAGGGCGGCGTCGGCGGCGTCGCGCACGAGCGGCTTGGCGTTGAACGCGATCCCGAGGCCGGCCGCGGCGAGCATGTCCAGGTCGTTCGCGCCGTCGCCGATCGCGACCGTCTGCTCGAGCGCCACGCCCTCCAGGGCGGCGAAGTCCCGCAGCGCCGCCGCCTTCGCCGCCCGGTCGACGACCGGGCCGTCGACCTCGCCGGTGAGGACGCCGTCGCGCACCGCCAGGCGGTTTGCCAGCGCGTGGTCCAGCCCGAGGTCGGCGACGAGGTCATCGGTGACGGCCGTGAACCCACCGCTGACGACGGCGACCGCGTAGCCCAGCCGCTTCAGCGTCCGGACCAGCGTGCGCGCTCCCGGAGTCAGCCGCACCGCCTTGCGCACCCGGTCCACCGCTTCGACCGGCAGCCCGGCCAGCAGCGCGACCCGTGCCCGCAGGGACGCCTCGAAGTCCAGCTCCCCGGCCATGGCCGCCGCGGTGACCCGGGCGACCTCGTCCTCGCAGCCGGCCTCGGCCGCGAGCATCTCGATCACCTCGCCCTGCACCAGCGTCGAGTCGACGTCCATGACGACCAGCCGCCGAGCCCGCCGGTACAGCGACGCCCGCTCCACCGCCACGTCCACGTGCTCGGCGACCGCCGCCGCCGCGAGCACCCGGCGCAGCTCGACGGTGTCGCCACCGGAGACGAGCAGCGCGTACGACATCGCCGGGTAGCTCGACAGCCGCTGGACCCGCTCGATGTTCGCGCCGCAGCCGGCCAGCCCGCGCGCCACGGCGGCCAGCGCGGCCGGCGGCAGCGGCATGCCGAGGACCGTGACGTGGTGCCGTACGGCAGCGACCGACGGCTCCGGCTCGTCCAGAGCGGTGAACTCCACCTCGACGTCCACCCCCTCGGCCGCCGCGGTCAGCGCCGCGCGCACCTCAGGGGCGTCGCCGTCGACGACCAGGCCGAGCAGCAGGCGGCCGTGCATGACCACCTGCTCGACGTCCAGCACCGGCCGGTCCACCGCCGCCAGCAGGCCGGCCGTGACACCCGGATGGTCACTGCCGGTCACCGTCACGAGCAGGGCCATGGGGGTCGAGCGTAGGGGTGCGACCAGGGTCGTCCCCTGATGTGCCGGCCGGAGCCGGCAAGCACAGTGGTCGTACACCCACTGACGAGGAGCACACCATGGACGACATCCGCAACGCCTTCGGCCGCGCCGGCCTGGTTCGCACCCGCAGCGGCGTGCTGGGCGGCGTCTGCGCCGGCCTCGGCCGCAGGCTCGGCATCGACCCGAACCCGGCCCGGTGGCTGTTCATCATCGTCCTGCTGCTCGTGCCCGGCAGCCAGCTGCTGGTCTATCCGGTGCTGTGGGTGCTCATGCCGCGCGAGGCCGAGGCGCCGATGACGTGGCCCACGACGAGGCCTGCGACGCCCTGATCAGACCGGCAGGCCGTGGGCGTTGTACGCCGCCACCCTGGCCAGCCGGACGAGACCGCCGAGCCGCCGGAGCGCCTGCTCCCGCTCGGCGGTCTCGCGCGTGTCGACGGCGCCGCCGGTGTCCTCGGCGGCCAGGTGCAGGACGGCGGCCAGCTGCCGCGCCTGCACCAGCACCTGCCGCGCGCGCACCGGGTAGCTCGCCGGCAGCTCGTCCTCGTGCAGCCCGCGCCGCGCCTGGTCGCGCAGCGCCTGCAGGGCATCGGCCGCCTCCGGCCGCCACCGCGCGACGTCCAGGTCGCGCAGCACCTGCACGCACTCGACGACCCCGCGGCGCAGGTCGTGCTCGGCGTCGTGCAGGTACGGGCCCGGGTCGACCGGCGGGACCTGTACCTCGTACGCGGACCAGAGCACGGTGGTGACGGTGCCGTCGAACTCCGATCCGTGTGCGGTCACCGCCGGCACCAGCCCGGTGCCGGTGCCGTCCGGCCGTAGCGCGAGCACGCCCTCGGCGGCGAGGACCGCCGCGCTGGTGAACGCACCCGGGCCGGGCAGCCCGAGCACGTCTCCCGGTGCGGGCAGCACGACCCGCAGCCGCGCGAGCCCGTCTGCCCGCAGCCGGGCGAGCGCCTGCTCCACCGGCAGGTCGTCCACCCACAGCCCGGTCACCGCGTGCGCGTCGTCGTACGCCGTCACCCGGGACGCGACCTCCGGCAGGGCCTCCTCGCCGGCCAGCCAGGCGTTGCCCCACGCGGCGAGCAGCGCGCTGCGCGGCGGTGTGGCGTCCACGCCCGTCGACGCTAGCCGCGCCGGCCTTGACTGCACCCGCCCCGGAACCCGCGACATCCACCGCCGGCGTGTCGGCGGCCGGTCGTGCGCGGCGCGCCGGGCGTGGATGTTCTGGGTGTCGCTGCGGGGCCGGAGCGGCCGGCCGCCCTAGCGTCGGCGGGTGCGCAGTCGGGAGTACGGGCCGGACCTGACCCGGCCGAAGCGGGCCGCCGTCGAGGTGGTGCCGGCGGATCTCGGGCTGGTCGTCGAGGAGGCCGGCACCGGCTTCTGCGGCGCGGTCGTGGAGTGCGACAAGGAGCGCGTCTCGCTGGAGGACCGGCACGGCAAGGTGCGCGTCTTCCCGCTGGACGCGGCCGGCTTCCTGCTGGAGGGCATCCCGGTGACCCTCGCCCGGCCGGCCATTGCGACGCCGCGGCGGACCCGCACCGCGAGCGGATCGGTTGCGGTGGCCGGGGTTCGGGCGCGGGTTGCCCGGGCCGGCCGGATCTGGGTCGAGGGCAAACACGACGCGCAGCTCGTCGAGCGGGTGTGGGGCGACGACCTGCGCATCGAGGGCGTCGTCGTGGAGGCGCTCGACGGGGTGGACGACCTGCCCAGGGAGGTCGCGGCGTTCCGGCCCGGCCCGGACCGGCGGCTCGGTGTGCTGGTCGACCACCTGGTGGCGGGCAGCAAGGAGAGCCGGGTCGTGGCGCAGGTGACCAGCCCGCACGTCCTCGTCACCGGGCACCCGTACGTCGACGTGTGGCAGGCGGTGAAGCCGGCGGCGGTCGGGATCGCGGCGTGGCCCATCGTGCCGCCCGGCCGACCGTGGAAGGAGGGCGTCTGCGCCGCGCTCGGCTGGGGTGAGAGCTGGGAGGGGTGGCGGCGCGTGCTGGCCGCCGTCGACACGTACGCCGACCTCGAGGTGCCGCTGCTGCAGAGCGTGGAGCGGCTGATCGACTTCGTGACGGCAGCGGACGACTAG
>JAODNS010000230.1 GCA_025465145.1 Frankiales bacterium
GCGGTTCAACGTCCGCTACCGGGACGACAAGAGCTACCCGTCGCTCGCCGTGACGATGTACGAGGACTACCCGCGGCTGCAGGTGATGCGTGGCCCGAAGAAGAAGGGCGTCCGGTACTTCGGCCCGTACGCGCACGCCTGGGCGATCCGCGAGACGCTCGACCTGTTGCTGCGCGTGTTCCCGGCCCGGACCTGCAGCAACGGTGTCTTCAAGCGGGCCGGGCAGGTCGGCCGGCCGTGCCTGCTCGGGTACATCGGCAAGTGCTCCGCCCCCTGCGTCGACCGGGTGTCGATGGAGGAGCACCGCGAGATCGTCAACGACTTCTGCGACTTCATGGCCGGCTCCACCGCCCGCTTCACCAAGCGGCTCGAGAAGGAGATGGCCGAGGCGGCGCAGGCGCAGGAGTACGAGAGGGCAGCCCGGCTGCGCGACGACATCGGCGCGCTGAAGCGGGCGGTCGAGAAGCAGACGGTGGTGCTCGGCGACGGCACCGACGCGGACGTCATCGCGGTGGCCGAGGACCAGCTCGAGGCCGCGATCCAAGTCTTCTACGTCCGTGGCGGCCGGGTCCGCGGCCAGCGCGGGTTCGTCGTCGACAAGGTCGAGGACCTGACCACCGGCGAGCTGGTCGGCCAGTTCCTGGCGCAGGCGTACGGGGAGGACGACCCCGACCCGGAAGAGCCGGTCGACCGGCGGATGGTCGCCGGCGCGGGCGTCGTCACCGGCGACGCGAGCGACGTGCCGCGCGAGGTGCTGGTGCCGGCGATCCCGCCGGACGCGGACGAGCTGACCTCGTGGCTGTGCACGCTGCGCGGTACGAACGTCGTGCTGCGCACCCCGCAGCGCGGCGACAAGAAGGCGCTCATGGAGACGGTGGAGCGCAATGCCAAGCACGCCTTCGCGCTGCACAAGACCAAGCGGGCCAGCGACCTGACGGCGCGGTCGCAGGCGCTGGCCGAGATCCAGGAGGCGCTGGAGCTGTCGGAGGCGCCGCTGCGGATCGAGTGCTTCGACATCTCCAACCTGCAGGGGACGTCCGTGGTCGCGTCGATGGTGGTGTTCGAGGACGGGCTGGCGCGCAAGAGCGAGTACCGCCGGTTCGGGATCAAGGGCTTCGAGGGGCAGGACGACGTCGCCTCGATCCACGAGGTGATCAAGCGGCGGTTCGCTCGGTACGTGCACGAGCGGCTGGAGGAGGGGGAGCTCGACGCGGCCGAGCTCGGTGCCGAGTCCAACCCGCTGAACTCGCCGCTGGACCCGGAGACGGGCCGGCCGCGCAAGTTCGCGTACCCGCCCCAGCTCGTTGTCGTCGACGGCGGCCAGCCGCAGGTGGCGGCGGCGCAGCGCGCGCTGGACGAGCTGGGCATCACCGACGTGGCGCTCTGCGGGCTGGCGAAGCGGCTCGAGGAGGTGTGGCTGCCCGGGGACGACTCGCCGGTGATCCTGCCGCGCACCAGCGAGGGGCTGTACCTGCTGCAGCGCGTCCGTGATGAGGCGCACCGGTTCGCGATCACCTACCACCGGCAGAAGCGCTCGAAGACGATGGTCGAATCGGCGCTCGACGACGTGCCCGGCCTCGGCGACACCCGCCGCAAGGCGCTGCTGCGACACTTCGGATCCCTGAAGCGGCTCAAGGCCGCCACGGTGGACGAGGTGATGGAGGTGCCGGGCGTGGGCCGTCGTACCGCCGAGACCGTCGTCGCCGCCCTCGGTGGCGAGCCGACCGCGGCACCCGCCTTCAACCCGGTGACCGGGGAGGTCGTCGGATGAGCCTCGAGGTGGTGGTGGTCACGGGACTGTCCGGCGCCGGCCGCTCGACCGCAGCGAAGTGCCTCGAGGACCTCGGCTGGTTCGTCGTCGACAACCTGCCGCCGTCTCTGCTGGCCACCATGGTCGACCTCGGCTCCCGGTCCGCGGGCGCGGTCGGCAAGATCGCCGTCGTCGCCGACGTCCGGTCCCGCGCGTTCTCCTCAGACCTCCGGACCGCCGTCGACGAGATCGAGCGGCGCGGGGTGCACCCACGGGTGCTGTTCCTGGAGGCGTCCGACGAGGCGCTGGTCCGCCGGTTCGAGGGGGTGCGGCGGCCACACCCCCTGCAGGGGGAGGGCCGGCTGGTCGACGGCATCGTGGCCGAGCGACAGCTGCTGCGCGACCTGCGCGGCGAGGCCGACCTGGTCCTCGACACGTCGCTGCTCAACGTCCACGAGCTGCGCGGCAAGGTCGCCGCGGCGTTCGGCGCCGAGGGCGGCGAGGACGCGCTGCAGGTGACGGTCCTGTCGTTCGGCTTCAAGTACGGCCTGCCCGTCGACGCGGACCTGGTGGTCGACTGCCGCTTCCTGCCGAACCCGCACTGGATCCCCGAGCTGCGGCCGAAGAACGGCAAGGACGAGCCGGTGCGCGACTACGTGCTCTCGCGGCCCGGCGCCGAGGAGTTCCTGGACCGGTACGAGGGCGTGCTCGACCTGGTGACCGAGGGGTACAAGCGGGAGGGCAAGCACTACGCGCTGCTCGCCGTGGGCTGCACCGGCGGCAAGCACCGCAGCGTGGCCATGTCGGAGGAGCTTGCTCGTCGGCTGGCCGCGCGCGGCGTCGACGTGACGGTCAACCACCGCGACCTGGGGCGAGAGTGAGCCCGCCGCGGGTCGTCGCGCTGGGCGGCGGGCACGGGTTGGCCGCCACCCTGTCCGCGCTGCGGCAGGTGACGCCGGACGTGATCGCGGTGGTCACGGTCGCGGACGACGGCGGGTCCAGCGGCCGACTGCGCGTGGAGCTGGAGGCGCTGCCGCCGGGTGACCTGCGGATGGCGCTGGCCGCGCTGGCCGGCGAGGACGACTGGGG
Organism: Frankiales bacterium; assembly: GCA_025465145.1. Lineage (GTDB taxonomy): Bacteria > Actinomycetota > Actinomycetes > Mycobacteriales > SCTD01 > RYN-124. The sequence goes on from JAODNS010000230.1 coordinate 2,840, forward strand.
CCGCACCTGGGAGGCGCTGCTCCAGCACCGGTTCGGCGGCGACGGCCCCCTGGCGGGGCACGCCGTCGGCAACCTGATCCTCGCCGGCCTCACGGAGTCGACCGGCGACCCGGTTGTCGCCCTCGACCTCGTGGCGCGGCTGCTCGGCTGCGCCGGCCGGGTGCTGCCGATGAGCCCCGTACCGCTGGAGATCTGCGCCGACGTCGACGGCAGCGCGGAGGAGGTCGTCGGCCAGGTCGCCGTCGCCACCGCCCGCGGCCGCGTCACGTCGGTCCGCCTGCGGCCGCAGCATCCGCCGGGGTGCAAGCAGGCCGTGCAGGCCGTCGAGGACGCGGAGTGGGTCGTGTTCGGCCCCGGCTCCTGGTTCACCAGCGTGCTGCCGCACTTGCTGGTCCCCGAGCTGCGCGACGCGTTGCACCGCACGTCCGCGCGCCGGCTGGTCGCCCTGAACCTCGCGCCGCAGACGGGCGAGACGGAGGGGTTCTCGCCTCAGGAGTACCTCGAGGTGCTGGCCGAGCACGCCCCGGACCTGCGGATCGACGTCGTTCTCGCAGACGAGCAGATGGTCGTGGACACCCGTGCTCTGATGGCGGCAGCGGAGTCGGTCGGCGGTCGGCTCGTCCTCGCGCCGCTGGCACGGGGCGACGGGACCCCGCGGCACGACCCCGCGCGGCTCGCTGCCGCCTACACGCAGGTGTTCGGCAACTGACATGGGAGCGACATGGCGATGACAGCGGCGGTCAAGGACGAGCTCTCGCGGCTCCCCGTGACCAAGCCCTGCTGCCGCAAGGCGGAGATGGCGGCGCTGCTGCGCTTCGCCGGCGGGCTGCACCTCGTCGCCGGGAAGATCGTCGTGGAGGCGGAGCTGGACACCGGGATCACCGCCCGTCGGCTGCGCAAGGAGGTGGCCGAGGTCTACGGTCACGCCAGCGATGTGCACGTCGTGTCCGCGGCCGGGCTGCGCAAGGGCAACCGGTACGTCGTACGGGTGACCAAGGACGGTGAGGGGCTGGCCCGCCAGTCGGGCCTCGTCGACGGCCACGGCCGTCCGGTGCGCGGGCTCCCGCCCTCGGTGGTCAGCGGCGCGACCTGCGACGCGGCGTCGGCCTGGCGCGGCGCCTTCCTCGCGCACGGCTCGCTCACCGAGCCCGGCCGCTCCTCGTCCCTCGAGATCACCTGCCCCGGCCCGGAGGCCGCACTGGCGCTGGTGGGCGCCGCGCGCCGGCTCGGCGTCCAGGCGAAGGCCCGCGAGGTCCGCGGCGTCGACCGGGTCGTCGTCCGCGACGGCGACGCCATCGGCGTGCTGCTCACCCGGCTCGGCGCGCACGAGAGCGTGCTGGCATGGGAGGAGCGGCGGATGCGGCGCGAGGTGCGGGCCACCGCCAACCGGCTCGCGAACTTCGACGATGCCAACCTCAGGCGGTCGGCCCGGGCGGCCGTCGCCGCCGGCGCGCGGGTGGAGCGGGCACTCGAAATCCTCGGGGAGGACGCACCGGACCATCTGCTGCAGGCCGGCCGGCTCCGGATGGAGCACGCCAACGCCTCGCTCGAGGAGCTCGGCGCGCTGGCCGACCCGCCGATGACGAAGGACGCGGTCGCCGGCCGGATCCGCCGACTGCTGGCGATGGCCGACAAGCGCGCGTCCGACCTCGGCATCCCGGACACCGAGGCGAACGTGACGGCCGAGATGCTCGAGGGCGCTCCGTAGCCAGCCGCCTCGGCTGGGCACTGGTCGGCGGCTTCGGACGCGGCGCCGCGTGCGGTGCGGTCTACGCGTCGCTCGCGCTGCTGCTCGTCCTCGCCGCGGACGACCCGGGCGCGGTGCTGGCGCACCTCGACGGCTCGCTGCTCGTCCTGCTCTACGTCTGCGGCATCGGCGCGACCATCGGCGGCGCCTGCGGCGCGCTGGCCGGGACCGTCGGCGGCGGCGTCCTGTGGTGGTTGGCCGAAGTGGGGCTGCGCCAGCGGTGGCTGCTCGCCGCGGCAGTGGTGGTGGGCGGCGCGCTGGGCCTGTCGGTTCTGGACCTGGCCGAGGCGATGGGCACCGCGCCCGACGACCACACGCTGTCCGAGCTGCTCGCGTGGCGGGTCGGCCCGGCGGTCGCCGGCGCGGCGGGTGCCGTCTGGCAGACGCGACGGCTCCGCTAGGTTCGGACGCAACGACAGTGCCGTCGAGCGTTGAGGAGCAGCAGTGACCGTCCGCGTGGGGATCAACGGATTCGGCCGGATCGGCCGCAACTTCTTCCGGGCGGTGGCGGCCAGCGGGGCCGACATCGAGATCGTCGCCGCGAACGACCTCGGCGACCTCGCAACGATGGCGCACCTGCTCAAGTACGACTCGATACTCGGCCGTTACCCGGCCGACGTCTCCGTCGTCGACGGCGGCATCCAGGTCGGCGACAAGACCATCAAGATCTTCGCCGAGCGCGAGCCCGCGAACCTCAAGTGGGGCGACGTCGGCGCGGACGTCGTCGTCGAGTCGACCGGCTTCTTCACCGACGCCACCAAGGCGCGCGCGCACATCGACGGCGGTGCGAAGAAGGTCATCATCTCGGCGCCGGCGTCGAACGAGGACGTCACGATCGTGATGGGCGTCAACTCCGACCAGTACGACCCGGCGAAGCACACGGTCATCTCGAACGCGTCCTGCACGACCAACTGCCTGGGCCCGATGGCGAAGGCCATCCACGACGAGTTCGGCATCGTCAAGGGCCTAATGACGACGATCCACGCGTACACGCAGGACCAGAACCTGCAGGACGCCCCGCACAAGGACCTGCGCCGAGCCCGCGCCGCCGCCCTGAACCTCGTCCCGACCAGCACCGGCGCCGCGAAGGCGATCGGGCTCGTGCTGCCCGAGCTCAAGGGCAAGCTCGACGGCTACGCCGTCCGCGTGCCGATCCCGACCGGCTCGGCGACCGACCTCACGGTCGAGCTGTCCCGCGACGCGACGGCGGACGAGGTCAACGCCGCCGTCAAGGCCGCTGCCGACGGCCCGATGAAGGGCTTCCTGAGGTACAGCACCGACCCGATCGTCTCCAGCGACATCGTCACCGACCCGGCGTCGTGCATCTTCGACGCACCGCTGACCAAGAGCCTCGGGAACCAGGTCAAGGTCGTCGGCTGGTACGACAACGAGTGGGGCTACTCGAACCGCCTCGCCGACCTCATCACCCTGGTGGGCAAGTCGCTTTGAGGCTCGCCACCGACCTCGACGTCGCAGGCAAGCGGGTGCTCGTCCGCAGCGACCTGAACGTCCCGCTCGACGGCACCACCGTCACCGACGACGGCCGGATCCGCGCCAGCCTGCCGCTGCTGCAGGACCTCATCGCGCGCGGCGCCCGCGTCGTCGTGGCCGCGCACCTCGGCCGGCCGCAGGGCGCGCCGGACCCCGCGTACAGCCTCGCCCCCGTCGGGACCCGGCTGCAGCAGCTGCTCGGCGTCCCGGTGCGGGTGGCCGAGGACGTCGTCGGCCCGTCCGCGTACGAGGCCGTGCAGGCGACCGAGTCCGACCGCGTCGTGCTGCTGGAGAACGTCCGGTTCGAGAAGGGCGAGACGAGCAAGGACGACGGCGAGCGCGGCGCCTTTGCCGACGAGCTCGCGGCGCTCGCCGACCTGTACGTCGACGACGCGTTCGGGGCGGTGCACCGCAAGCACGCCAGCGTCTACGACGTCGCGCAGCGCCTGCCGCACGCCGCCGGACCGCTCGTCGCGCTCGAGCTCGGCGTCCTCCGCCGGCTCACCGAGGACCCGGCCCGGCCGTACGCCGTCGTGCTCGGCGGGTCGAAGGTCAGCGACAAGCTCAAGGTCATCGAGGCGCTGCTGCCCAAGGTCGACACCCTGCTCGTCGGCGGCGGGATGTGCTTCACCTTCCTCAAGGCGCAGGGCCACGAGGTCGGCGCCAGCCTGCTCGAGGAGGACCAGCTCGACACCTGCCGGGCGTTCCTCGAGACCGGCAAGGTCGTCCTGCCCGTCGACGTCGTCGCCGCCGAGCGGTTCGCCGCTGACGCCGCGCACGACGTCGTCCCGGTCGACGCCATCCCCGCGGACCGGATGGGGCTGGACATCGGACCGCGCTCGGTCGAGGTCTTCCGCGACGCGCTCGCCGGCGCCAGGACCGCCTTCTGGAACGGGCCGATGGGGGTGTTCGAGATGGAGCCGTACGCCAACGGGACCCGCGGCGTCGCCGAGGCGATCGCCTCGCTGCCCGACGCGCTCACCGTCGTCGGGGGCGGCGACAGCGCCGCTGCCGTCCGCGCGCTGGGGATCGACGAGAGCCGCTTCGGGCACATCTCCACAGGTGGGGGCGCCAGCCTGGAGTTCCTCGAGGGCAAGGCGCTGCCCGGCCTGGAGGTGCTGTCCTCATGACGCGCATGCCGCTCATGGCGGGCAACTGGAAGATGAACCTGCACCACCTGGAGGCCATCTCCCTGGTGCAGAAGCTCGCCTTCACGCTGAGGGACGAGGACTATCACCGGACCGAGGTGGCGGTGCTGCCGCCGTTCACCGATCTGCGCAGCGTGCAGACGCTGGTCGACGGCGACAAGCTGCAGATCGGCTACGGCGCGCAGGACCTGTCGCCGTACGACAGCGGCGCCTACACCGGCGACATCAGCGGCGCGATGCTCTCGCGGCTCGGCTGCACCTACGTGCTCGTCGGGCACAGCGAGCGCCGGCAGTACCACGCGGAGGACGACGCCGTCGTCAACGCGAAGCTCAAGGCCGCGGTCAAGCACGGGCTGACGCCCATCCTGTGCGTCGGCGAGGGCCTCGAGGTGCGCAAGCTCAACGGGCAGGTCGACCACGCGGTCGCCCAGGTGACGGCGGCGCTCGAGGGCATCCCGGCGGATGTCGCGAAGACCTTCGTCATCGCGTACGAGCCGATCTGGGCGATCGGGACCGGCGAGGTGGCGACGCCCGAGGACGCCCAGGAGGTGTGCGGCGAGGTGCGCCTGACCCTGTCCCAGATGTACCCCGGCGACCTCGCAGACGGCGTGCGAGTCCTCTACGGCGGCTCGGTCAAGGCGGCGAACGTGTCCGCGATCATGGCGCAGCCGGACGTCGACGGAGCCCTCGTCGGGGGGGCGAGCCTGGACGCCACGGAGTTCGCAGGGATCTGCCGGTTCGGCTAGTTCGGTAGTGTCGTGCTGCCCTGTTCCGCCAGTCTTGGAGCCCCGCGTTGGTCACCTTCCTGTCGATCCTGCTGAGCTTGACCAGCATCCTGCTGATCGTGCTCGTGCTGTTGCACAAGGGGAAGGGCGGCGGCCTGTCCACGATGTTCGGCGGCGGGGTGTCGTCCTCGCTCGGCGGCAGTGCCGTCGTCGAGAAGAACCTGGACCGGCTGACCATCGTCTGCGGCCTGATCTGGGCCGTCTGCATCATCGCCCTCGGACTGCTGCTCAAGCAGACCGGGTAGCCCGTACGCTCAGACCTCTTCAACGATCAAGGAGCACCACGGTGGCAGGCGGCAACGCGATCCGGGGGAGCCGCGTCGGCGCGGGCCCCATGGGTGAGGCCGAGCGCGGCGAGGCGGCCCCCCGTCAGCGCATCGCGTTCTGGTGCTCGAACGGGCACGAGACGCACCCGTCGTTCTCCGACGAGGCAGCGATCCCGGAGACCTGGGACTGCCCGCGTTGCGGCTTCCCCGCCGGTCGCGACCAGGCCAACCCGCCCGCGCCGCCGAAGACGGAGCCGTACAAGACCCACCTGGCGTACGTGCGCGAGCGGCGTAACGAGGAGGACGGCGAGGCCATCCTCGCCGAGGCCCTCGCCAAGCTCCGCAGCAGCCGCTAGAGCTCCACGCCGGTCAGAGGCGGCGCAGGCCTTTCGGGAGCTGTGACGCCGCAGCCTCGTCGAGCAGCCACAACGTCTGCACCCGGCCGGCCACGCCCGCGACGGGCACCTGCACCTGGCCAGCCCCACCGAGGGCGGCGGCCACCATCGGCGCCTTCTCCTCGCCGGCCACGACCAGCCACACCTCGCGGGCGGCGTTCAGCGCCGAGAAGCCGAGCGAGATGCGGGTGGGCGGCGGCTTAGGACACCCGT
>JAODNS010000269.1 GCA_025465145.1 Frankiales bacterium
ACGGGTGGAGCTGAGGGGACTCGAACCCCTGACCCCCACACTGCCAGTGTGGTGCGCTACCAGCTGCGCCACAGCCCCGTCGTCGTGCGCGGTCACTCTACAGGGACTGCCGGGGCTCCACGTCCGGGCTGCTGCTGGACCCGCCCACCGCGCGGCTGCCGAGGTCGTGCGCGCCGGTGGCGTCGCCAACGAGCGGACCGAGCCCGGTGTTGTGCCGCTCCAGCCGCCAACCGCGCAGCCCCCCGACGAGCACCGACCAGCACGTGTTGCCGAGCGGCGCCAGCCGCCACCAGTCCGCAACGTCGAGCTCGAGCAGCACGCCGAGGGCACCGCGGCCGGTACCGCCGTGCGTTACCGCGATGAGCGTGCAGTCGGCGGGCAGCTCCGTCACCGCCTCGGTGATGCAGGCGGCAGCGCGGGCGCCCGCCTCCGCGTAGGTCTCGCCACCGCCGCGCCGGACGTCCTCGCCGCGCGCCCAGGCCTCGTGCTCGGCCGGGTACTGCGCCATCGCCTCGTCCGCCGTCATGCCCTCCCAGGCGCCGAGCGAGATCTCGCGCAGCCGCGGGTCGAGCCGCAGCGGCAGCCCGGTCCGCGCGGCCAGCGGCTCCGCGGTCTGCCGGGCGCGCGCCAGGTCACTGGACACGACGGCGTACGGCTGCGCTTCTGCGAGAACCCCCGCGACGGCAGTCGCCTGCGCCAGCCCGACCTCGTCGAGCGGCACGTCGAGCTGGCCCTGGATACGGCCGGCCGCGTTGAAGGCGGTGCGGCCGTGCCGGAGCACGACGACGCGGCGGCTCACCGCTCGGCTGCGCGGACCCGGTCGGCGTCGACGAACGGGATGACGGGGCAGTCCTTCCACAGGCGCTCGAGGGCGTAGTAGATCCGCTCCTCCTCGTGCTGCACGTGGACGACGATGTCGACGAAGTCGAGCAGCACCCAGCGGCCCTCCTCCGCTCCTTCGCGGCGCACCGGCTTCGCGCCCATGTCGCGCAGCCGGTCCTCGATCTCGTCGACGACGGCCTTCACCTGCCGGTCGTTCGGGGCGGACGCGAGGAGGAACACGTCGGTGATGACGAGCTGCTCGCTCACGTCGAGCAGCAGGACGTCCTGGGCGAGCTTGTCGGCAGCCGCCTGCGCGGCGGCCGTGGCCAGCTCGACGGCGCGCTCAGAAGCGGGCACGGTCTCTTCTCTCGTCGGTCAGCAGGTGCAGCACAAGGCTACGTGCCGGCCCTGAAGTCCGACCCGACCACGACGACGACGTCTGCGATGGAGCCGAGATCGGCCGTCTGCACGGCGTCCTCGCCGACGCCGAGCGCCTTGGCCACCTTGGCGCCCAGCGCCTGCGCCTCCGGCGTCGCCTCCTTCACCAGCACCCGCGTGTTCGTCACGCCGAAGGAGGCGTTGTTGCGCGAGCCGACGAAGACGAAGCCGTTCGGCACCAGCTTGGCGCGCACCTTCTCGCCCAGCCCGGGCGTGCCGACGCCGTTGAGCACGAGCACGCGGTTGCCGGTCTGCCGCGCGCTGGGCGGGACGGACTGCGCGAGCAGCCGGTCGACGAGAGCGCGCGTCGAGTCGGGGTCGATGCGAAACGACGTGACGCCGTCGCCCGGGTCGATCGCGATGACCGGCAGGGTGTCGTATTGCAACGCGTCGTCGCGGCTGTCCGTGGCCAGCCCGACGAGGAAGGCAGCCAGCCGGGGCACCGGGATGCTCGAGTCCGAGCGCGGTCCGAGGCCCGCGAGCGCGGTCGTCACCTGGGCGGTGGCGCGCGGCAGCGCGGCGAGCAGCCCGTCGAAGACCTCCTGCAGCCGGGCCAGCCGCGACTGCTCCTGCTCGCCGCTGGCGAGGTACCGCAGGAACTGCGTCGCCCGCTCGCCGTCGACACGCTGGCTGCCGGGGCTGAGCACGACGGTGCGGTTGACGACGACCGGCACGTCGACATCGACGGTCACGCCGCCGACCTGGTCGATGAGCGCCGTCAGCGTCGGGATGTTGATGACCCACCCGGCGTCGACGGTGACGCCCATCAGGTCCGCGAGGGCCGCGCGCGACCGCGCCGGCGGGACGCTGCTCAGGGCGCGACCGAGCTGCAGGGTGCCGGTGCCGGGGACGGTGACGATGACCTGCGGCGGGACGAGGACCGCTGCGCCGCTGCGGCTGGCCGGGTCGTGCGCCAGCAAGGCGCTGCCGACCGCGGCGCCGCTCTCGCCCTGCACCTGGAACAGCACTGTGGACTGCGTGCGGCTCTGCTTGGCGAGCGTCGCGCGCGGCGTCCGGTCGCTGCGCGTCAGGGCGTACGTCGCGACCGCGAGCACCACGAGCGCGATGGCGAGCACGCCCGCGAGCAGCCGGCGCTGACGCTGACGCCGCTGTCGCCGGAGCTCGGTCCGACGCCCGCGCGCGGTTATGTCCGTCATGCGTACAGGCCGCGCTTGTTGATGTACTGCACGACGCCGTCCGGGACGAGGTACCAGACGGGCTGCCCCGCAGCGACCCGGGCGCGGCAGTCGCTCGAGGAGATGGCCAGCGCCGGCACCTCGAGCAGCGTCACGGCGCCCGGCGGGAAGCCGCTGAGGTCCACCGGGTCGTAGCCCGGCCGGCTGACGCCGATGAAGTGGGCGAGGTCGAACAGCTGCTCGCTGTGCTGCCAGCCGAGGATCTGCGCCAGCGCGTCGGCGCCGGTGATGAAGAACAGCTCGTCGCCGTCGTAGGTCTTCCGCAGCTCGCGCAGGGTGTCGTACGTGTACGTCGGCCCGGGCCGGTCGATGTCGGTCCGGCTGACGGTGAACAACGGGTTCGACGCCGTCGCCACGACCGTCATCAGGTAGCGGTCCTCCGCGGCGCTCACCTCGCGGTCGCTCTTCTGCCACGGGTGCCCGGTCGGCACGAAGACGACCTCGTCCAGCCCGTGCAGCGCGGCTACCTCGTTGGCAGCGGACAGGTGCCCGTGGTGCACGGGGTCGAACGTCCCGCCCATCACGCCGATGCGTCTGCCCACGCGTCCGCAGCGTAGTGCTGAGCGGCTCACACGAGCCGGCGCCGCGCCACCTTCCAGCCGAGCCGTCCGACGACGACCGCGAGCGTCAGGAAGAGCACCCAGACCAGCGCGCGGCCGCTGTGCCGCACGATCGCCTCGACACCGGTGAGGAAGCCTTCCTTCGCGTCGTGCAGCGCCTGCGACAGGCCGCTGCGTGGTGCCTTTGCCAGCACCACCACGTCGTCCTTCTCGGTCACCTCGACGGTCAGCGTCGACAGGTCGCTCTGCGATGCGAGCAGCTTCTTGGCGCCCTCGAGCCGGTCGATCTGGCCCGTCACCCCGTCGACGCGCTGCTGCACCGACAGGATCTCGGAGATGGTCCGCGTCTGCGACAGGATCTGCAGGAACCGCTCGCGGGTGGCCCGGAGGGTCCGCAGCTGCGCCTCCTGATCGGCGAATTGCGCCGTCACGTCCTTGCCGCTGGTCGTCGCCGTGCGCACCTCGGCCATGCGCCGGACCTGGGCGACGAGGGCCTCGAACCGGTCGACGGGCACCCGCACGGTCACCTGGCCGTTGGGCGTCGACCCGTACTCGTCGGTGCTGCTCGACGCGACGTAGCCGCCCTGCGCCTTCGCCGCCTTGAGCACGTTGTCGAGGACCGCGCTCACCTTCCTGTCCGGCGCGACGAGCGAGATCGTGCCGGTCTTGACCACGCGGCTCTCGACGCCGTCGCCCACGGCCGCGGTGGCCGGCTGCTGAGGCGCCGCCGCCTTCACGCCGGGTGCCGGCGCCACCGGGGCGACCGCTCCCCCGACCGCGCGCTGCTCCATGTCGAGCGAGGTGAGGCTGCCTGAGTACGCCATGTCCCTGCCCTGCGTACCGGCCTGGGGCGGAGCGGCCGGCGCGAGACCGGCGCCGCCGACCTCACCGGACCCGCCGGCGCTCATCTGGTCGGCGGAGTCGCCGCCGCCGGTCGACGCCGCCGCGGCCAGCAGCACCCCGATCAGGGCGACGCAGGCGGCGGCCGACAGCACCCATCGCCGGCGGGGCGCGCGTACGGCCGAGCGCCCCTCGGCCAGCACCGCCAGCACCTCGTCCGGCCCGTGCGGCGGCACGTCGTACGCCCCCGCCGTCTCGTCCAGCAGTGCGGTCAGGTCGGCATCGGTCAGGGTGCTCATCGGCTGGCCTCCAGCACGTCGTCGTCGGTGCGGACCCAGCCGCCGAGGCGGAGGTCCTGGGCGAGCCGCTGCCGGGCCTCGTGCAGCCGCGACTTCACGGTCCCTGGGCGGCGGTCGATCGCGGTGGCGATCTCCTTCTCGGACAGGCCGGCGTAGAAGCGCAGGACGAGCGGCACGCGCAGGTGCTCGGGCAGGTCGGCAAGCGCCGCGGCGACGGTGCCGGCGAGCTGCGTGCGCTCGGCCAGCACAGCGGGCTCCGGCGAGCGGTCCGGCAGCCCGCTCAGTGCGTCGGCTCCGTCGTCCTTGCCGGTGCGGGCGCTCTCGCTGCGGATGCGGGAGACGCAGGCGTTCACCACCACGCGGTACAGCCAGGCCGTGCGGCCGGCGCCGGACGGGATCGCGTCGCGGAACCGCCACACCCGCAGGAACGCCTCCTGCACGGCGTCCTCGGCGTCATCGGGGTTGCGCAGCACCAGGCAGGCGGTGCGGTACGCCCTGGCGTACTCGCGAGCCAGCCACTCCTCGAGCTCGTCCATGCAGGTAGGACGCAGCCGGCGGCCGATCGGTTCGCTCAGGCCGCGGCGGCGCAGGCCACGCCGATGCGCCGGAACCCGAGCCTGCCGGCGGTCGGGCGTACCAGGGGTGGTCGGCGCCGTCCGGGACGAACAGCCGCAGCGGGCCGAGCTCCTCGACGACCGCCGCGTGCCGCGGCACGGCGTCGCAGAACGCGTCGATCCGTTCGAGCAGGCTCACGCGGGGAGCAGGCGCTGCACGAAGTCCTCGAGCTGCACCGCGTTGCGCACCTCGACCATCTCGATCACGTCCGCGTACTGCGCCGTCGCGCTGTCGCCGCTCCCCCAGTACGCCGACGGCTCCGGGTTCAGCCAGTACGCGTGGCGCGACTTCTGCACGAGCGCGCGCAGCGTCGGCAGTGCGGTGGCCCGGTAGTTGTTGCGCGCGTCGCCGAGGACCAGCAGGGACGTCCGCGGCCCGACCGCGTCGGGGTACCGCTCCGCGAACGTCTCGATCGAGTGCCCGTAGTCGCTGTGCCCGTCGAACCAGACCAGCTGGGCCTCGGCCGACATCCTGGCGAGCGCGTCGGCGACGTCGCCGCCCGGGGTGAAGAAGCGGGTGACCTCGTCGCACGTGTCGATGAAGGCGAAGGCGCGCACCTTCGTGAACTGCTCGCGCAGCGCGTAAGCCAGCATCAGGGTGAAGTGCGCGAACCCGGCAACGGATCCGCTGACGTCGCACAGCACGACCAGCTCCGGCTTGTGCGGCTTGTGCGGCCGGTGGTGCGTGACGATCGGCACGCCGCCGGTGCCCAGGGAGGCGCGGACCGTACGGCGGAAGTCGAGCCGGCCGCTGCGGCCGAGCCGCCGCCGAGCCGTGAGGCGGGTCGCGAGCCGCCGGGCCAGCGGGAACACCTGCCGGCGCAGCTCGGCCATGTCGTCGCGGCTCGCGCGCAGGAAGTCGACCTGCTCCGCGAGCGGCTGCACGGCGTTCTTGCTGACCTGCTCGACGCCGCGGTCCTCGGCCAGCCGCCGCCGTACCTCAGACTCGACCATCTCCTGGAACTGCCGGATCCGCTCGTTGATCGTCTGCCGCGCGACGCGCTCCGCGAGGCCGCCCTTCTCCTGGCCGGCCAGGAGGTTCTCGAGCAGTGACGCCATGAGCGTCTCGGGCGACAGCGAGCGCAGCACCTTGTACGAGAACCAGGACTGCCGCCCGGGCGCGCTGTCGGACCGGCCGAGGTCGCTCACCACCTGGCGCGCGAACTTCCGCAGCTTCTCCTCGTCGCCCTCGAGCAGCAGCTGCTTGAGCAGCTCGCGCAGCACCGACGGATCGGCCGGCATCGGGTCGCCGTCCTCGTCCAGCTGCGGCTCCTCCGCGAACTCCGCCGCGACGCTGTCGCCGAGCGCCGGCGGGAACCACAGGTCGAACAGCGTGTTGAAGGTCGTCCGGTGGGCCGGCCGCTTCAAGACGCACGCGGAGAACGCCTGCCGCAGCTGCTCGCGCTCCATCAGGTCGATCGCGCCGAGCGCCCGCGTCGCGTCGAGCACCTCGGCCAGCGAGACCTGGATGCCCGCGACGCGCAGCGCGTCGAGGAACGCGATCTCCCGCTCGAGCAGCCCGCCGCCGTTCATCAGTTCAGCTTGAGCTGCGTGGCGGCCCGCTCGTGGTCGCTCGCGTGCTTGAGCACCACGCCGAGGGTGTCCTTCACCGCCTGCTCGTCCAGCGTGTCCAGGCCGAGCGCGACCAGCGTGCGCGCCCAGTCGATGCTCTCCGAGATGGACGGGGACTTCTTGAGCTCCAGCGACCGCAGCGCGCGGACCGTCCGGACCAGCTGCTCGGCGAGCTGCTCGGCCACCTCGGGCACCCGCGACAGCACGATCGCCTTCTCGCGCTCGGCGTCCGGGTAGTCCAGGTGCAGGTACAGGCAGCGCCGCTTGAGGGCTTCGGACAGCTCGCGGGTCGCGTTGGACGTCAGGAAGACGAGCGGCCGCCGCGCCGCCTTGATGGTGCCGAGCTCCGGGATCGTGATCTGGAAGTCGCTGAGCACCTCGAGCAGCAGGCCCTCGACCTCGACGTCGGCCTTGTCCGTCTCGTCGATGAGCAGCACGGTCGGCTCGGTGCGTCGGATCGCGGTCAGCAGCGGCCGGGAGAGCAGGAACTCCTCGGCGAACACGTCGTCGTGGATCTCGTCCCAGCTGTCGTCGTCCTTGCTCGCCTGGATGCGCAGCAGCTGCTTCTTGTAGTTCCACTCGTACAGTGCGCGCGCCTCGTCGAGGCCCTCGTAGCACTGCAGCCGGATCAGCTCGGCGTTCGTCGCCGCCGCCACGGACTTCGCCAGCTCGGTCTTGCCGACACCCGCCGGGCCCTCGATGAGCAGCGGCTTGCCGAGCCGGTCGGCGAGGAAGACGGTGGTCGCGATCGCGTCGTCGGTGAGGTAGCCGGCGCCGTGCAGGCGCTCCTTCACGTCGGCGACGGAGGCGAACTGGGGCTGCAGCACGAGCGCTCCTCGGGAGGGAAACCGAACGCCATTCTGTCACCCGTCAGGACGGGCGCCGGCGGGGTACGTACGGTGACCCAGTGCCGCAACGACTCGGGAAGTCGCTGATCCGGCTGCCGCACGGGGACGCCTCGCCGCAGCGAGCGGTCCTCCAGCGGATGCTGCTGGCCGCTGCCGTGCTCGTGACGACGGTGCTGGTCGTCTACCTCGATCGCGGCGGTTACCGCGACTCGGTCGACGGGTCGGTGTCGCTGCTGGACGCGCTGTACTACGCGACCGTCACGCTCTCGACCACGGGCTACGGCGACGTCATCCCCGCGACGCCGTCCGCCCGCCTCGTCAACGTCCTCGTCATCACGCCCCTGCGCGTGCTGTTCCTGATCGTCCTGGTCGGCACCACCCTGGAAGTGCTGACCGAGCGCACCCGTGAGCAGTGGCGCCTGCAGAAGTGGAGGAAGCGCGTGGAGCAGCACACCGTCGTCGTGGGCTACGGCACCAAGGGGCGCAGCGCGATCCGGGCGCTCGTCGAGGACGGATGCGACCCGCAGCAGATCGTCGTCATCGACCCGGACCCGGGGCAGGTCGCGGAGGCGAACAACGCCGGGCTCACGGCCATCCACGGCGACGCGACGCGGCGCGACGTGCTCGAGCTCGCGGAGGTCCACGAGGCCGCCCGCATCCTCGTCGCGACCCAGCGGGACGACACGGCCGTCCTCGTCACGCTGACCGTGCGACAGCTCAACCAGCACGCGGTGGTCATCGTCGCCGTCCGCGAGTCCGAGAACGCCCCGCTGCTCTCGCAGAGCGGCGCCAACAGCGTCGTCGTCTCCTCCGAGGCGGCCGGCCGGCTGCTCGGCCTGTCCGCCACGAGCCCCGCGACCGGGGAGCTGTTCGAGGACCTCCTGGTCCCGCACAAGGACCTCGAGATGGTGGAGCGCGACCTGCTGCCGGGCGAGGCCGGTTCGCCCGCGCGAGCCAGCAAGGACCTCGTTCTGGCGGTCCTGCGGGGTGACCAGGTGCACCGCTTCGGGACGCCCGGCTCGGACGAGCTGCGCGACGGCGACCGCGTCATCGTGGTGCGGCACGCCGGGCGGTGAGCTGACCTAGGGTCGCGGCCATGAGAGTCGCCTTCCTCGGCCTGGGACGCATGGGCGTCGCGATGTCCCGGCACGTCCTCATCGCCGGCCACGACCTCGTCGTGTGGAACCGCACCCCGGGCAAGGCGGACGAGCTCATCGCCGCCGGCGCGACGGAGGCGAAGACGCCGGGCGAGGCCGCCGACGGCGCGGATGCCGTGGTGCTCGTGCTGTTCGGCCCGGACAGCGTCCGGGAGGTCCTGCCGCAGGTCGTGCGGCAGGGGCTGCTGGTCATCGACAGCACGACCATCGGCCCGGACGCGGCGCACGAGTTCGGCCGGTTGTGCACCGAGGCGGGCGCCCGGTACGTCGACGCTCCCGTCGCCGGATCAGTCGGCCCCGCGACCGACGGCACACTCGGGGTGCTCGCCGGTGCAGCCGAGGAGGACTGGCCGGACGCCGAGCCGCTGCTGCAGCTGTGGGGCGACCCGGCGCGGGTGCGCCGCGTCGGCCCCGTCGGCGCCGGGAGCGCGCTGAAGCTGGTCGTCAACCAAGGCATCGGCGTCCTCGCCGCCGGGCTGGGTGAGGCGCTGAAACTGAGCAGTGAGCTCGGTCTGGACCGCAGGCTGGTCCTCGACGTGCTGGGCATGGGCGCGTACAGCTGGACCCTCAACCAGAAGCGGTCGATGGTCGAGGCGAGCGACTACAGCGGCACCCAGTTCTCCGCCGACCTGCTGGCCAAGGACCTGGACCTGGCGGTCTCCGCGGCGCGCGACGCCGAGCTCGAGGTGACGCGGGCGGCGCTGGCCGCTGTCCGGAAGACGCTCGACGCCGGCCACAGCGGCGAGGACTACGCCGCAGTCATCGGGCACCTCGCCGACGAGGGCGAGCCCAACTCGCACTAGCGTCTGGTCGTGGCCGACCTCGACATCACCCTGCTGATCCTGTCCGAGCACGACGCCTTCCGGCGTGCCTTCACCGAGATCGAGGCGCTCACCGACGCGGCGGACCTCGAGCGCCGGTGGACCGAGCTGGCGGACCAGCTCGAGGTGCACGCGGCGGGCGAGGAGGAGGTCTTCTACCCGGCCCTGCTGCGCAAGGTGGACGACTCCGAGGAGGACACCGAGCACGCCATCAAGGACCACAACAAGATCCGCGACGCGGTCAGCGCGGTGGCCCGGCACGAGGTCGCCTCCGACGCGTGGTGGGAGGCGTTCCGCGCCGCGCGCGAGGAGACCGTCGAGCACCTCGAGGAGGAGGAGCACGACGTCCTCCCGCCGTTCAAGGACGAGGTGCCCGAGGACAAGCGGACCGAGGTCGGCATGCGGTGGTTGAAGTTCCACGAGGACCACGAGGCTGCCAAGGGCCTGTCGGGCGACAAGCTCGACCCCAAGGCGTACGTCGAGGAGAACAGCTAGCCGCGCACCTGCCCGTCGCCGGTCACGACGTAGGTCGTGCTGGTGAGCTCCGGCAGGCCCATGGGACCGCGGGCGTGCAGCTTCTGCGTGGAGATGCCGATCTCCGCCCCGAAGCCGAACTCCGAGCCGTCGGTGAAGCGGGTGGACGCGTTCACCATCACGGCCGCGCTGTCGAGCGAGCGGACGAAGCGGCGGGCCTCGTCGACGTCCCGCGTCACGATCGCCTCGGTGTGGACGGTCCCCCACCGGCGGATCTGCGCGACGGCCAGCTCCAGCGAGTCGACGACGCCGACGGCCAGGTCCAGCGACAGGTACTCCGCCGCCCAGTCCTCGTCCGTGACCGGCAGCGCTGAGCTGTCGTACGCCGCAGCCCGCTCGTCCGCGTGCAGCGTGACCCCCTTGTCCTGCAGGGCTTTCACGGCCATCGGCAAGAACTCGGCCGCCACGGCCTCGTGCACGAGCAGCGTCTCCGCGGCGTTGCACACCGACGGCCGGCTGGTCTTCGCGTCGACGACGATCGCGACCGCCTTGTCGAGGTCGGCGTACCGGTCGACGTAGACCGTGCAGTTGCCCACGCCGGTCTCGATGACAGGCACGGTGCTGCCGCTGACGACGGCCTCGATGAGGCCCGCGCCGCCGCGCGGGATCAGGACGTCCACCAGGCCGCGCGCCGTCATGAGCGCCTGCACGCTGTCCCGGTCGACGCCAGGCACGAGCGAGATGCTGTCGGCCGGCAGGCCGGCGGTGGTGGCCGCCTCGGCCAGCACGTCGACGAGGACGCGGTTGCTGCGGTACGCGCTGCCGGAGCCGCGCAGCAGCACCGCGTTGCCGCTCTTCACGCACAGCCCGGCGGCGTCGGCGGTCACGTTGGGACGCGCCTCGTAGACGATGCCGACGACGCCGAGGGGCACGCGCACCTGCCGCAGCTCGAGCCCGTTCGGCAGGCTGCTGCCCCGGACGACCTCGCCCACCGGATCGGGCAGCGTGGCGACGTGCCGCAGCCCGCCGGCCATCGCGGAGATCCGCTCCGGATCCAGTGCGAGCCGGTCGAGAAGCGACTCGCTGGTGCCGGCGTCGCGGCCGGCCTGCACGTCCTCGGCGTTGGCCGCGAGGATCCGGTCGGTCGCCGCCTCGAGCGCGTCGGCCATCGCCAGCAGCGCGGCGTCCTTCGTGGCGCGCGTCAGCGGGGCGAGCAGGGCAGCGGCGGCCTTGGCGCGCCGGGCGACGTCGAGCACCTCGTCCATGCGGACGAGGGTAGGCCGATCAGCCGCCGCGCTCGGCCAGCGCCGATGCGGCGCCCTGGACGGCGATGAGGACCTGCGGGTCGTCGACCTTCCCGGCGGCGCCGGGCAGCTGACCCAGCGAGGAAGCCGGGATGCTGCCGAGCCACTCCGGGCCGCTCGCGGTGACGCGCGCGATCTCGGCGTCGTCGCCGTTGACGCGGACCAGGTGGTCGTCGGGGGACGCGTCCGGCGACGCGTCGGTGTGAGGGGCCAGCAGCCAGACGTTGCTCATGCCGGTCGCCTACCCGCGGATCAGCGGGCCAGAACCACCAGGTCATCGCGGTGCACGACCTCTCGGAGGCCGAGCTCCTTCGTGGACCGGCCCAGCAGCGCCGGCAGCTCGTCGGCGTCGTACGCCACCAGCCCGCGCGCCACCGGCACGCCGGCTGGGTCGGTCAGCTCCACCGGGTCTCCCGCGGCGAAGGCGCCCTCGACCGCCGTGATGCCGGCCGGCAGGAGGGACAGCCGCCGGTCGCAGACGGCCGCGACCGCGCCCGCGTCCAGTACCAGCCGGCCGCGCGGCGTCGAGGCGTGGGCCAGCCACAGCAGCCGCCCGCTCGCGCGGGTGCCGGTCGGCTCGAACAGCGTGCCCCCCTCACCGCGCAGCGCGGCGTCGGCGGAGGCCGCGGCGGCGACGAGGACGGGTACCCCGGCCGACGTCGCCACCGCGGCGGCGTCGACCTTCGAGGCCATCCCGCCGCTGCCCAGCCCCGATCCGGAGGCGCTCACGTCGGCCTCGACCGCGCCGGTCACCTCGCTGATGAGCCGCGCGCCGGGCTGCCGCGGGTCGCCGTCGTACAGGCCGTCCACGTCGCTGAGCAGCACGAGCGCGTCCGCGCGGACCAGGTGCGCGACGAGCGCGGCGAGCCGGTCGTTGTCGCCGAACCGGATCTCCTCGGTGGCGACCGCGTCGTTCTCGTTCACGACCGGCACGACCCCCAGTGCGAGCAGCCGCTCCAGCGTCGTCTGCGCATTCCGGTAGTGGCTGCGGCGCACCACGTCGTCCGCGGTCAGCAGCACCTGGCCGACGGTGCGGCCGTGCCGGGCGAAGGCGGTTGCGTACTGCTGGACGAGCAGGGACTGCCCCACCGAGGCCGCGGCCTGCAGGGTGGCGAGGTCACGCGGCCGCCGGGCGAGCCCCAGCGGGGCGAGCCCGGCAGCGATGGCTCCGGAGGAGACCAGCACCAGCTCACCGCCACGGGCGGCCAGGCTGTCGACGAGCGCGTCGAGCCGTGCGGCGTCGAGCCCGCCGGCGGCCGTGGTCAGCGACGACGACCCGACCTTGACGACGAGGCGCTTCGCGCCGGCGACGGCCGCGCGGCTCACTCTGCGTCGATCCGAGCGACCAGCTCGTCCTTGTCCAGGCCCATCCGCTCAGCGCGGCGCAGGTCCTTCTGCAGCCGGCGCTCGGCGGCGCCGACCCGGCTGTCGTTCTCGAACCGGGCGTCTTGGCCGCGCATGCCGGAGGCGAACTCCTCCATCTCCGTCGGCTCCCAGTCGAACGACACGTCGCCGATGGTGACCTCGTCGCCCGGCTGCGCACCGGCAGCGGCGAGCGCCTTCTCCACGCCCAGTCGCGCCAGCCGGTCGGCGAGGTAGCCCGTCGCCTCGTCGTTGCTGAAGTCGGTCTGCACGACCCACCGCTCGGGCTTGCTGCCGCGCACGACGAAGCCGTCGCCCGCGCGCTCGACAGTGAAACCGGCGTCGTCGACGGCGGTCGGCCGCAGCACGATCCGCGTCGCCTCCTCGACGGGTTTGGCGGCGCGGTCGGCAGCGACGACCTCGGCCAGCGCGAAGGACACCTCGCGCAGCCCCTCACGGGTGGCGGCGGAGATCTCGAACACCCGCAGGCCGCGTGCCTCGAGCTCGGGCCGGACCATGTCGGCGAGCTCGCGAGCGGCGGGCACGTCGATCTTGTTGAGTACGACCAGCCGCGGCCGGTCGGACAGCTTCGTCTTGTACTGCTCCAGCTCGTTCTCGATGACGTCCAGGTCGGTGAGCGGGTCGCGGCCGGGCTCCTCCGTCGCGCAGTCGAGGACGTGCACGAGCACCGCGCACCGCTCGACGTGCCGGAGGAACTCCAGGCCGAGGCCCTTGCCCTGAGCGGCACCGGGGATGAGCCCGGGGACGTCGGCGACGGTGAAGGTGGTCCCGCCGGCCTCGACCACGCCGAGGTTCGGCACGAGGGTCGTGAACGGGTAGTCGGCGATCTTCGGCCGGGCGGCGGACAGCGCCGCGATGAGGCTGGACTTGCCCGCGGACGGGAACCCGACCAGCGCCGCGTCGGCGACGCTCTTCAGCTCGAGGACGACGTCCTTGGTCTCCCCCGGCTCGCCGAGCAGCGCGAAGCCAGGCGCCTTGCGCTTGGTGCTGGCCAGGCTGGCGTTGCCGAGGCCGCCGCGGCCGCCCTGCGCGATGACGTACCGGGTGCCCTCACCGACCAGGTCGGCCAGCTGGTTGCCCTGCTCGTCGTACACGACCGTGCCGTTGGGCACCGGCAGCTCGACGGTGGAGCCGTTGGCGCCTTGCCGCATGTCACCGGAGCCGGGCTTGCCGCTCGTAGCCTTCTGGTGCGGGTGGTAGTGGTAGTCGAGCAGCGTGGTCGTGTTGTGCGTGACGACGAGGACGACGTCGCCGCCGTTGCCGCCGTCGGCCCCGTCAGGACCGCCGAGCGGTTTGAACTTCTCGCGCCGGACGCTGCTGCAGCCGTGGCCGCCGTCGCCGGCGGAGACGTGCAGCACCACGCGGTCGACGAAGGTGGTCATGCCGGAACCCGCCGTCGCGCCGACGTGCTGGTCATGCTCTCTCCAATGCGAAAGGCGGGTCCGGCATGCCGGACCCGCCTTGTCGGTACAGCTGCGGTCTAGCCGACCGGCACGATGTTGACGGTCTTGCGGTCGCGCTTGCGACCGAACTGCACGGCACCTGGCGCGAGCGCGAACAGGGTGTCGTCGCCGCCCCGGCCGACGTTGTCACCGGGGTGGAAGTGCGTGCCGCGCTGGCGGACGATGATCTCACCGGCCTTGACGACCTGACCACCGAAGCGCTTGACGCCGAGGTACTGGGCGTTCGAGTCGCGGCCGTTGCGCGAGGAGCTCGCGCCCTTCTTGTGAGCCATCTCGTCAGCCCTTCTCGATCGCGGTGACGCGGACCTGGGTCAGCGACTGGCGGTGACCCATGCGGCGCTTGTAGCCGGTCTTGTTCTTGTACGACATCATGTTGAGCTTCGGACCCTTGGTCTGGGCCACGACCTCACCCGTGACAGTCACGCCCGCGAGCGCCTTGGCGTCGCTGGTGACGTCGGTGCCGTCGACGACGAGCAGCGCCGGCAGGGTCACCGAGCCGCCGGCAGCGCCGGCCAGCTTCTCGACCTCGACGACGTCACCGACGGCGACCTTGTACTGCTTGCCGCCGGTCTTGACGATGGCGTACACGGTGGGGCTCCTCGTTGCTGGTCAGGGGGCGCTGGGCACGGCGACAGGGCGCGCGCGCTGGCGACCGTCAGAGACTACCGGACGCCCCGGGAGCCGTCGAACCCCGCGCTGATCAGACGCTGACGGTCGGGGGCCCGGCCGGTCGGCTGGTGGCGCGCCGGCGCCGCTTGGGGGCGGCGGCCTCGGGTGCGGGGGCGGGCTCGG
>JAODNS010000290.1 GCA_025465145.1 Frankiales bacterium
CTGCGGCCGCTGCTGGCACTCGGCGCGCGGCCGGCGGGGCTGGCCGCGGCGGCCTTCGCGCCCGCGGTCGCGTCGTACACCGCCGTCCTGCTCACCGACACGGCGACGCCCTCGTGGCACAGCGCCCACCGGGAGCTTCCGTTCGTGTTCGTGGGCTCGGCCTGCGCGGCAGCCGGCGGGCTCGGGATGCTGGCGGCCCCGCTGGACGAGTCCGGTCCGGCGCAGCGGCTGGCCGTCGGGGGAGCTGTGCTCGAGCTCGCCATGGAGCACAAGATGGAGCGCTCGATGGGCATGACCGCCGAGCCGCTGCACCAGGGCACGGCCGGGCGGCTGATGCGCGCCAGCAAGGGGCTGACGGCCTTCGGTGCCCTCACCGCGGCGCTGCTAGGCCGGCGCAGCCGCGTCGCTGCGGCCGTCTCCGGTGCGGCGCTCATGGCCGGGTCGGCGTGCACGCGGTTCGGAGTCTTCGAGGCGGGGCAGGAGTCGGCCCGCGACCCGAAGTACACCGTCGTCCCGCAGCGCGAGCGGTTGAACGCACGCAAGGCGGGTCTGTCGACCTAGGAGCCTGCCGTGGCTGTGTCTCCCGACAATCCGACCCGCGGCCGCTGGGGCCTGGTCGCCGCCGCGCTGCTGCTGCAGTTCTCGATCGGCGCCGTCTACGCGTGGAGCGTCTTCGGCAAGGCGCTGCAGGCCGCCGAGCCGTTCAAGCTCAGCAAGGTCGAGTCGTCGCTGCCGTTCGAGGTGACGATCGGGATGATCTTCATCGGCACCTACATCGGCGGCCGGATCCAGGACAAGAAGGGGCCGCGCGTCGTCGCGCTGGTCGGCGGGCTCATCTACGGACTCGGCACGATCGGTGCCTCGTTCGCCTCCGATCGCGGCGACCTCGGGCTGCTCATCGCGACGTACGGCGTCATCAGCGGGTTCGGGCTCGGCCTCGCGTACATCGTGCCGATCGCCATGCTGCAGAAGTGGTTCCCGGACAAGCGGGGCCTCATCACCGGCCTTGCCGTCGGCGGCTTCGGTTTCGGCGCCGTGCTCACCTCGCCGATCGCGCAGCGGCTCATCGACGCGAACAAGGACGTGCCCACGCGGGCGTTCCTGCCGCTCGGCATCACCTACCTGGTCATGTCGCTGATCGGCGCGGCGTTCTTCCGCAACCCGCCGAAGGGCTACGCCGTGCCGGGCTGGGAGCCGGCGACCAGCGGCAAGGTCGTCGACAGCGGTCGCGACTACACGCAGGGGGAGGCGCTGCGGACGCCGCAGTGGTACCTGCTGACCGCGATCCTGACGCTCAACGTCACCGCCGGCATCGCGCTCATCTCGCAGGCCGCCGCCAGCGCCACCGACATCGCCGACTACAGCAAGGCGGCCGCTGCGAGCGCCGTGGGCCTGCTCGCCATCTTCAACGGCGGCGGCCGGATCGTCTGGGCAGCCGTGTCGGACAAGGTCGGCCGGATGCCGGCGTTCGTCGCGATGCTGGCGCTGCAGGGCCTGGCCTTCCTCTCGATCCCGCACGCGCACAACGCCGCGACCTTCTTCGTGCTGGCCGCGGTGATCTACCTCTGCTACGGCGGCGGCTTCGGCACGATGCCGGCGACGGCCGGTGACTACTTCGGCGTCCGCAACGCCGGCGCCATCTACGGCCTCATGATCATCGGCTGGAGCCTCGGTGGCGTCGTCGGCCCGCTGATCGCGTCCAAGCTCATCGGCGACGAGAAGAACTACACCGCCGCCTACACCACCATCGGCATCATCGCGCTGGCCGCGATCCTGCTGCCGCTCGTCACGCGGCTGCCGCGCACCCGGCAGAGCGCGGGCTAGGGGTACGTCGGCGGCGAGGCCTCGAAGACGTCCCAACCGGCCTAGCGGACCTCCACAGCCGCCTTGCGGCGCGAGACGACCTCGCCGACCACGGGGGCGCCGGGCACCTCGCCGACGACGAGCAGTCCGCCGCTCGTCTGCGCGTCGGCGAGCAGCAGCAGCTCGTCCTCGGAGACCGCCGACGACAGGTGCGGGCGGACCCAGTCGAGGTTGCGGCGGGTGCCGCCGCTGACGTAGCCGTCTCGCAGCGCCTCGCGCGCGCCGTCCAGGTAAGGGACCGCGGCAGCGTCGACGACCGCGGTGGTGCCACTGGCGCGCATCATCTTGAACAGGTGCCCGAGCAGGCCGAACCCGGTGACGTCCGTCGCCGCGGTCGCGCCGGCAGCCAGGGCGGCCTCACTCGCGTCACGGTTGAGGGCCGTCATGCTCGCGATGGCGTTCTCGAACCGCTCACCGGTGGCCTTGTGCCGGTTGTTGAGGACGCCGACGCCGAGCGGCTTGGTGAGGCTGATCGGCAGTCCGGCGACGGCGGCGTCGTTGCGCAGCAGACGCTCCGGATCGGCGATCCCGGTGACGGCCATCCCGTACTTCGGCTCCGGGTCGTCGATGCTGTGCCCGCCGGCGACGAAGCAGCCGGCCTCGCGGCCGACATCCGCCCCGCCGCGCAGGACCTCGCGCAGCAGCTCCTTCGGGAGCAGGTCGCGCGGCCAGCCGACCAGGTTCACCGCGACGACCGGCCGGCCGCCCATCGCGTACACGTCCGACAGCGCGTTGGCCGCCGCGATGCGTCCCCAGTCGTAGGCGTCGTCGACGACCGGCGTGAAGAAGTCCGCAGTGGCCACGACGGCCATGCCGTTGTCGACGCGCACCACCGCGGCGTCGTCGCCATCGTCCAGCCCCACCAGCAGGTCCGGTCCGGTCGCCCCGGTGAGGCCTCGCACGACGTCCTCGAGCTCGCCTGGCGGGATCTTGCAGGCGCAGCCGCCGCCGGACGCGTACTGGGTCAGCCGGACAGCCGTCGTCGTCATGCGGTCGACGCTAAGGCCGCCGGCTCGCCAAGGCGCACCGGCAGGGTCTGCCAGCCGCGCAGCACCCGGGTGGTGCGCCGTACGCCCCCACCGTTCAGGGCCAGGTGCGGGTAGCGATCGAACAGCGCGCGCAGGCCGACCTCGCCCTCGAGCCGGGCCAGCGCGGCGCCGACGCAGAAGTGCCGCCCGGCGGAGAACGTCAGGTGGTCGCGCGCGTTCGCCCGGCGCACGTCGAACCGGTGCGGGTCCTCGAAGACCGCCGGGTCCCGGTTCGCGCCGCCGAGGTAGGTGACGACCAGCGCGCCCTTCTTCAGCGGCAGGTCGACGAGCGTCGTGTCCCGTACCGCGAAGCGCCCGGTCATCTGCACCGGACCCTCCAGCCGCAGCGACTCGTCGACCGCGCCGGCCCAGAGCGCCGGCTCCGCCCGCACCGCGGCCAGCTGGTCGGGGTTCTCGAGCAGCAGGGCGACGGCGCTGCTGAGCAGGTTGACCGTCGTCTCGAAGCCGGCGGCGAGCAGCAGCCCAGCCGTCGCCTTGAGTTCCACCTCCGACAGCCGCTGGCCCTCGTCCTCGAGGCGGACCAGTTGGCTCAGCAGGTCGTCGCCCGGCTCGCGGCGCAGCCGGGCGATGTGCCCGGTCAGCCAGTCCTGGAAGTCGCGGACCGCGCCGTCGACGATGCGGAACTCCCGATAGCTCAGCCCGACGTCGAGGCTCGGTGCGGCCAGGTGCCCGAGCCGCAGCACCCGCTGGTGGTCCTCGACCGGTACGCCCAGGATCTGCGCGATGACCGCTACCGGCAGCAGGTTCGCGTACCGCTCGACCACGTCGACCTCGTCGTGCCCGGCCAGCCGGTCGAGCAGCTCGGCGGCGACGGCCTCGACGCTCGGCCGCAGCGCCTCGACCGCGCGGGCGGTGAACACCTTGCTGACCAGCCGCCGGTAGCGGGTGTGGTCCGGCGGCTCGACGACGAGCAGCGACGGCGGGTCGATCGGCCCGAGCGCGCGCGGGTCGCGCGCCCAGCGGACGACCGCGCCGAGCACGCTGGGCATGGCGTCCTCGTCGGGACCGGCGCGCCAGTCGTCGCTGCGCAGCACCTGCGACACGACGTCGTAGGACGCGGTGACGTTCACCAGCTTGCCCCGGACGACTGCACCGCGGCTGCGGACCTGCTCGTAGAACGGGAACGGGTCGTCGCGGTAGCGCGCGTCCTGCATGAACTGGGCGTGCAGGTCACCGTGCTTGGCCGCGCGCGAGGCCGCGAGTCGCACCACGCCGTGCTGCAGAGCCCACCTGGTCGTCCGCTTCATGAGCGGATGCTCCTACACGTCTCCTAGAGTCGGGACACGGCCATCGAGGCCGGGGAGGCGTACGCGTTCCTGGTGGGCGCCCCGGTCTTCAAAACCGGTGAGGGCGAGCATCTCGTCCTGGCGGGTTCGATTCCCGTCCGCCTCCGCTACCGCCTGCTCGCTGCGCTTGGTGGGTGCCGCCGCGGAGCGTGGCATCCGTGCTCTAGTGCTGGGGGTCGGCGCTGGCAACCGAGACGCGCTGACGCCGGTGGCCGCTACGCCAGAGCCAGGTCACCCGGCGCCGACGGTCTGGCCAGAGCCCAGCAAAGCGCCGGTGACGACGATCCAGACGGGGGTGATGTCGGACGCGCCGGGGAGACCTTCCGGTACACGGTCCGCGTGGTGAACGTGAGCCGAAGCGACCCGGTGCAGCTGCGGCCGTGCCGCGGGTTCACCCAGTGGCTGCAGCGGCCGCTCCAACGGGCAGGGCAGCAGGTGGCCTTCCTGGAGGGTGAGCTCGACGTCTTCGGCAGCATGCAGTCTCGC
>JAODNS010000307.1 GCA_025465145.1 Frankiales bacterium
CCGCGCCCGGGCACGCCCGGCCGGGCCCGCGCCCGGGCACGCCCGGATGATCTTCTGATCTCGGAGTGCGTGGGGCGGCGCGCCGGCGTGTCGGACCGGGAGCCCCGAGGTCAGAAGATCGGCGCCCGGCCACGCCCGGCCGCGGTCGCACCCAGCCGCGCCACGCCCGGATGATCTTCTGACCTCGGAGTGCGTGGGGCGGCGCGCCGGCGTGTCGGAGCGTGAGCCCCGAGGTCAGATGATCGCGGCGCGGCGTCGGCCCAGAGGGGCGCGGGGCCGGCGGCACAACCTGCCCGTCCGACGAGGCCCGCGAACCGGGCGTGGGTGCTGCGAGCGCGTCTGGGTCAGGTTGGGCTGGCGGACGGACGATGCCGAGCGCGGCCGGCAGCCCGACCTGTTCACGACCCGGTTGAGCGGGCGGAGCGACCTCGGGGTCAGACGGGCCTGCGGACCAGCTCGAGCACGCGCTCCTCGAGCAGCGCGGGGTCGACCGGCTTGGCGAGGTAGTCGTCTGCGCCGGCGCGGCGGGCGTCCCGCTCCACCTCCGGCGAGTCGCTGCCGGTGAACAGCACCAGGGGCATGGTCAGCGTCCGCGGGTCGGCGCGCAGCAGCCGGATGAGCTCGACGCCGGACAGGTCGGGCAGCTGGTTGTCGACGAGCGCTGCGTCGTACGCCACCTCCCCGACCGCGGCCAGCGCGTCGTCGGCGGTACCCACGCAGGTCACTTCAGCGGCGCCGGTGAGGGCCGCCTCGACGAACGCGCAGACGCTCGGGTCGTCGTCGATGACCAGCAGCCGCGGCAGGCGCGGCTCCTCGGTCGTCTCGAGCGGCGGCGGATCGGCGACGGCCGTACGGCACCACGGACAGGTGCGCCACTGGGTGTCGAGCGGCCGGTCGCAGCCGGTGCAGCGGTGCTGTCCGACGACCGTGCCGTCCCACGGGCAGCAGACCATGTCGTCCGCGAGTGCCCGGGCGCACGTGGGGCAGCGCGGGCCGGCCAGCTCGTCGACGTGCGTGGCGCGCAGCACCTCCTCGTACGTCGTCTCGCCGCGATGCGCAGCGGCGAGGGCGGAGGTGCGCAGGGTGGCCATGCCGTTGGCACGGGCGGCCGCGCCGATGGCGGCCTCGGTCGGGTTGGTCAGCAGCACCTTGCGCATCTGCGCGGTCACGGGCAGGACCTCGTAGATGCCGGTCCGGCCGCGGTACCCGGTGCCCCCGCAGTCGACGCAGCCCTTGCCGCGCTTGGGGGTCGCGCCGACGATGTCGTGCTCTGTGATGCCCAGCATCTCGAGGGTGCGCGTCGACGGCACGTAGTCGGTCCTGCAGGAGACACAGGGCGTACGGACGAGCCGCTGCGCGACGACGAGCGTCAGCGACGAGGCGACGAGGAACGGCTCGACGCCCATGTCGACGAGCCGCGTGATGGCGCCGACGGCGTCGTTGGTGTGCAGGGTCGTCAGCACCAGGTGGCCGGTGAGCGACGCCTGCAGCGCGAGCTCGGCGGTCTCCTGGTCGCGCGTCTCGCCGACGAGGACGATGTCCGGGTCCTGGCGCAGGATGCTGCGCAGCCCGCGGGCGAACGTCATGCCGGCCTTCTCGCTGACCTGCACCTGTGTGATGCCGCTGACCTGGACCTCGACGGGGTCCTCGCGGGTGACGATGTTCCGGTCCGGCGTGCTGACGTGCTGGATGCCGGCGTACAGCGTGTTGGTCTTGCCCGACCCGGTGGGGCCGGTGATGAGGATCAGTCCCTGGCTCTGCACCAGCGCGGTCGTGACCGCCTCGAGCTGTGCGCCGGTGAGTCCGGTCTTGTCCAGGCGCGGGACGTTCTCCGACCGCGGCAGGATGCGGATGACGACCTTCTCGCCGTGCAGCGTCGGCAGGGTCGAGACGCGGGCCTCGACGCTGGAGCCGTCGACGGTCAGCCGCGCGCGGCCGTCCTGCGGGCGGCGGCGCTCGGCGATGTCCAGCCCGGACACGATCTTGATGCGGCTGACGGTGGCCGCCTTGGCGTTGCGGGGAACGGTCATGACGTCGCGCAACAGGCCGTCGACGCGGTAGCGGACCCGCAGCTCGCCGGCCTGCGGCTCGATGTGCACGTCGCTGGCCCGGGCCCGTACGGCGTCGGCGAGGATCGCGTCGACGAGCTTGACGATCGGTGCGGCCTCGGTGCCGGCGACCGAGCCCTCGTCGACGGGCGGCTCCTCGCCCGCGTCGATGTCGTCGAACATCGCGCCGACGTCGGAGGAGTCCTCGGACAGGCTCCACGCGCGGGCGAGGTGGTCGCGTACCTGCGTCTCGGTGGCGACCCGGACCGTCACGTCCAGCGCGTCCGTGTAGAGCTTCACGTCGTCGAGGGCGACGATGTTCGTGGGGTCGCTCGTCGCGACGGTGACGCTGTTGCCCTCGCGGCTGAGCAGGATCAGGTTGCTGCGCTCGGCGACGGCGCGGGGCAGCAGCCGGACGACCTCCGGCACGACGGCGAACTCGTTGAGGTCGATCACCTGCAGGGTCAGCGCCTCGGCCAGCGCTTCGGCGACCTGCTTCTCGCTGGCGTACCCGGCCTCGATGACGACGGTGCCGAGTCGCTTGCGGCGCTGGCCCTCCGGCGTCGCCTGCTGCAGCTGGAGTGCGCTCTGCAGCTGCTGCTCGGTGATGAGTCCCGTGGCCACGAGGACCTCACCGATGCGGCGGCGGGCGGCGCGCTGCGCGGGCGGCGGTACGGCCCACGTCGGCCGGGCAGGACTCTTCACGTCCGGTTCTTCGGCCGATCCGCCCGTCGGGTGTAGGCCGAACGGCCGATCAGCCGCTGTCGTCGTCCCCGACGAACGGCTCGCCGAGACCGCCCGGCACCGCCTGCTCCTCGGTACGCAGCTCGCGCCGCTTCTTGCGCTCGGCCTTGCGCTCCCGGTCGGCCCGCCGGCCGCGGGCCTCAGGGTCGTAGTCGGGCCCGTCGCCGGAACGGGCGGCGAGCTCGTCGGTCAGCTCGCGCAGCTGGTCGCGCAGGAAGTCGCGGGTGGCCACCTCGCCGACCGCGGAGCGCAGCGACGCGACCTCGCGGCTGAGGTACTCCACGTCCGCCTGCAGCCGCGCGTTCTGCGCCCGGTCCTCCTCCTGCGAGACCCGGTCGCGGTCGGCCTGCCGGTTCTGCGCGAGCAGGATCAGCGGCGCGGCGTACGACGCCTGCAGGCTCAGCAGCAGGGTGAGCAGCGTGTAGTTGAGCCGCTTGGGGTCGAACTGCAGGCTCTCCGGCGCGAGGGTGTTCCAGAGCAGCCAGACGATGACGAACAGCGTCAGGTAGACGAGGAAGCGCGCGGTGCCGAGGAAGCGCGCGATCCGCTCGGACACCCGGCCGAACGCCTCCGGGTCGTAGTGCGGGCGCGGGATCGCGGAGCGGGCCTCGAGCGGTGTGTCGAGACGGGCGCGCCGGGCCGGCCGGCGCTCAGCCACGGCTGGTCCGGCTCTCGCGCCAGTCGGCGGGCAGCAGGTGGTCGAGCACGTCGTCGACCGTCACCGCGCCGAGCAGCCGCTGCTCGCTGTCGACGACCGGCACCGCGACGAGGTTGTACGACGCCAGGTGGCGGGTGACCTCCGCGAGCGGGCAGTCGACGTTGAGCGGGTCGATGTCGGTGTCGACAACCGAGGAGATGAGCGAGCTGGGCGGCTCGCGGAGCAGCCGCTGGAAGTGCGCCGTGCCGAGGTACCGGCCGGTCGGGGTCTCGTACGGAGGACGCACGACGTAGACCTGGGCGGCCAGCGACGGCGAGAGGTCGGCGTGCCGGATGCGGGCCAGCGCCTCGGCGACGGTCGTGTTGGGGGCGAGGATCACCGGCTCGCTGGTCATCAGGCCGCCGGCCGTGTTGTCCGCGTACGCGAGCAGCTGGCGTACCGGCTCGGCCTCCTCGGGCTCCATCAGCTCCAGCAGCCGCTGCGCGTCCGCGGCCGGCAGCTCGCCGAGCAGGTCGGCCGCGTCGTCCGGCGCCATCGCCTCGAGGACGTCCGCGGCGCGCTCGTCCTCGAGCCCGCCGAGCAGCTCGACCTGCTCGT
>JAODNS010000005.1 GCA_025465145.1 Frankiales bacterium
GGCCCGCACCTCGAGGCCGAGGAGCTGTTCGAGGTGACGGCGCAGTGCTTCGACAGCTTCCACGAGCGCTTCGGCATCCGGTACCCGTTCGGCGACACGTACGACCAGCTGTGGGTGCCGGAGTTCAACCACGGCGGCATGGAGAACGCAGGCGCGGTGACGTTCACCGAGGACCTGCTGTTCCGGTCGAAGGTGACCGACGCCGACCGGCGGCAGCGCGCGATGGTCATCGCGCACGAGATGGCGCACATGTGGTTCGGCAACCTCGTGACGATGCGCTGGTTCGACGACCTCTGGCTCAACGAGTCGTTCGCCGAGCTGATGGGCTTCTTCACGACCGACCGGGCGACTCGGTTCGAGGGCGGCTGGCTCGACTTCTGCACCGGCCGCAAGGCGTGGGGGTACAGCGCGGACCAGAAGCCGACCACGCACCCGATCTCCGGCGAGGTCGCGGACAACCGCACGGCGCTGCTGAACTTCGACGGCATCAGCTACGCCAAGGGCGCTTCCGTCCTGCGGCAGCTGATGGCCTGGCTGGGCGAGGAGGTCTTCTTCGAAGGCGTACGGCGCTACCTGACGCGGCACGCGTTCGGCAACACGTCGCTCGCGGACTTCCTCGCCGCCCTGGAGGAGGTGAGCGGCCGGGACCTCGAGCAGTGGACGGAGAGCTGGCTGCGCACGCCCGGCGTGAGCACCCTGCGCGTCGAGCAGGGGGCGGTCGTGCAGACGGCACCGGCGCAGTACCCGGTGCTGCGCGACCACCGGATCCGGATCGGCCGGTACGCGCTGGACGATGGCGTGCTGGTTGCCGCGGAGCCGCTCGAGGTCGAGGTGTCCGGCGCGCGCACGCCGGTCGACGGGCTGGCCGCGCACGACCTGGTGCTGCTCAACGACGGCGACCTGACCTTCGCGAAGATCCGGTTCGACGACCGGTCCCTGGGCACGGTGGTCGACCACCTGTGGAAGCTGCCCGACCCGCTGGCCCGGGCGCTGTGCTGGAGCTCCCTGTACGACGCCGCGCGCGACGCCGAGCTGCCGGCGCGGGTCCTGGTACAGGCCGTGCTGAACAACGCCGAGGGGGAGACCGACACCGGCGTCGTCGAGAACCTGCTGGCCCAGTCGCGGCTCGCGGCCACGGCGTGGACCACCGATGCCGCTCTCGGTCGCGCGCTCGCCGAGAAGGCGCGGCACGTGCTCACCCGCACCGAGCCGGGCAGCGGGCTACAGCTGGTGTGGGCCAAGGGCTGGGTGTCCATCACGGACGACACCGCCGCGCTGCGGGCGCTGCTCGACGCACCACCCGCGGGCATCGCCGTCGACACGGAGCTGCGCTGGCACCTGCTGCGCCGGCTCGCCGTCCTCGGTGCGCTGGACGACGCGGACATCGTGGCCGAGGAGGAGCGCGACAGGACAGCCGCGGGCCAGCGGCACGCCTGCTATGCCCGGGCCGCACGACCGGACGCGGCGTCGAAGGCGGCTGCCTGGGAGCGGGTCCTGCGCGACCGCTCGCTGTCCAACCACCAGACGGAGGCGTACTCGCAGGGGTTCTGGCAGCACGCCTCCGTCTCGGTCACCGCGCCGTGGGTGGAGCGGTACTTCGACGAGATCCGCGCGCTGTGGGAGGAGCACGGTCCGGAGGTGGCCCGCCGCGTCGCGCACTTCCTGTACCCGTCGACGCACGTGTCGCCGGAGGTGCTCGCCCGGGCGGACGCCTTCCTCGCCGACGACTCGCTGCCGCCCGGGCTGCGCCGGGTCGTGCTCGAGCAGCAGGACGAGCTGCGCCGGGCCGTCGCCGCGCGGAAGCTGTCATGACCTGGCCGGGCGACGCCTGCTCACTGGTCGACGCCTACCGCCGAGGCGAGCTGTCGCCGGTGGAGTCCGTTCAGGAGGTGCTGTCCGGCAACGACCCGTGGAACGGCGTCTGCTACCGCGCCGAGGAGGCGCTGGTGGCGGCGCGCAGCGCGGACGTGCAGCTGCCGTTCGGCGGCGTGCCGTTCGCGGTGAAGGAGCTGGAGACGGTCGAGGGCTGGCCGTTCGAGTACGGCACGAAGCTGCTCGAGGGCAACGTCGGCACCGCGACCACCGAGCACGTTTTCCGGCTGCGCAAGCGGGGCGGCGCGATCCCGGTGCTGCAGACGACCAGCAGCGAGCTCGGGCTCGTCGGCTACACGAGCACCAAGCTGCACGGCACGACGATCAACCCGTGGGACCCCACCCGCACTCCGGGCGGGTCCAGCGGCGGCACCGCCGCCGTCGTCTCCGGCGGACTCGTCCCCATCGGAACCGGCAGCGACGGCGGCGGCTCGATCCGCATCCCGGCCGGCTACACCGGGCTCGTCGGGATGAAGACCAGCTTCCGGGTGATCCCGTGGACGCCCGAGGCGCAGATGGAGCCGCTCACCTCGACCACCGGCTGCCTGTCCCGGTCCGTCCGCGACACCGCGCGCTGGCTGGACGTCGCGGCCGGGCCGCACCTGCTGGACCCGTTCAGCCTGCCGCGCGGGCCGCGGTACGAGGACGCCCTCGGCAGCTTCGACCTGCCGGGGCTGCGGGTCGCGGTGCTCACGTCCTTCGGCGGGACGGTCGTGCACCCGGACATCGCCGCGGTCGTCGAGGAGGCCGCGCAGGCGCTCATCGCCGAGACGGGCATGCGGCGGGTGGACGTCGACCTGGCGCTGCCGGACATGGGAGCCGCCTGGCTGGCGCCGGCGCTGCCGGTGATGTGGTCCGGCCTCGGCCCGTTCTGGCCGGATGTGCGCGACCTGGTGACCGACGAGGTCGCGGCCGCGATGGACATGGCGCCGTCGTACGACATCGAGGTCGCGGCGGCGGTCGACCCGGTGCGCAAGGCGCTGAACGCGTCCATCGGACAGCTGTTCGCGGACGTCGACCTGGTCCTGTGCGCGACCAACCCGGACGACCCCTACCCGGCTGCGGGGCCGTCGCCGGACCGCGTCGGCGACGTGCAGGTCGAGCGCTACAACGTGGGCCGGCTGACGATGCCCATGAACATCACGGGGATCCCCGCGATCAGCGTGCCGGTCGGACTGTCGCCGCGCGACCTGCCGGTGGGCATGCAGGTCGTCGGCCGGCGGCACGAGGACGCGCTGCTGCTCGACGTCGCGAGCCGGTGGGAGCGACTGCGCCCCTGGCCACTCACGGCTCCGCGCTGATCGCCGCCCAGACCGCGCCCGACCAGCCCCACGCGCCCACGGTGGATCCCGTCCCGCCTTCCCCCGCGGCGGCGACGTGCTCGAGCGGCTCAGGACGTCGCCGGGACGGGGGAAGGCGGCGCTGCGGGCGCGGCTAGCCTGAGCCGCATGTGCGGCATCGTCGGGTACGTCGGCAGCAAGCCCGGGATGGACGTCGTCCTGGAGGGGCTGCGCAGGCTGGAGTACCGCGGCTACGACAGCGCCGGCGTCGCCGTCCTGAGCGACGCGGGCGAGCTGCAGGTCGAGCGGCGCGCCGGCAAGCTGGCGAACCTCGAGAAGGTCGTCGTCGGCACACCGCTGCCGGGGACGCTCGCCATCGGGCACACCCGCTGGGCGACCCACGGCGCGCCTACCGACCGCAACGCGCACCCGCACGTCGACTGCGCCGGCAGGGTCGCCGTCGTGCACAACGGCACGATCGAGAACTTCGAGGAGCTCGTCGCCGGCCTGGAGCAGCGCGGGCACGAACGGCGCAGCGAGACCGACACCGAGGTCGTCGCGCACCTGCTCGAGGAGCGGTACGACGGCGACCTGGCCGAGGCCGTGCGCAGCGTCTGCCGCGACCTGGAGGGCTCGTTCGTCCTCGTCGTCGCGCACGCCGACCGGCCGGACGTCGTCGTCGGCGCGCGCCGCAACCTGCCGCTGGTCATCGGGCTCGGCGAGGGCGAGAACTTCCTCGGCAGCGACGTCACCGCGTTCATCGGCCACACCCGCGAGGCGCGCATCGTCGACCAGGACCAGGTGGTCGAGCTGCGCCGCGACGGCGTCACCGTCACGACGCTGGACGGCACCGTCGTCGACGGCGCGTCGTTCCACGTCGACTGGGACACCGACGCCGCCGAGAAGGGCGGGCACGAGTTCTTCATGCTCAAGGAGATCCAGGAGCAGCCGGCTGCCATCCGCGAGACGCTCGGCGGCCGCCTGCAGGAGGACGGCCTGCTACACCTCGACGAGCTGTCGATGAGCGACGAGGACATCCGCGGGATCGAGCAGGTCGTCATCATCGCGTGCGGCTCGTCGTACCACTCCGGTCTGGTCGGCAAGTACGCCATCGAGCGGTGGTGCCGGCTCCCTGTGCAGGTCGAGATGGCCAGCGAGTTCCGGTACCGCGACCCCGTCGTCGGCCGCAACACCCTCGTCATCGCGGTGTCCCAGTCCGGCGAGACGGCGGACACGCTCGAGGCGGTACGGCACGCGCGGTCGCAGAAGGCGTGGGTCCTCGCGGTCACCAACACGGTCGGTTCGACCATCTCGCGCGAGAGCGACGCGGCCTTCTACACGCGCGGCGGCCCGGAGGTCGCGGTCGCCTCGACGAAGGCGGTCATCACGCAGATCGTCGCGATGTACGTGGTCGGGCTCTACCTCGCGCAGGTGCGCGGCACCCGTGACGCGGACGAGGTCCGCGCGCACCTGGCCGACCTGCGGGAGATCCCCGACCTGGTCCAGGAGGTGCTGGACCGGATGGACGGCGTGCGCGAGCTGGCGCGCGACCTGGTCAACGAGCCGCGCGTGCTCTTCCTCGGCCGGCACGTGGGCTACCCCATGGCGCTCGAGGGCGCGCTGAAGCTCAAGGAGCTCGCGTACATCTCTGCCGAGGGCTTCCCGGCGGGCGAGATCAAGCATGGCCCGATCGCGCTGATCGAGAAGGGCACGCCGGTCGTGGTGCTCGCCGCGCGGCACGCCCTGTCGGCGAAGCTGGTGAACAACGTGCAGGAGGTGCGCGCCCGCGGGGCGCGCACGATCGTCATCGCCACCGACGGGGACGACTCGGTGACGCCGTACGCGGACGAGATCATCCGCATCCCGGACACCAAGTCGCTGCTCACGCCGCTGCTGACCATCGTGCCGATGCAGGTGCTGTCGGCGGAGGTCGCGCGCGCCAAGGGGCTCGACGTCGACCAGCCGCGCAACCTCGCCAAGAGCGTCACCGTCGAGTAGGCAGCACCACCGTCGCGACCACGGCGCGGTGGTCGCTGTTGCGGATCGCCGCCGTGGCGTACGCGTCGACGGACATCCCGCGGTCCACGAGCACGTGGTCGGGGTCGAGCAGGGCAGGTGCGCCCAAGGCCGGTCCCCACGTCCGGACCAGGCCGGCGCCGGCGAGGCTGGCGGCGTCACGCCACCGGTCGCCGAGCAGGCCGCGCAGTGGCCGGTGGTGGACCGAGGCGTTGAAGTCGCCGAGCAGCACGGTCGGCTGCCGCCCCTCCTGCCGGGCTTGGGCGGTCAGCACCTCGTAGTCGTCGCGCCACAGCGACACCTGGCCGCGCAGCGGTGGGAACGGGTGCACCGCGCGGAAGCGGACGCCGCCCACGTCCGCCGCGGCGGTCGCGAACTGCGCGCGCCAGCTCGGCACCTTGACCAGCGGCTGCCGGCTCCACAGACCGGCGCCGGCAGCGCCGGACGCAGCGGCGACCGTCGAGTGCGGCAGCAGCTCGTCCAGCCCAGCGTCCTGCAGCCGACCGACCGCGGCCGGCGTGAGCTCCACCAGCGCCAGCACCTCGACATGCCGTTCGCGCACGAGCCGTACGACGTCGGCCGCATCCGCCTCGCCCAGCGCGAGGTTGGCCGTCAGGACGACGACCCGCCGTGCCTCGCCGACATCGTCCGGCAGGTACGCGGGCAGCAGGACCGCGACCTGCAGGGCGAGCAGCGCCGCCAAGGCCGCGGTCGCAGGGCGGTTGCGCAGCGCGGCCGACAGGAGCAGCACCGGCGCGAGCGCGTACGGGGACCAGCCGGCCAGGGCCGCGAGCCCGATCAGCAGGAAGTGCCGCTGCGGCAGCCCGTAACCGGCCAGGAACGGCACCGCGGTCAGGACGCCTGCCGACACGAGCAGCAACGTCCGGGCACGGGGCGGCACCGCGCCATCGTGCATGCTGGCCGGGTGATCGTGGGCGTGGGCGTGGACGTCGTCGACATCGCCCGGCTGGACCGGGTGCTGAGCCGTACGCCGCGGCTCGCCCATCGGCTGTTCACGGACGGCGAGCGGTCGCGCCCGGTCGGCTCGCTGGCCGCGCGCTTCGCCGCCAAGGAGGCGGTGGCCAAGGCCCTCGGCGCTCCCGGCGGCCTGCGCTGGCGGGACGCCGAGGTCGTGCAGGAGGACAGCGGTCGGCCGGTCCTGCGCCTGACCGGCCGCGTGGCCGAAGAGGCTGCTGCGCAAGGGATCCGGAGCTGGCACCTGTCGCTGTCGCACGACGGGGGCATCGCCACGGCCGTCGTCGTGGCCGAGTCGTGAGAGCCGCGCACACCGTCGCCGACATCCGCGCGGCGGAGCAGGCGCTGATGGCGACGCTGCCCAACGGCGCGCTGGTGCAGCGGGCCGCGAGCGGACTTGCGGTGGCCTGCGCGCGGCGGCTCGGGCGGGTGTACGGGGCACGGGTCGTCCTGCTCGTGGGCAGCGGCAACAACGGGGCCGACGCGCTGTGGGCTGGTGCCCGACTCGCTCGGCGGGGCGCTGCCGTCACCGCCGTGTGCGTTGGTGAGCCGGTGGCGGACGCGCTCGCGGCGCTGCTCGTCGCCGGCGGTCGGGTGGGCGCGCCGGCCGATTCCGACGACGCCGACCTCGTCGTAGACGGCATCGTCGGCATCGGCGGCCGCGGCGGTCTGCGCTCCGCCGAGCTCGCGGTCGAGGGCGAGCACGTGGTCGCCGTCGACGTCCCGAGCGGTGTCGACGCCGACACCGGCGCGGTGACCGGATTCGCGGTGCGCGCGGGGCTGACGGTCACGTTCGGCACCTCGAAGCCGGGGCTGCACGTCGGCGCCGGGAAGGGCCACGCCGGGCGGGTGGAGCTGGTCGACATCGGTCTCAGCGCCTTCCTACCGGAGCCTGCCGTTCGCCTGCTCGACGCGGTAGACGTGGCGCTCCTCCTGCCCGACCCGGACCTCGGCAGCGACAAGTACAGCCGCGGCGTCCTCGGAGTCGTCGCCGGCTCAGCGCAGTACGGCGGCGCCGCCGTCCTCGCTGTAGGAGCCGGGATCCGCAGCGGCGCCGGCATGGTCCGTTACGCCGGGCACGCCGCCGACCAGGTGCGCGCCCGTTGGCCGGAGGCGGTCGTCAGCGACAGCCTCGGGCAGGCGGGTCGGGTGCAGGCGTGGGTCGTCGGGCCTGGGCTCGGCACGGACGACGCGGCCGCGGCGCTCGTGCAGGAGGTGCTGGCGCAGGACGTGCCGGTGCTCGTCGACGCGGACGCGCTGACCCTCTGCGCCGAGCACCAGGACTGGCTGCGGGCGCGGACCGCGGTCACCCTGCTGACGCCGCACGACCGGGAGTTCGCCCGTTTCGGCACCGAGGTCGGCAACGACCGGATCGGCGCCGCCCGAAGGCTGGCCACCGACCTGGGTGTCACCGTGCTGCTGAAGGGCGACGCGACGGTGATCACCGACGGCAGGTCCGCGTACGTGAACGACACCGGGTCCGCCGTCCTCGCCTCGGCCGGCAGCGGGGACGTCCTAGCCGGTGGCACCGGCGCGCTGCTCGCGCAGGGGCTGGACCCGCTGACTGCCGGTGCCGTCGGCGCGCACCTGCACGGGCGGGCGGGCACGCTCTCCGCCGACGGCGCGGCCACCTCCGCGAATCTCGTCCTGCAGGCGTGGCCGGAGGCGGTGCGCGCGGTCCGGGCTGGGACACTGGACGCATGAGAAGCGAGGCACGCGTCGATCTCGACGCCGTGCGTCACAACGTCGCCGCCCTCGCGTCGCGTGCCGCCGGCGGTGCCCAGGTGATGGCGGTCGTGAAGGCGGACGGCTACGGGCACGGGCTCGTCCCCTGCGCCCGCGCCGCGGTCGCCGGTGGCGCCGCCTGGCTCGGCGTCGCGTTCCTCGAGGAGGCCCTTGCCGTCCGCGCGGCCGGCATCGACGTGCCGCTGCTCGCCTGGCTGTACGCGCCGGGCGAGGACCTGCGGCCCGCCGTCTCCGCGGGGGTGGACCTCGGCGTCTACGACCCGGCCGAGCTGACGGCCGCGGCAGCGGCGGCGCGGGCCACCGGCGTTCCGGCGCGGGTGCAGCTCAAGGCCGACACCGGGCTGTCCCGGGGCGGCGCGCAGCCGGCCGACTGGGCCGGCCTGTGCGAGGAGGCGGCGAAGGCCGAGGCGGAGGGGTCGGTCAAGGTGACCGGGCTGTGGAGCCACTTCGCCTTCGCCGACGGCGGCGCTGACCACCCGACCAACAGCCGGCAGACCGTGGTCTTCCGGGAGGCCCTCGAGGTCGCTGAGCGGGCCGGGCTGCGGCCCGAGGTGCGGCACCTCGCCAACTCGGCGGCGACGCTCACGGCTCCGGACACGCACTTCGACCTCGTCCGGCCCGGGGTCGCGGTCTACGGGCTGTCGCCGGTCGCCGACTCGCCGCAGTCGTTCGGGCTGCGCCCGGCGATGTCGCTGCGCTCCACGGTCGCCCTGACCAAGCGGGTGCCGGCGGGCGCGGGCGTCAGCTACCTGCACCGGTACGTCACCGAGCGGGAGACGACCCTCGCGCTGGTCCCGCTCGGGTACGCAGACGGCGTTCCCCGCAACGCCACGAACACCGCGCAGGTGCTGCTCGCCGGCAGCCGCCGGACCATCGCGGGCACGGTCTGCATGGACCAGTTCGTGCTCGACGTCGGCGAGGACGCCGTCGCCACCGGCGACGAGGTGCTGCTGTTCGGCCCCGGCGACGAGGGCGAGCCGACGGCGCAGGACTGGGCCGAGGCGCTCGGCACCATCAACTACGAGATCGTCACGCGCGTCGGGGCACGGGTCCCGCGCACGTACGTCGGGGGGACGTCATGACCGCGAAGAAGCGCGCCGGTGCGGTGGGCGCCGTCGCCGGTGTGCTCGCCGTGGGTGCGGCAGCGGGCCTCGCGGCCGAGCGGTACGCCGTCGGGCGGGCCCGGCTGCGACCCGACCCGGAGGCGCGCGAGCCGTTCTTCTCGCTGGCCGCCGACCGGGTGCGGCAAGTCGTCTGCGACGACGGCGTGCGGCTGCACGTCGAGGAGGTCGGGCCGGACCGGGCCGACGGGCCGACGGTGGTGTTCGCCCACGGCTACACCCAGGAACTCGCCGTCTGGCACTACCAGCGGCAGGCGTTCTCGGCGGACAACCCCGGCAAGCTGGTCTTCTACGACCAGCGCTCGCACGGCCGCAGCGGCCGGAGCACGCCCGACCGGTCGACCATCGACCAGCTCGGCAGGGACCTGCTCGCGGTGCTCGACGCCTGCGCCCCCGACGGTCCCGTCGTGCTCGTCGGACACTCCATGGGCGGCATGACGATCATGGCGCTGGCCGACCAGCACCCGGAACTCTTCGGCACCCGCATCACCGGCGTGGCCCTGCTGTCCACCAGCACCGGCAAGCTCGCCCAGGCTGCGTTCGGCCTCCCCTCGGCGGTCGTCCCCGTCACCAGCCGCGTCCTGCCGCTGCTGACCCGCGGGATGCGCCGACGTCCGCAGGTCTTCGAGCGCGGCCGTCGCCTGGGCACCGACCTGGCGTTCCTCCTCTCGCGCTCGTGGGCCTTCGGCGCGAAGGACGTCAGCCCGGCGCTGGTCGAGTTCGTCGAGAAGATGACGGCAAGCACCCCGGTCGACGTCATCGCCGAGTTCTACGAGACGTTCGTCGACCACGACAAGCTCGAGGCGCTGCGCGTCCTCGACGCCGTCCCGACGCTGGTCCTGTGCGGGACGAAGGACAAGCTCACGCCGATCGAGCACAGCCGCGTTATGGCAGAGGCGGTGCCGACGGCGCAGCTGGTCGAGGTGGAGGGCGCCGGTCACATGGTGCAGCTGGAGCGGGCGCCGCTGGTGACGCTGCACCTGCGCGCCCTGCTGCGCCGCGCCGAGTCGTCGGTCGCCCGTACCGCGTGAAGCCCGACCCCGTCGCGGCGCAGGTGCGCGCGACCGCGCAGGCGGCCGGCGACTGGACCGCGCTCGTCGAGCCGATGCGCGGCTGCACCGTCTGCCCCGAACTGGTCGCGCACCGGACCCAGGTCGTCGTCGACGACGCACCCGCAGGGGCGCGGCTGCTGCTCATGGGCGAGGCGCCCGGCGCCACCGAGGACGAGACCGGACGGCCGTTCGTGGGCCGCAGCGGGCAGCTGCTCGACCGGCTGCTCGCCGACGTCGGGCTCGACCGCCACCGCGTCGCCGTCCTCAACACCGCGAAGTGCCGCCCGCCGGGCAACCGGCCGCCGACGCGGGTCGAGTCCGGTCGCTGCCGCGGCTGGACCGAGCGTCAGCTCGACCTGCTGCAGCCGTCCGTCGTCGTACCGCTGGGTCTGTCGGCGACGCGCTGGTTCCTCGGGCCTACGACGCTGACCGCCGCGCGCGGTCGGGTGCACGAGGTCGGCGGCCGATCCGTGCTGCCGACCTACCACCCGAGCGCTGCCTTGCGGTGGGGTCCCGGCGGCGGCGAGCCGGAGCGCCTGCTGCGCGAAGACCTGGCCGCGGCGGCCGCGCTGTGAAGATCGAGCGGGTCTTCGGGACGGCGCCCGTCGACGAGGTCCGCGAGCTGACTCGGCGTGCCTTCGAGGGGCAGCCGGTCACGCCTTCCTCGGGCGCGCTGTCGGAGTCGTCGGAGACGGTCGCGGACGACTTCGGCGAGCACGGCGGGCTCCTGGTACGGGACGAAGCCGGACGCCTCGTCGCCACCTGCCGCGTCCGGCGGCTCGGCCTCGCCTGGGTGGTGCGGCGATGCGCCGTGGACCCCGATCTGCGTCGCAGCGGACTGGGCCGTCAGCTCGTCGACGCCGCGCACACCTGGGCGGCGGAGGAGGGGGCTGTGCGTACGCACGTCGGCGTCCGCGACGAGCTGGCCGACAGCCGCGCGTTCTGGGAGAGCAGCGGCTACGCGCCGCTGGCCTCGCACGGGTTCTGGACCGAGCTGGTGCGCCCGCTTCCGCTGGTGCTGCCCGGTCCAGAGGCGACGTACGAACTCGGCCGCCGGCTCGTCGCCGACCTGCGCGCGGGAGACCTGCTGGTCCTGTCCGGGCCGCTCGGCGCAGGCAAGACCGCACTGACGCAGGGGATCGGCGCCGGCCTCGGCGTCCGCGGTCACGTCACCAGCCCCACCTTTGTGCTCGCCCGCGTGCACCGCGGCCCGCTGCCGCTCGTCCACGTCGACGCGTACCGCCTGCGCGAGTCCGGCAGCAGCCGGCTCGAGCTCGACGACATGGACCTGGACGCCGACCTGCCGGACAGCGTCACCGTCGTGGAGTGGGGCGAGGGCCTCGTCGAGGAGCTTGCCGAGGCGCGACTCGAGGTCACGCTCGCCCGGCCGGACGACGAATCGCGCACCGCGTCCGTACGCCCCGTCGGTCGCCGCTGGTCGGTCTTCGCGCAGACGTCGGTGGTGGGCTGAGACCTGTCAGGGCAGACTCCTCGGCATGTCCCTGACGATCGCCAGCATCCTCGCCGAGTCCGCCGTCCGGCACGCCGACCGCACCGCCGTGGTGCTCGGCGACCTGCGCCTGACCTACGCGCAGCTGTGGGCGCACTCCCTGCAGTACGCCGCCGTCCTGCGCGAGAAGGGCGTCGCCCGCGGCGACAAGGTCGCGCTCCTCCTGCCGAACACGCCGCACTTCCCACTCGCCTACTACGGCACCCTCGCGCTCGGCGCCGTCGCGGTGCCGGTGCACGCGCTGCTCAAGGCGGAGGAGATCCAGTACGTGCTGGAGGACTCCGGCGCGAAGGCGCTCGTCTGCGCTGCACCGCTGCTGGGTGAGGGCGCCAAGGGAGCCGAGCTGGCCGGCGTGCCCGTGCTGGCCGTCATGGACGGCGGCGACGCGTCCGTCGAGCGGATCGACACGATGGCGCTGTCGACTCCGCCGGTCGAGGCGCTCGTGCCGACCGAGCCAGAGGACACCGCGGTCATCCTCTACACGAGCGGCACCACCGGCACGCCCAAGGGCGCCGAGATCACGCACCTCAACGTGACGATGAACGTCGTGGCCTCCGCGATGCACTCGTTCGACATCGACGAGAACGACGTCGTGCTCGGCTGCCTGCCGCTGTTCCACACGTTCGGCCAGACCTGCTGCATGAACACCGCGTTCTACGTCGGCGCGAGCGTCGTGCTGCTGCCCCGCTTCGACGGGGCGCAGGCGCTGGAGCTGCTGGCCAAGGAGAAGTGCACGATCTTCATGGGCGTGCCGACGATGTACATCGGGCTCATCGAGGCCGCGAAGAGCTCCGAGCACCGGCCGACGCTGAAGTCCGCGCTGTCCGGTGGGGCGGCGCTGCCGGTGCCGGTGCTGGAGAAGTTCGCGGAGGTGTTCGGCACGCAGGTGCTGGAGGGCTACGGCCTGACCGAGACGTCGCCGGTCGCGACCTTCAACCAGGTGGGCTTCGAGCCGAAGCCGGGGACGGTCGGCAAGGCCATCTGGGGCGTCGAGGTGGAGGTCGCGAAGGCCGACGTGGACGACAGCATCGAGCTGCTGCCGACCGGAGAGCTCGGCGAGATCGTCGTCCGCGGCCACAACGTCTTCAAGGGCTACCTGAACAAGCCGGAGGCCACGGCGTCGGCGATCGTCGACGGCTGGTTCCGGACCGGCGACCTCGGCACCAAGGACGAGGACGGCTACGTCTCCATCGTCGACCGCAAGAAGGACATGGTCATCCGCGGCGGCTACAACATCTACCCGCGCGAGGTGGAGGAGGCGCTGCTGCGCCACCCCGCCGTTGCGCAGGTGGCGGTCATCGGGCTGCCGGACCCGCAGTACGGCGAGGAGGTGTGCGCCGTCGTGGTCAAGGACCCGGCTGGCGGCGACCTGTCCGAGCAGGAGCTGTCGGCGTGGGCGAAGGAGCGGCTGGCCGCGTACAAGTACCCGCGCCGCGTCTTCTTCACGGACGCGTTCCCGCTCGGTCCCAGTGGCAAGGTGCTCAAGCGCGAGCTGGTCGCGCAGCTCAAGGACGAGTCCTGAGGCGCACCTCCGCCGGCTGAGCCGCCAGGTCGGCGTGGCCGCTGTTGCACGCGTGGTGCAGGATGCCTGCAGGGGCGTGATCGACGCCAACGCTCGACCCCGGAGGGCCCGTGCAGCGAGCAGCGGCAGCATGACGACGGCGGCCCCAGCGGCGCTGCGCATCAGCGACCTGACGGTGCGCTTCGGTGGCCTGGTCGCGCTGGACGACGTCGGCCTGCACGTCTCGCCCGGCGAGGTCGTCGGGATCATCGGCCCCAACGGCGCTGGCAAGACGACGCTGTTCAACGTGGTCTGCGGGTTCGTCCGCCCGACCAGCGGGCGGCTCGAGGTGCAGGGCAAGGAGCAGCGCAAGCTGCGGCCGCACCAGCTCGCCGGCCTGGGCATCGCGCGCACGCTGCAGGGGCTCGGGCTGTTCCCGCACATCAGCTGCCTCGAGAACGTCATGGTCGGCGCGCACCGGCATGCCCGCGCCGGTTTCGCCTCCGCGCTGCTGGGCCTGCCGCGCAGCGACAACGACGAGAGGGCGCTGCGCGAGCGGGCGCTCGCCCTCATGGACGAGCTCGGCGTCGCGCACGTCGCGGGTCGTCTGCCCGGCTCGCTCCCGTACCCGCTCCAGAAGCGCGTCGCCCTGGCCCGAGCGCTCGTCGCGGACCCTCAGGTTCTGCTGCTGGACGAGCCCGCCTCCGGCCTGTCCAACGCCGAGATGGACGAACTGGGAGAGCTGATCCGCGGCCTGCGCGGCCGGATGGCCGTGATGCTCGTCGAGCACCACATGGACCTCGTCATGGCCGTCTGCGACCGGATCGTGGTCCTCGACTTCGGCAAGGTCATCGCCACCGGAACCCCCGCCGAGGTGCGGACCGACGAGCGGGTGCTCGCGGCGTACCTCGGCGACGAGGTCGACGCCACCGACGAGACCATCTCGGATGCGGTCGATGTCTGAGCGCGGGGCGAGCCTGGAGGTCGTCGACCTCGTCACGACCTACGGGGCCGTTCAGGCGCTGAACGGCGTCTCGATCAGCGTCCCGGCCGGCAGCATCACGGCCGTCCTCGGCGCGAACGGCGCCGGCAAGTCCTCGCTGCTGCGCTCCCTGTCGGGCCTGGTCAAGCCCAAGTCCGGCAAGGTCCTCGTCGACGGGCAGGACGTCTTCGGCATGGCACCCGAGGACGTCGTGCAGCGCGGCATGTCGCAGGTGCCCGAGGGCCGCGGCGTCATCGCCGAGCTGACCGTCGACGAGAACCTGCGCCTCGGCGGCCTGTGGCGCTCGGACAAGGCCGACCGCGCGAAGGCGGTGGAGGAGGCGTACGCGCTCTTCCCGCCGCTCGACCAGCGGCGCAAGCGGCTGGCGATGACGCTGTCGGGTGGCGAGCGGCAGATGCTCGCCCTCGGCCGCGCGCTCGTCGCCCGGCCTCGGGTGCTGCTGCTCGACGAGCCGTCGCTCGGGCTCGCCCCGCGGATCACCGCGCAGATCATGGGCCTGGTCCGGCGGCTGTGCGACGAGACCGGCCTGACCGTGCTGCTCGTCGAGCAGAACGCCCGCAGCGCGCTGTCGGTCGCGGACCACGGCGTCGTCCTCAACCTCGGCACGGTCGTCGCCTCCGACGACCCGGCCACGCTGGCTGCGGACGACAACCTCCGGCACGCCTACCTCGGCTTCTAGGAGCTCTCGCAGTGGACCGTTTCCTGAGCGTGACGATCAGTGGCCTGTCCGGCGGCATGATCTACGCGGCCGTGGCGCTGTCGCTCGTGCTGATCTGGCGCGCCACCCGCGTCGTCAACTTCGCGCAGGGCGCGATGGCGATGTTCACGACGTACCTGGCCTTCACCGTCCTGGAGCACGGCGGCTCGTACTGGGTCGCCTTCCCGATCGCCCTCCTGACCGGACTGGTCCTCGGCGCCTTCGTCGAACGCGTGCTCGTGCGGCCGGTCGAGAACGGGCCGCCGCTCAACGCGGTCGTGGTGACGCTGGGCGTCTTCATCTTCCTGCAGGGCCTGGCCGGACTGCTGTTCGGCGGACGCTTCCGCAGCTTCCCCGCACCGTTCTCGAACAAGAACTACAACCTCGGCAACGTGTCGACGGTGTCGCCGTTCGAGATCTTCATCGTCCTGTCGGTCGCCCTCGTCGCGGCGCTGCTGTTCGCGCTGTTCCAGTACACCGACGTCGGCCTGCGGATGCGCGCCGCCGCGTTCTCGGGCGAGGTGGC
This sequence comes from Frankiales bacterium, assembly GCA_025465145.1. Taxonomy (GTDB): domain Bacteria; phylum Actinomycetota; class Actinomycetes; order Mycobacteriales; family SCTD01; genus RYN-124. The sequence goes on from JAODNS010000005.1 coordinate 15,300, forward strand.
GCGGATGCTCGGCGTGCGGGTCGGCCGGATGCTCACCCTCGGCTGGGCGCTCGCCGCGGTCGCCGGCTCACTGGCCGGCATCCTCGTCGCGCCCAGCGTCTTCCTGCACCCGAACAACATGGACGGGGTTTTCGTGTTCGGCTTCACCGCGGCGGTCATCGGCGGCCTCGACAGCCCCGTCGGCGCGATCGTCGGCGGGCTCGGGCTCGGCGTGCTGCTGTCGTACGTCGCCTCGTACGCCGGCGGCGACCTCCAGACGCTGTCCGCCCTGGCCGTGCTCGTCTTCATCCTCATGGTGAAGCCGAACGGGCTGTTCTCGACGACCGCCACCCGGCGGGTCTGATGGCCGACAAGCCGGTCGAGGAGTTGGCCCATGCGGACCTGGCCGACGGCAACAACGTCCAGGCCACCACTCCCAGCCCGGTGGTGGGGCCGAGCCTGTCCCGGCGCGGCCCGCTGCAGTACACGCTGGTCCGCCACCTCGGGCTCGCGGTCCTCGGCGGGCTCGCACTGCTGCTGCTCACCAGCTCCGTCAGCGCCTACCGCGACTTCCAGATCGCGAACGTCGGCTACTACGTCGTCGCCGTCGCCGGCCTCACGGTGCTGACCGGCCTCAACGGCCAGATCTCGCTCGGCCACGGCGCGCTGATGATGGTCGGCGCCTACACCGCCGCGCTGCTGCTCCAGCGCGAGGACCCGCTGCCGGTCACGCTGGTGCTCGTCCTGTGCGTCGTCACCGCCGCCGCGGTGGGTGCCCTGGTCGGGGCCGCGGCCGCCCGGCTGCGCGGTCCGTACCTCGCCGGCGCCACCCTCGCCTTCGCCGTCGGCCTCCCGGGGCTGACCAGCCACTACTCCGGCCGGCTCGGCGGCGACAACGGGCTGAGCGTCTCCACCGGTCCGCCGCCGGAGTCGCTCGGCTTCGACTTCCCGGGCGAGCGCTGGCAGGCGTGGATCACGCTGTCCGCCGCGCTGATCACCCTGCTGCTGCTGGCCAACCTGTCCACCAGCCGCGTCGGCCGCACCTTCCGCGCCGTCCGCGACGACGAGGTCTCCGCCGAGCTCGCCGGCATCCACGTCGCCCGTACGCAGGTGCTCGCGTTCGTGGTGTCCGCCGCGTGCGCCGGGCTCGCCGGCGGGCTGCTTGCCGTCGTCAGCGGGCAGGCCACGCCGGGTGCCTTCAGCGTCGCGCTGTCGCTGTCGATCCTCGCCGGCGCCGTCCTGGGCGGCCTCGGCAGCCTGGCCGGAGCCGTCTACGGAGCGGTCGCCCTGGTCGCGCTGCCGTCGTTCAGCTCCTCGACCAGCGACCGGTTCGACCTCGGCACCGACGTCAAGAGCAACCTGCCGCTGCTGGTCTACGGCGCGCTGCTCGTCGTGGTGATGCTGGCCGCGCCGCAGGGGCTGCAGGGCGGCGTCCGCCGGCTGCTGGGCCTGTTCAAGGGGCGTACGCCGTCACCGGTCCGCAACGATTCCGGAACGGACGTGTCCGTTTCCACACCTGAACGTTAGGTTCCGCCCACGGGGCTGAGCATCGCAACGACCCGGTCCCCCGACAACGAGGTGTACATGACACGCAGGACTCCGAATGCCCGTCTCCAGGTCCTCGCCGGCCTCGCCGCCCTCTCGCTCGCCGCTGCGTGCGGCGGCGGCTCCGGGTCCGGCGACGGCGGCGACAAGGGCGACGGCGCATCCGCCAACGTGCCCGGCATCACCGCCACCACGGTGACCATCGGCGCGCACTACCCGCTGACCGGTCCGGCTGCGCCGGGCTACAGCGAGATCGGCCCCGCCGCCGAGGCGATGTACAAGTACATCAACGAGAACGGCGGCGTGAACGGCCGCAGCATCGAGTTCAAGTACAAGGACGACGGCTACAACCCGGCCAACACGGTCGACGTCGTCAAGCAGCTCGTGCTGCAGGACAAGGTCTTCGCGATCGTCGGCGGCCTCGGCACGCCGACCCACTCGAAGGTCACCAACTACCTCAACAACCAGCGCGTCCCGGACCTGTTCGTCGCCTCTGGCGCGCGGCTGTGGGACCAGCCGGACAAGCACCCGTACACCACCGGGTGGCAGCCGGACTACCTGATCGAGGGCAAGATCCTCGGCAAGTACGTCAAGGACAACTTCGCCGGCAAGAAGGTCGGCTACCTGTACCAGAACGACGACTTCGGCAAGGACGGCGTCGAGGGCCTCGACTCGCAGCTCGACGCCGCGTCCGTCGTCGACAAGCAGCCGTACGAGACGTCGCAGCTGTCGCAGCCGACCGGCATCGCGCCGCAGCTGTCGGCGCTCAAGGCCAAGGGTGCCGAGGTCGTCGTGACCTTCACGATCCCGGCCGCAACCGCCGTGGCGCTGCTGACCAACGCGAAGATCGGCTACAAGCCGCAGATGGTCGTCACCAACGTCGGGTCCGACCCGACGACGCTGACCGGCCTGCTGGGCAAGTTCAGCAAGGGCGCCGTCGGTGCGCAGCTGCTGGACGGCATCATCAGCGACTCGTACCTGCCGCTGACCAGCGACGCGGCCGACCCCTGGATCTCGCTGTTCAAGAAGGTCCACGACAAGTACATCCCGAACCTGCCCTTCGACGGCAACGTCGAGTACGGCATGGCGCAGGCGATCACGTTCGCGCAGGTGCTCAACGGCGCCGGCAAGAACCCCACCCGCCAGTCGCTGATGGAGTCGCTCGAGAAGGGCGGCTTCAAGGGCCCGGGCGTCACCCCGCTCCGCTTCAGCAAGGACTCGCACGCCGGCTTCACCGGCGTCCGCATCACCAAGCTGGACGGCAAGGGCGGCGCGAGGTTCCTGCAGGAGGCCCAGGTCACGACCGACGAGCCCTCGGGCGCGATCGAGAACGCCCCGAGCGACGCGCAGGGCAAGCCCGGCGACGACCCGTTCACCAAGTAGTCCTCTCTGGCGCAGCGGCCGTCTCCCTCCGGGGAGGCGGCCGCTGCCGCGTTCGCGGCTAGGGTCGCCGCATGCTCGTCCTCGGCCTCGACACGTCGACGCCGGCGGTGTCCGTGGCGCTGGTCGAGCGCGGCGGTCGCACGCTCGCGGAGCGGGTGGTCGTGGACGCGAAGCGGCACGGCGAGCTGCTGGCGCAGGGTATCCGTGACGTCCTCGCCGACGCCGGCGCGGACCGCCGGGACCTCTCTGCCGTCGCCGTAGGGCTCGGCCCGGGTCCGTTCACCGGGCTGCGCGTCGGCATCGTCACGGCGGCCACGACGGCCGACGCGCTCGGCATCCCCGCGTACGGGATCTGCTCGCTGGACGCGCTCGGCGACGGCGAGCGGATCGCGGTGACGGACGCGCGCCGGCGCGAGGTGTACTGGGCGAGGTACGACAGCACCGGCGCGCGGGTGGACGGTCCGGCCGTCGGACCCCCGGCCCAGCTCGCCCTCCAGTGGCAGGGGATCCCGCTCGTCGGCGACGGCGCACGGCTGCCGGTGTTCGCGGACCTGGCCGTGCGGGACGAGCCGCGGTACCCGTCGGCCGCCCGGATCGCGCAGCTCGCGGAGGAGCTCGCGCCGTTGGTCCCGCTGTACCTGCGCCGGCCGGACGCGGAGGTGCCGGCCGCGCCGAAGAAGGTCACCGCGTGATCGAGCTGGCGCGGATGCGCTGGTGGCACATCGACGCGGTGCTGCCCATCGAGGAGCGGGTGTTCGTCGACGACCGCTGGACGGCGCGCACGTACTGGTCCGAGCTCGGGCAGATCGGCACCCGGCACTACCTGGTGGCGCTCGACGGCGACGAGGTGGTCGGGTACGGCGGGCTGTGCGACTACCCGGACGAGGCCTTCGTGCAGACGATCGCGGTCAGCCCGGCGACCCAGGGGCGCGGTGTCGGCGGGCTGCTGCTCCAGGCCCTGCTGGACGAGGCGGCGCGTCGGCGGCAGCGGACCGTCAGCCTGGAGGTGCGGGCCGACAACGAGCCGGCGAAGCGGCTGTACGCGCGCTTCGGCTTCCGGCAGACGGCGGTCCGGCGCGGCTACTACTCGCCAAGCGGCGCGGACGCGCTGGTCCTCACCCGTACCGGCTGAGCAGGAGTCCGCGCCCGTACAGCGAACTCCCCGGCATGATCCTGCGGCGCACCCTCCTGGCGGGCCTGCTCGTCGTCGGCACCACCGCCACCACCGGCGTGTCCAGCGCCGGCCCCGGCGCGCTCCCCGTCGGGCCCGGCGGCCGCGCCACGCCGAACGTGCGGCTGCTCACGAACATCCCGACCGGCACCGGCACCGGCGGCACCTTCCTCGGGTCGACCTACTTCCTCACCTCGACCGACACGGCCTGGTTCGGCGCGACGGGCTCGTCGCTGCCGCCGACCTCCGGTGGCCTGTTCGCCCTGGACGCCAGCAACCCCGAGCAGCCCGTACCGGTGGGGGCGCTGCCGATCCCGAACTACGAGAACGAGGACCTGCAGGTCTCCGCCAAGCGCAAGCTCGTCGTCATCAGCCAGGACCGCGGCCGGCTGCCGGACGGCACCCGGATGGCCGGGCGCGAGTACCTCGTCGACGTGTCCGTCCCGTCCGCGATGCGGCTGCTGTCGGTGACGCCGCTGCCCGCCACCGTGCCGACCGGACCCGACGGCTCCGCCCTGGGCGGCCCCGGCCACACCGCGACACTCGTCGGCGGCGACCAGTTCCTGTGGGTCAGCGGCTCACGCGACCGGAGCGTCTGGGTGGTCGACATCCGCGACGCCACCGCGCCGAAGGTCCTCGGCAGCTTCCGCACGCCGGCCGGTGACGACCTCGGGCAGTGGAAGCCGGGGATCGTGCACGACGTCGACGTCGACCGGTTCGGCGACGTGTGGGTCACCGGCAGCGGCGGCACCGCCGTCTACGCCCTGACGAGCAACCCGCTCGAGCCGCGGCTCGTCGCGAAGGTGAGCCCGAAGGACAACGCGCGGCTGAACCAGTTCATCCACCACGGCTCGCAGCGGCTGGACCGCGACCACGTCCTCGTCACCGAGGAGGACTACCAGTCCGGCTGCGACGCGAGCGAGCACCAGGACGGCTCGCTGTCGGTGTGGCGGATCGACCGCCGTGCGCAGCAGCTGGTGCCGGTGTCGCAGTACGACGTGCCGAGGGGCGGCGACGACAGCGGCCTGCTGTCGAGCCTCTGCAGCAGCCACTGGTTCTCCGTCAACGGCGCGAAGGTCGTCGCCGACGCCTGGTACGGCGCGGGCGTCCGCTTCCTCGACCTGAGCAACCCGAAGCACCCGCGGCCGATCGGCGTCTGGGCGGGCGACAGCACGATCGCCAGCCAGGCGCGCTTCGTCCCGGGACGCGACGACCTCGTCTACGTCGCCGACTACGAGCGCGGCCTCGACGTCGTGCAGATCGACAAGGGCGGCCGCGGCGCGAAGACGGTGTCACCGGCGGACGAAGGGGCAAGCGCTGCGGGCAGCACCCTGCACTTCAAGGCGCACGAGGACTTCGGCTGGCTCTGCGCCGTACCCGGCTAGCGTCTGGCGGGTGGACGAGCCGCTGGTCCTGGGGATCGAGACCTCCTGCGACGAGACCGGCATCGGCATCGTCCGCGGGACCACCCTCCTCGCCGACGCCATCGCGTCGTCGGTGGAGGCGCACGCCCGCTTCGGCGGCGTCGTGCCCGAGGTGGCCAGCCGAGCGCACCTCGAGGCGATGGTGCCGACCGTCCACCGCGCGCTGGAGATGGCCGGCGTCGCCCTGAGCGACCTCGACGCCGTCGCCGTCACCAGCGGCCCGGGCCTCGCCGGCGCGCTGCTCGTCGGGGTCGCTGCGGCGAAGTCGTACGCCCTCGCGCTCGACGTCCCGCTGTACGGGGTCAACCACCTGGCCGCGCACGTCGCGGTGGACGTGCTCGAGCACGGGCCGCTCCCTGAGCCGTGCATCGCACTGCTCGTCTCCGGCGGGCACTCGTCGCTGCTGCTCGTCGACGACGTGACCCGGACGCTCGAGCCGCTCGGCAGCACCGTCGACGACGCGGCGGGGGAGGCGTTCGACAAGGTGGCGCGGCTGCTCGGGCTCGGCTTCCCCGGCGGCCCGGTCGTCGACCGCCGCGCCCGCGAGGGCCGCGCCGACGCCATCGCCTTCCCGCGCGGCAGGACGAAGGGCGTCTACGACGTCTCGTTCAGCGGGCTCAAGACGGCCGTGGCGCGCTGGGTCGAGGCGTACGAGGGCGAGCTGCCGGTGGCGGACGTCTGCGCGTCCTTCCAGGAGGCGGTCGTCGACGTGCTCACCAGCAAGGCGGTGCAGGCCTGCCGCGACAAGGGCGTCGACCACCTGCTCATCGGCGGTGGGGTGGCCGCCAACAGCCGGCTGCGGGCGCTGGCCCAGGAGCGATGCGACGCGGCCGGCATCCGGCTGCGCGTGCCGCGGCCAGGGCTGTGCACGGACAACGGCGCGATGGTGGCGGCGCTCGGGTCGCGGCTCGTCGCTGCGGGGGTGGCGCCCAGTCCGCTGGACCTGCCGGCCGACAGCTCGATGCCGGTGACGGAGGTCGTCAACGCGTGACCGGCCTGCTGCTCCTGCTGGTCGCGACGGGACTGCTCGTCGCGGGTGCGGAGCTGTTCGTCGAGAACGCCGCCGCGGCCTCGAAGCGGCTCGGTGTCACCGTCCTCGCCGTCGGCATCCTGCTGGCCGGCGCGGAGCCGGAGGAGCTGCTGACCGGCGTCCTCGCGAGCAGCTCCGGGCACCCCGGTCTCGCTGCCGGGGACGCCCTCGGCGCGAACGTCACGATGCTGACGGTCACCCTCGGACTGGCCGCGTTGCTGCGGCCGGTGCCGGTGGGGCCGCGGGTGCGGCTGTACGCCGTGCTGTCCTCCGTCGCCGGGGTGCTCGCCCTGCTGACGGTGCTCGGCGGTCACGTCTCACGGCTCGAGGGCGGGCTGCTCGTCCTGGCGTACATCGGCCTCATCGCCCTCGTCTGGCGGCGCGAGCGGCGTCCGCCCGCGATCGGCGAGTTGGCGGAGATCGAGGAGGAGGGCGAGAAGGACCGCGCTCCCGGCCTTGCGCTGGTGCTGACGCTGGTCGGCCTTGCGGTCATGACCGCCGGCGGCAAGGCCGCGGTAGAGGGTGCCACGCGGCTCGTCGACAGCCTCTCGCTGGACGACACCGCTGTCGGGCTGACGCTGCTCGCCCTGGCGACGACGGCCGAGCTGTTCGCGCTGGTCCTCGCCGCGGCACGGCACGACGTCGGCGAGGTGGCCGTTGCCGGCATCGTCGGCAGCGCCGCGTACAACGCCACGGCCACCCTCGGCACCGCGGCGCTCGTCCGGCCGCTGGACACCGGACCGGTCGTCGGGCCGGCCGTCGCCGCGGCCGCGCTGCCGCTGGTGCTGCTCCTGCTGGCTCGCGACGGGGCCGTCCGTCGGCTCGGGGGAGGCGTGCTGCTGCTCGCGTACGGGACGTACGTCGCCCTCGTGCTGAGTCTCTGACCGTCCGCTTGCATCGTTGGCACTCAGGGGCCTAGAGTGCCAATCAGCGAGATCGACCTCCTGACCCCCGCGACGGCCAGGAAACGCCGATCCGCCCCCCGACTGCACTTCCAGGAGGCACCGTGACCACCGCGACCAAGGTCGCCATCAAGCCGCTCGAGGACCGCATCGTCGTCCAGGCCAGCGAGGCCGAGACCACGACCGCCTCAGGGCTTGTCATCCCCGACACTGCCAAGGAGAAGCCCCAGGAGGGCACCGTCCTGGCCGTCGGCCCGGGTCGGTTCGAGGACGGCAACCGCGTCCCGCTCGACGTCAAGGTCGGCGACAAGGTGCTGTACAGCAAGTACGGCGGCACCGAGGTCAAGTACAACGGCGAGGAGTACCTCGTGCTCTCGGCACGCGACGTGCTGGCCGTCATCGAGGGCTAACAGCCACTTCAGCTACATCGGCGCCCCGGACCCCACTGGGGCCCGGGGCGTCACCCATTTTTCCGGAAGGAACGCATGTCCAAGATCCTGAGCTTCAGCGAGGACGCACGTCGCGCCCTCGAGCGCGGCGTCGACCAGCTGGCCGACACCGTCAAGGTCACGCTCGGCCCGCGCGGTCGCAACGTCGTGATCAGCAAGGCGTACGGCGGCCCCACGATCACCAACGACGGCGTGACCATCGCGCGCGAGGTCGAGCTGCAGGACCCGTACGAGAACATGGGCGCGCAGCTGGCCAAGGAGGTCGCCACCAAGACGAACGACGTCGCGGGTGACGGCACCACCACCGCAACCGTGCTCGGGCAGGCGATGGTCCACGAGGGCCTGCGGCACGTCGCGGCCGGCGCGAACCCGATGGGCCTCAAGATCGGCATCGACGCGGCCGTGGAGGCCGTCAGTGAGGCGCTGCTCAAGGCCGCCACCGAGGTCCAGACGCACGCCGAGATCGCCGCCGTGGCAGGGATCTCCGCGCAGAACTCCGTCGTCGGCGAGCTCATCGCCGAGGCGATGGACAAGGTCGGCAAGGACGGCGTCATCACCGTCGAGGAGTCGAACACCACCGGCCTCGAGCTCGAACTGACCGAGGGCATGCAGTTCGACAAGGGCTACATCAGCCCGTACTTCGTCACCGACGCCGAGCGTATGGAGTCGGTGCTGGAGGACGCGTACGTCCTCGTCGTCAACGGCAAGGTCAGCGCGCTGGCCGAGCTGCTGCCGCTGCTGGAGAAGGTCGTCCAGGCCCAGAAGCCGCTGCTCATCGTGGCCGAGGACGTCGACGGCGAGGCGCTGTCGACGCTGGTCGTCAACGCGATCCGCAAGACGCTGAAGGTCGCCGCCGTCAAGGCGCCCGGCTTCGGTGACCGCCGCAAGGCGATGCTGCAGGACATGGCCGTCCTCACGGGCGCCCAGGTCGTGTCGGCGGAGGTCGGCCTCAAGCTCGACCAGGTCGGGCTCGAGGTGCTCGGCAAGGCTCGCACCGTCACGGTCACCAAGGAGCTGACGACGATCGTCGACGGCGCCGGGTCGACCGAGGAGGTCGCCGGCCGCGTCGCGCAGATCAAGCAGGAGATCGAGAACAGCGACTCCGACTGGGACAAGGAGAAGCTCCAGGAGCGGCTCGCCAAGCTCGCGGGTGGCGTCGGGGTCATCCAGGTCGGCGCGCACACCGAGACCGAGCTCAAGGAGCTCAAGCACCGCCTCGAGGACGCGATCTCGGCCACCCGCGCGGCAGTCGAGGAGGGCATCGTCCCCGGCGGTGGCGCGGCGCTCATCCACGCCGCGGCTGTCCTCGAGGGCGGCCTGGGCAAGACGGGCGACGAGCTGCTCGGCGTCCAGGTCGTGCGCAAGGCGCTCGACGAGCCGGCGTACTGGATCGCCGCCAACGCCGGCATGGAGGGCCGCGTGGCGGTCAACCGCGCCCGCGAGGCCGGCGCCGGTCAGGGCCTCAACGCCGCGACCGGGGAGTACGGCGACCTGGTCGCGCAGGGGATCGTCGACCCGGTGAAGGTGACCCGCTCCGCGGTGCGCAACGCCGCGTCGATCGCCTCGATGCTGCTCACGACCGAGACGATCGTGGCGGACAAGCCGGAGGCCCAGCAGGAGGACGCCGGCCACGGGCACGGCGGCCACGGCCACTCGCACTAGGACTGATCAGAGCGGGCCTGGCAGCTTCGGCTGCCGGGCCCGTTCTGCTGTGCGGAGCGGGTCATCGCCGGGGGCAGGTCGGGCCAGGGGGGCGAGGCAGTGCCGGATCGCAGCCCGCCCCGATCACCAGTCGCGGACCACCACGTCCGGAGCTGCCGGCAGCCGCAGGGCGACCACCGTCCGGGGAGAGCCCATGACGGTCGTCGTACGCCGGAAGACGTGCCACGCACCCTCCACGCGGTGCTCCTCCGCCTCGACGACGACGGGGGCCCGGCCGGGCTGCAGGACGGTGAACGGCATGAGGGGAGTCCTCTCGTAGGAGTGTCTCGACCCTCGGCCGGAGCATCGCACGCCCTTGTGACACGGTGATCCGCGTGACGGTCGACGCGGTGATCATCGGCGCGGGGCCGAACGGGCTGGTCGCCGCCACGGCGCTCGCCCGCGCCGGCTGGAGCGTCGAGGTGCTCGAGCGACGGGACGTCGCCGGCGGCGCGATCGGCAGCGTGCGGACGCCGAAGGGCTACGTGCACGACTGGGGCTCCGCGTTCTACGGCGTGCTGCACACGAGCCCGGTCCTGCGCGAGCTCGGCCTGGACCGGCGGGTGCCGTGGGCGCACACCAGCAGCCCGGTGGGTGCGACGTACCGGCCGGGCGAGCCCGGCGTGGTCATGCGGCGGACGGCGACCGAGACCGCGCAGGAGCTGGGCGAGGACGCCGCGGCCTGGCTGGACACCGTCGCCTGGTGGGAGCGGCTCGGCGTACCCCTGTTCGCCGCCATGATGGGTCCGATCGGTGCGCCGCTCCCGCTCGCCAAGGTGCTCGCCCGCGCCACTCCGCGCGAGCTCGTCGCGACCGCGCGGACGCTGCTCGAGCCGGTCGAGGACTGGACGAGGCAGCGGTACAGGACCGAGGCCGCGCGGATGCTCTTCGCGGCAAACGCGACGCACGCCGACATCGGCGTCGACGTGGCCGGCTCCACCCCCGCCGCGATGCTGCTCGCCATGGCCGCGCAGCAGCACGGCATGCCCGTCCCCGTCGGCGGTGCAGACGTCCTCGCGCAGGCGATGGTCGAGGCGGCCGAGGAGGCGGGCGTGGTCGTTCGTACCGGCGTCGACGTCACCGAGGTCGTTGTCCGCGGCAACCGCGCGGTCGGCGTCCGGACCGCAGACGGCGGCGGCGTCGGAGCCCGCCGCGCCGTCGTGGCTGACGTGGCCCCGACGATCCTCGCCCGCGACCTGGTCGGTGAGCAGCACCTGCCCGGTCCGTGGCTCGGGCAGCTGCGCCGGCACCGGTACACCAGCGGCTACTTCCGGCTCGACCTCGACCTTGACAAGCCCGCGCCGTGGACGGACGAGCGCCTCCGCGACGCGATGGTCGTGCATGTCACCGGCGATCTGGACGAGCTGGCGCTCAGCCAGGCGCAGGTCCGCCGCAACCGGCTGCCCGACCAGCCGCAGCTCATCCTCGGCCAGCAGGACCGTGCCGACCCGACCCGCGTACCGGCGGGGGCAGCCAGCCTGTGGGTCGAGTGCCACTGCCCGGCCGACCCCCCGGTGACCGACTGGACCGAGCGCTTCGCGGACCTCATCACCGAGCGGCTCGAGGCGCACGCGCCGGGGCTGACGGCCAGCATCGTCGAGCGGACCGTCACGTCGCCGAACGACCTGCAGCGGCTCGACCCGAACCTCGTGGGCGGCGACGTCGGCGGCGGCTCCGCAACCGTGGACCAGATGGTGGTCTTCCGGCCGGTCGCGGGCTGGTCGTCGTACGCGCTGCCGGTCGCGGGCCTCTACATGTGCGGCGCCGCGAGCCACCCGGGCGGCGGCGTGCACGGGCTGTGCGGCCGCAACGCGGCGAAGACCGTCCTGCGGACCAGCCGGTTCCGCCGAGCTACCTGATCAGGGCGCCCATCTCGAAGTGCATCGGGTCGGTGTACTCCCAGTCGCCGCCCCAGCGGAAGCCCCACCGCTTGAAGATCTCCACGATCTTCGGGTCCATCGTGCCGGCGATGCCGCGGTAGTTGGTCGACGCGTCCATGTCGATCGCGATGCCCCACGTGTGCAGCGAGATCGAGCGGTCCGGGTTGCGCTCGATGAAGCGCGGGACGTAGCAGCCGTCGTAGGTGTGCAGCGAGCCGCCGAGGCCGGCCGCCTCCACCTCGGCGAGGGCGCCGCGCAGCTGCGGGACCATCAGCCGGTGGCAGGTGACCCGGCCGAAGATCGGCACCCGGGCGGTCACGATGTTCTCGTTCACCCAGCGCGCATCGGGCTGGATGGTGCCGTCCGGGAAGTAGCGGTACGAGAACGCGCCGAACGCGCGGGCGGCGCGGCTGCCGGTGAGGAACGCGACCGGGTTCGCGGCCGGAGGGGTGAGCAGGTCGACGTCGCCGCCCTTGCCGGTGATGGCGCGGACCTTGCCGGCCAGCGTCACCGGGTCGACGTCCTTGCCCGCTGTCAGCAGCATGCCGGTGGCCTTGGGCAGGCCGAGCGCCTGGCCCTGCTCGTCGTTGACGATCAGGTCGGTGTCGGTGACGCCGGTCGTGGCGAACGCGCCGACGCGCAGCGAGAACGGCTTGCCGTTCTTCAGCGGCGCCATCGGCGCCTGCCCGCCCAGGGCGAGCTTCAGGCCCTTGGCCAGCGAGTGCGACACGACGGCCTCGCCGCGAGCGACGCTCAGCCACACCGGCGTGGCCTCGGCGGTGCCCTCCGCGGCGAACCGGCGGAACGCCGACGGGTCGACCGCCACTGCGTGCACGACGTGGCCGGCGACCTTCACGGTGCCGGCGCGGAACACGACGGTCGAGCCGTCCGGCGAGAGGGCGGCAAGTCGCTTCAGCCCGGTTTCGGAGAAGGTGCGCGCGCCGGTGACCAGGACGTCCGGCTGTACGCGGGTGCTCAGCGGCGCGACGGCGCTGTTGTCGTTGGCCTTGACGGCCGGCGCCGCCGCGGGCGCGGGGGACGGGCTGGCCGGCGTGGAGACCCCGGCCTTGAGCTGCCGGGTGGAGGCGGCGGCGTCGTCAGAGCCCCCCGCGCCGCACCCGGTCAGGGCGACGAGGGAGAGCAGGGCTGCACATGGTGCAGCGGTGCGCCGAAGCACGAACGAGCTCCCGGGGGAAGAGGCTGGGTGTTCCGTCCTCATACCCAACGAGGCGGACCCCTCAAAGGTAACCGAGAGCGTTCGTTCTGCCACCTACGGGAGCATCTGCCCCGGTACGGGGCCTCAGCTGGCGACGGCGTGCTCGCGGACGCCGCCGAGGATCGCCTCCCGCTCGTGCTCGGACAGACCCCCCCAGATGCCGTACGGCTCGCGCGCGGCGAGCGCCGCGGAGCGGCACTGCTGCAGGACCGGGCACATGGCGCAGATGGCCTTCGCGGCGGCCTCGCGGTTGCTGCGGCTCGGCCCCCGCTCGCCCTCCGGGTGGAAGAACAGGTCGCTGTCGGCGCCGCGGCAGGAGCCGAGGAGCTGCCACTCCCACTTCTCGGACTGGGGGCCGGGCAGGCGCGAGATGTCGGTCATGAGAGGTGGTCCTCCGGTTCGCGGGTCAGGGCGACGGTGGTCAAGGTACAACCGATTCACAGGTTGTTCAACTATGTGTGGCACCGGGATGCCCCTGAAGCGTTCGCGCCACACCTGCTCCGAGTTCGAGTTGTGCGGCATCTCGTCCGGCCGCATCCTGCGAACGTGACCGAGCCGGAGCAGGACAGCGCCCCCGCGCTGCCCGTTGCGACCGTGGCGCGGCGGCTCGGCGTCGCGCCCGCCACGCTCCGCACCTGGGCCCGCCGGTACGGGCTGGGTCCGTCCGAGCACGCCGCCGGTGCGCACCGCAGGTACGCGCCCGGCGACCTCGCCCGGCTCGAGGTCATGCGGCGGCTCACGCTCGAGGGCGTGCCGCCGGCGGACGCGGCGCGCGCCGCGCTGTCCGGCGACGCCGGGACCCCCCAGACGAAGGCGCCGCTGCCGGACCGG
>JAODNS010000009.1 GCA_025465145.1 Frankiales bacterium
GGCCCGCACCCGTTCCCGATGATGGTCCGCGACTTCCAGCGCATCATCGGCGTCGAGGCCCGTCAGCAGTGCCTCGACCTGGTCGGCCGACTGCCGGACGCGGTCGTGGCCTGCGTCGGCGGTGGCAGCAACGCAATGGGCGCCTTCCACGCGTTCCTCCCCGACACCGAGGTCGCGCTCGTCGGCTGCGAAGCCGGTGGCGACGGCGTCGAGACCGGCCGGCACGCCGCGCCGCTGACCGCCGGCAGCCCCGGCGTCCTGCACGGAGCCCGCAGCTACCTCATGCAGGACGAGGACGGCCAGACGCAGGACACCACCAGCATCAGCGCCGGCCTCGACTACCCCGGCGTCGGGCCCGAGCACGCCTGGCTGCGCGACAGCGGGCGCGCCACGTACACGGGCATCGCCGACGGTTGGGCGATGCAGGCGCTGGAGAAGCTCGCCAAGAGCGAGGGGATCCTCTGCGCCATCGAGACCGCGCACGCCTTCGCCGGCGCCTGCGACTGGGGGCGCGCGCAGGCGCGCGACCCGCGCGAGCTGGTCGTCGTCGTCAACACCTCCGGCCGCGGCGACAAGGACGTCGACACCGCCGCCCGCTGGTTCGGCCTGGTCACCGGCGAGGAGGTGGCCGAGTCGGAGCTGGTGCGCGCGCACGAGGGCGAGCAGCCGTGAACCCGCTCGACGAGATGTTCGCGCGCTGCCGCAGCGAGGGCCGCGCGGCGCTGGTCGGCTACCTGCCGGTCGGCTACCCGACGTACGAGGACTCCGTCGCCGGGATGCTCGCGATGGTCGACGGCGGCGTCGACGCCATCGAGATCGGCGTGCCCTACACCGACCCCGGCATGGACGGTCCGGTCATCCAGGTGGCGGTCGACCAGGCACTGCGCGGCGGCAGCCGGGTCGCGCACGTCTTCGACGCCGTCCGCACCGTCAGCGCCCGCGTCCCGTCCGTCGTGATGGGCTACTGGAACCCGGTGGAGAAGTACGGCCCGGCGCGCTTCGCCGCCGACCTCAAGGCTGCCGGGGGAGCGGGCGCCATCACGCCCGACCTCATCCCGGAAGAGGCGGCGCCGTGGATCGAGGCGGCCCGCGAGCACGACCTGGCGCCGGTGTTCCTCGTCGCACCGAGCAGCACCGACGAGCGCATCGCCGCGGTCGGTCGGGTCAACCGCGGCTTCGTGTACGCGACCGCCGTCATGGGCGTGACCGGAGCACGCAGGGAGGTGGGCTCGCGCGCAGAGGAGCTGGTGGCCCGGGTGCGGGCGCAGACCCACCTGCCGGTCGGCGTCGGCCTCGGCATCAGCAACGGCGAGCAGGCCGCGCAGGTCGCCGGCTTCGCCGACGCCGTCATCGTGGGAGCGGCGCTCGTTGCCGCCCTGCGCGACGGCGGCCCGGACGCGGTCCGGACGCTGACCGAGGACCTGGCGGCGGGCGTACGGCGGTGACGCTCGCCTACCTCCCCAGCCCGTCGCAGGGCGTCTGGCACCTGGGTCCGGTGCCGCTGCGCGGGTACGCGCTCTGCATCATCCTCGGCATCATTGCCGCCGTGGTGATCGGTGAGCGGCGCTGGGTGGCCCGCGGGGGCCGCAAGGGCGCGGTCGGCGACGTCGCCGGCATCGCCGTCCCGTTCGGCCTGCTGGGCGCACGGATCTACCACGTCATCACCTCGCCCGCGCAGTACCTCGACCACCCGGTGGAGGCGCTCTACGTCTGGCGCGGCGGCCTCGGCATCCCCGGCGGCATCCTCGGCGGCGTGCTGGCCGGCATCGTCGTGTGCCGCCGGCGCGGCTACTCGCCGGGAGCCCTCGCCGACTCGATCGCCCCCGCCGTACCGGTCGCGCAGGCCATCGGCCGCGTCGGCAACTGGTTCAACCAGGAGCTGTTCGGCAAGCCGACGACGCTGCCCTGGGGCCTCGAGATCGACCCGGACAACCCCGACGCCGTGCCAGGAGCGGAGGCGTACCACCCGACCTTCCTGTACGAGGCGCTGTGGAACCTCGGCGTAGCCGGCGTCGTGCTCTGGGCCGACCGCCGTTGGCGGCTCGGGCACGGGCGGGCGTTCGCGCTGTACCTCGCGCTGTACGCCGTCGGCCGCACCTGGATCGAGGCGCTGCGCATCGACGACGCAACTCGGTTCTTCGGGCTGCGCCTCAACGACTACGTCGCCGTGCTCGTCTTCCTGGGCGCCTCCGCGTACCTCTACCTGCGCCGCGGCGCGGCCCGCGAGGAGAGCGTGCAGCGGGCGGCGGACGTAGCCTCGGACGCATGAGCGCAACGCAGGTGGAGCGGGTCCCGCCCGAGCACCACCACGACCACCGCGACGTCACCGGCGGCTGGCTGCGGCCGGCCGTGTTCGGGATGATGGACGGCCTCGTCAGCAACACCGCGCTCATCGCGGGCGTCGGCGGCGGCGGCGTCGCCGGCCGCACCCTCGTCCTCACCGGTCTCGCCGGGCTGGCGGCCGGCGCGTTCTCGATGGCCACCGGCGAGTACACGTCGGTCGCCGCGCAGACCGAGCTGACCAAGGCCGAGATCGAGATCGAGAAGGCCGAGATCAAGCGGGTGCCGCAGGCCGAGGAGGCCGAGCTGGCCGCGATCTACCGCTCCCGCGGCGTGGACGAGGAGACCTCCCGCGCGGTGGCCCGGCAGCTGTCGGCTGACCCGGAGCAGGCCTGGCGGGTGCACGCCCGCGAGGAGCTCGGCGTCAACCCGGACGACCTGCCGTCGCCGTGGCTGGCCGCCGGCTCGTCCTTCGTCGCCTTCTCGTTCGGCGCGTTGGTCCCGCTGCTGCCGTACTTCTTCGGCGCCGACTCGCTCGTCCTCGCCGTCGTGCTCGCCGGCATCGCGCTGTTCCTGGCCGGCGCCGTCGTCAGCCGCTTCACCAACCGGAGCGCGCTGTACAGCGGCACCCGCCAGCTCGTGCTCGGCGCGCTCGCCGCCGGCGTCACCCATCTCGTGGGGCAGGCCGTCGGCGCAGGCGTCTAGCTCGCCGCGACCGGTGTGCGCGGTGCCGGTGCGCCCGCGGCGCGCAGCCGCAGCTCGACGGTGACCCAGCCGTTGTCGCTCTGCACGTCGACGCTGCCGCCGTAGACCTCGACCAGCCGCCGCACGACGTACAGGCCCATGCCCATGCCCTCGGCGTCGCGCGTGAGGCCGGACGCCACCTGGGTGAACGGCTCGAACAGCCGCCCCGTCGTGTCGGTGTCGAGGGTGCGTCCCTCGTTGCTGACCGTGATCCAGACGCCGTCCTTGTCGGTGCCGGCGGCGACCAGGGGAACGGCGCCGCGGTTGCCGTGCTGCTGGGCGTTGTCGACCAGGTTGGCGAGCACCTGGTGCAGCGCGTGCCGGTCGATCCGGGCGGTGGTGCGCGGCTCGACGACGACCGACACCGTGGGCACGTCCGGACGGGCGGCGCCGGCGAGCATCGCGACTTCCGCCGCGACGGCGTCCACCTCCGCCACGGCCTGCGGGTCAGCGGCAGTGGCCTGCGCCGCCGTGAGCATGTTCTCGAGCAGGCGGGACAGCCGCTCCTGCTGGTCCAGCACCGCGCTGAGCAGCCGCTGGCGGCTCTGCACGTCGAGCCGGTCGCCGCGCTTGAGCAGCGTCAGCGCCGCCCCGCGGATGCCGGTCAGCGGCGTGCGGAACTCGTGCGACACGGTCGCGATGAGGTCGGCCCGCATCTTGTCCGTCGCCTCGAGCCGGGCCCGGACGCTGGTCTGCCCGTCGGACAGCTGCGCGCGCAGGTTGTCCTCGCTGGCCCGCGACTTCTCGTTGGCGTGCCAGAAGACGATCAGGACCGCGGACTCGAACAGCACGAACCCGGCGTGCACCAGGGCCCAGAGCCACGGGTTGCCGCCGTGGTCGTAGACGGAGTGTTGCGCGACCACGCCGAACACGCTGTGCTGCACGAGCACGAAGGCGATCGCCAGCGCGTAGACGGCCCAGTCCTGGTACAGCGCGATGATCGCGACGGCGACGAAGTAGTGGAAGTGCATCTCGGTCGCGCCGCCGAGCAGGTGGACGAGGACCGCCGACGTCAGCACCAGCCCGAAGCTGGTGGCCAGCGCCCGAGTCCGCCGGCCCAGGGCCGGCACCATCGCGACCCCGAGCATCACGGCGACCGGCACCGTCTCCAGCACGCCGTGCAGCAGCGGCCGGTTGCCGATCAGCGCGACGAGCGGCAGCACGGGCAGGTGCAGCGCGAGCATCCAGCAGACGATGCGGTGCCGCCAGGCGAAGTCGCCCTCCGTCAGCGCGCGGCCCTGGGGCAGCCAGCCGCCCCCGGGGAGGGTGCGCGCGATGGTGGGGGACACGCCCAGAAGCCTCGCGTACGACGGGGCAGAGCACCATGACCCGAAAGGGTCATTCTGGACACTGGCGGACACGAGTTTCCCCGTCCGCGGACGTCCCGTCGTGTAACGTCCCGGACATCTGCAGCAGGGCCAGAGTCGTCCCGGGGAGCAGGTAGCCGCACCACTGCTCCACCCCTTCCGACTCTGCGAGGCACCGCGTGACGCTCAGCTCTCTCCCGCCTGCCCAGGGCCTGTACGACCCCGCCCAGGAGCACGATGCCTGCGGTGTCGCGTTCGTCGTCGACATCGCCGGCCGCCCGACGCACCAGATCGTCGAGGACGGCCTCACCGCGCTGCGCAACATGGAGCACCGCGGTGCCTCGGGCAGCGAGCCCGACTCCGGTGACGGCGCCGGGATCCTGGTCCAGGTGCCCGACGCGTTCCTGCGCGCCGTGCTGGACGTCGAGCTGCCCGAGCGCGGGCTGTACGCGACCGGCGTGGCGTTCCTGCCCGCCGGCGCCGAGGAGCAGGCGCGGGCACAGGAGCAGATCGAGAAGATCGCCGCCGAGGAGGGCCTGCGGGCGCTGGCCTGGCGCGACCTGCCGGTGGACCCGGACGGCGCCGGCGTGGGAGCCACCGCGCAGTCGGTCATGCCGGTCTTCCGGCAGCTGTTCCTCGCCGCCGCGGCCGACGACCTGACGCCGTACGCACTCGAGCGCCGGGCCTACGTCACCCGCAAGCGGGCGGAGTCCGAGACGGGTACCTACTTCCCGTCGCTGTCGAGCCGGACGCTCGTCTACAAGGGGATGCTGACGACGGGGCAGCTCCAGCCCTTCTTCCGCGACCTGTCCGACGAGCGGTTCGTCAGCGCGCTGGCGCTCGTGCACAGCCGCTTCTCCACGAACACCTTCCCGAGCTGGCCGCTGGCCCACCCGTACCGCTACATCGCGCACAACGGCGAGATCAACACCGTTCGCGGCAACCGCAACTGGATGCGCGCTCGCGAGGCGCTGCTGCGCGGCCCCTTCGAGCTGCCGGACGACCTGTCCCGGCTGTTCCCGATCTGCACGCCCGGTGCCTCGGACAGCGCGAGCTTCGACGAGGTCCTCGAACTGCTGCACATGGCCGGCAGGTCACTGCCGCACGCCGTCCTCATGATGGTCCCGGAGGCGTGGGAGAACGCGCCGGACATGGACCAGGCGAAGCGCGACTTCTACGCCTTCCACGCCACGATGATGGAGCCCTGGGACGGCCCGGCCTGCGTCACGTTCACCGACGGCACCGTCATCGGCGCGGTCCTCGACCGCAACGGGTTGCGCCCGAGCCGCTGGTGGGAGACCGCCGACGGCCGGATCGTGCTGTCCTCCGAGGTCGGCGTCCTCGAGATCCCGGCGGACCAGATTGTCCGCAAGGGCCGGCTGCAGCCCGGGAAGATGTTCCTCGTCGACACCGAGCAGGGGCGCGTCGTCGACGACGAGGAGCTCAAGGCGGGGCTCGCGGCGGAGCAGCCGTACGGCGAGTGGCTGCACAGCGGCCTGTTGCAGCTGGAGAACCTGCCCGAGCGCGAGCACGTCGTGTACTCGCACGAGTCCGTCCTGCGCCGGCAGCAGACCTTCGGCTACACCGAGGAAGAGCTGCGCATCCTGCTGACGCCGATGGCGAAGACCGGCGGCGAGGCCCTCGGATCCATGGGCACCGACACCCCCGTCGCCGTGCTGAGCGAGCGGCCTCGGCTGCTGTTCGATTACTTCAGCCAGCTGTTCGCGCAGGTCACCAACCCGCCGCTCGACGCGATCCGGGAGGAGCTCGTCACGTCGCTGTCCGGCAGCATCGGCCCGGAGCAGAACCTGCTCACGCCGTCGCCGGCCTCCTGCCGCCAGGTCGTCCTGCCGTTCCCGGTCATCGACAACGACGAGCTCGCGAAGCTGACGCACATCAACGAGGACGGCGACCTGCCGGGCTTCTCGGCTGTCACGGTCCACGGCCTGTACCCGGTCAACGGCGGGGGAGAGGCCCTGCGCGACGCGCTCGACCGCGTCCGCCGCGAGGTGTCCACCGCCATCGCGGCGGGTGCCCGGATCATCGTGCTGTCCGACCGAGACTCGACCGCGCACATGGCGCCGATCCCGTCGCTGCTGCTGACCAGCGCGGTGCACCACCACCTCATCCGCGAGAAGACCCGCACCCGCGTCGGGCTGGTGGTCGAGGCAGGCGACGCCCGCGAGGTGCACCACATCGCGCTGCTCGTCGGCTACGGCGCCGCGGCGGTCAACCCGTACCTCGGCTTCGAGACCATCGAGGACATGATCAGCGACGGGACGCTGACGGGCGTCGACCTCACGACCGCGCTGAAGAACTACATCAAGGGCCTGGGCAAGGGCGTGCTCAAGGTGATGTCCAAGATGGGCATCTCCACCATCGCGTCCTACACCGGAGCGCAGGTCTTCGAGGCGCTCGGCCTGTCGCAGGAGCTCGTCGACGAGTACTTCACGGGCACCACGTCCCGGCTCGGCGGGATCGGCCTCGACGTCATCGCGGAGGAGGTCGCGGCCAGGCACGGCAAGGCCTACCCGGGCAACCCGACCGAGCGCGCGCACCGCCGGCTCGAGATCGGCGGCGAGTACCAGTGGCGCCGCGAGGGCGAGGTGCACCTGTTCAACCCGGAGACCGTCTTCACCCTGCAGCACTCCACGCGGGCGCAGAAGTACGACGTCTTCAAGGAGTACACGAGCAAGGTCGACGAGCTGTCCGCCAAGGCCGGCACCCTGCGCGGGCTGTTCGCGTTCAAGAGCGACCGGACGCCGGTGCCGATCGACGAGGTCGAGCCGGTCAGCGAGATCGTCAAGCGGTTCTACACCGGCGCCATGTCGTACGGGTCCATCTCCGCCGAGGCGCACGAGACGCTCGCCATCGCCATGAACCGGCTCGGCGGCCGCAGCAACACCGGAGAAGGCGGCGAGGACACCGACCGCCTCTACGACCCGGAGCGGCGCAGCGCCATCAAGCAGGTGGCGTCCGGCCGGTTCGGCGTGACGAGCGAGTACCTGCTCGCCGCCACCGACATCCAGATCAAGATGGCCCAGGGCGCGAAGCCCGGCGAGGGCGGCCAGCTGCCGGGTCACAAGGTCTACCCGTGGGTCGCGAAGACGAGGCACTCGACGCCCGGGGTCGGCCTCATCTCGCCGCCGCCGCACCACGACATCTACTCGATCGAGGACCTCGCCCAGCTCATCCACGACCTGAAGAACGCCAACAGGGACGCGCGGATCCACTTGAAGCTGGTGGCCGAGGTCGGCGTCGGGACCGTGGCCGCGGGCGTGTCCAAGGCGCATGCCGACGTGGTGCTCATCTCCGGCCACGACGGCGGCACCGGCGCCTCACCGCTGACGTCGCTCAAGCACGCCGGTGCCCCCTGGGAGCTCGGCCTTGCGGAGACGCAGCAGACCCTGCTGCTCAACGGGCTGCGCGACCGCGTCGTCGTCCAGGTCGACGGCCAGCTGAAGACCGGGCGCGACGTCGTCATCGGCGCGCTGCTCGGCGCCGAGGAGTACGGCTTCGCGACCGCACCGCTCGTCGTGAGCGGCTGCATCATGATGCGGGTCTGCCACCTCGACACCTGCCCGGTCGGCGTCGCGACGCAGAACCCCGAGCTGCGCAAGAAGTTCAGCGGCAAGGCGGAGTACCTCGTCACCTTCTTCGAGTACATCGCTCAGGAGGTCCGCGAGGTGCTCGCCTCTCTGGGCTTCCGGTCGCTGCAGGAGGCCATCGGCCAGGTCGACGTGCTCGACACCCGGCGTGCGATCGAGCACTGGAAGGCCGCCGGCCTCGACCTGCAGCCCGTCCTGCACCGGCCGGACGTCCCGGCGGGCACGCCGCTGACCTGCGTGACGCAGCAGGACCACGGGCTGGCGGCGGCGCTCGACAACGAGCTCATCCGGCTGGCCGCGCCTGCGCTGGAAGACGGCAGCAAGGTCACCATCGACCTGCCGGTCCGCAACGTGAACCGCACCGTCGGCACGATGCTCGGCGCTGAGGTCACCCGCCGCTACCGCGGCGACGGCCTGCCACACGGCACGATCGACGTCACGCTGACCGGCTCGGCTGGCCAGTCGTTCGGCGCCTTCGTTCCGCGCGGCATCACGCTGCGGCTGCTCGGCGACGGCAACGACTACGTCGGCAAGGGCCTGTCCGGCGGACGGATCGTCGTCCGGCCGCACGCCAGCGCCACCTTCGCCGCCGAGCAGAACGTCATCGCCGGCAACACGCTGCTGTACGGCGCGACGAGCGGGTCGCTGTTCGTCCGCGGCGTCGTCGGCGAGCGGTTCTGCGTCCGCAACTCCGGCGCCACAGCGGTCGTGGAGGGCGTGGGCGACCACGCGTGCGAGTACATGACCGGCGGCCGGGTCGCGATCCTCGGCCGGACCGGGCGCAACGTCGCCGCCGGCATGAGCGGCGGTGTCGCATACCTGCTCGACCTCGACGAGCGGCTGGTCAACCGGGAGATGGTCGACCTCGAGCCGCTCGACGACGGCGACGTGG
>JAODNS010000032.1 GCA_025465145.1 Frankiales bacterium
TGGAACTGGTAGAACTCCATGTCCTCCAGCGGCAGGCCCTTGCGGTAGATGACGCCCATGCCGTCACCGGTGAGCGTGTGTGCGTTGGAGGTCGTCTTGTAGACCTTGCCGGCCCCGCCGGTGGCGAACACGACGGCCTTGGCGTGGAAGACGTGGATCTCACCGGTGGCCAGCTCGTAGGCCACCGCGCCGGAACACACCGGGCCCTCGTCGGTCTCGGTCATCAGCACGTCGAGGACGTAGAACTCGTTGAAGAACTCGACGCCCTGCTTGACGCAGTTCTGGTACAGGGTCTGCAGGATCATGTGACCGGTGCGGTCGGCGGCGTAGCAGGCGCGGCGGACCGCGGCCTCACCGTGGTTGCGGGTGTGGCCGCCGAAGCGTCGCTGGTCGATCCGGCCCTCGGGGGTCCGGTTGAACGGCAGCCCCATCTTCTCCAGGTCGTACACCGCGTCCACGGCCTCACGGCACATGATCTCGGCGGCGTCCTGGTCGACCAGGTAGTCGCCGCCCTTGACCGTGTCGAAGGTGTGCCACTCCCAGTTGTCCTCCTCGACGTTGGCGAGGGCGGCGCACATGCCGCCCTGGGCCGCGCCGGTGTGGGAGCGGGTCGGGTACAGCTTCGTCAGGACAGCCGTGCGGGAGCGCTTGCCGGCCTCGAGCGCCGCGCGCATGCCGGCGCCACCCGCGCCGACGATGACGGTGTCGTACCTGTGGAACTGCACGCCGGGGCTCCTACGTCAGGTTCGGGTCGAACGTGAAGATGACCAGCGTGCCGAGCAGCAGCACGAGGAACGACGACATGTAGAGAAGCATCTTCAGCCAGAAGCGGGTGCCGTCCCGCTCCGCGTAGTCGTTGATGATCACGCGCAGGCCGTTGGTGCCGTGCAGCTGCGCGAGCCACAGCTGCGCGAGGTCCCAGGTGCGCCAGAACGGCGAGGACCAGCGACCGGCGACGAAGGCGAAGTTCACCTTCTGCACACCGCCGTCCAGCACGGTCATGATCAGCAGGTGCCACAGCACGAGGACGAACAGCAGCAGGCCGCTCATCCGCATGAAGATCCAGGCGTACATCTCGAAGTTGGTCTTCGAGCGGTTGCCGGACGGCCGCTTGCGCCTGTTGCGCGGCGCCTCGATGACGAGGTTGTCGTGCTGGTCGGGCTGTGCGATGGAGCCCTCGGTCACGGTGCCGAGCGAGGAGGTCGTCACGACGCGCTGCCGAAGATCGCCTCGAGGGTGTGCTTGGTCATGAAGTACGCGCCGGGCGCCATGACGAGCACGAAGACCGTGAGGATGGCCCAGGTCATCTCGCGCTGGTAGCGCACGCCCTTGGACCAGAAGTCGATCAGCATGACGCGGACGCCGTTGAGCGCGTGGTACAGCACCGCGCCGACGAGGCCGACCTCCATCAGGTTCACGAACGGCGTCTTGTACGTGTCGATGACCCGGTTGTAGCTGTCGGGCGAGACGCGGACGAGCGCCGTGTCGAGCACGTGCGCGAAGAGGAAGAAGAAGATGAGGACGCCGGTGACGCGGTGGGCGACCCACGACCACATGCCCTCGCGCCCGCGGTAGAGCGTCCCTGCCGGTGCCTTCGGCATGCCGGAGAGCCTCCTCGCTGAGGACCATTGCCCGGCAGGTGCCGGACCGGCCAACTCTAACGAGCGGCGGACGCCTCGGCGCGGCGGGACCGCGTGAGCCGGGTCACGCGCCCTTGGGCTGGAAGGCCTTCGCGATCCGGTCGAACTCGCCACGTGCCGCGGACCAGTCGTCGCTGCCGCGGGTCTGGAAGAACAGCGAGTGCCCGACGCCGTCGACGACGAAGACGCGGTTGATCACGTGCAGCAGGGCGCCGCCGCTGCTGTAGGTGAACTCCCAGTCGGCCGCCTCGTAGCCGCGGTAGTCGGCCTTGTCGATGCGGATCTCGCGGTAGCCCTCGTGGGTCTTGGCGAAGAAGGCCGCCTGCTCGCGACGATCGGCGACGGCGTCCGGCTTGCCCGTGCCGGTCTCGATGCGCAGCGTGCGGCCGGTGCCCGCGTCGCGGTACTGCCGGGAGGTCTTGTACCGGCTCTCCGTGTAGGACGCGGGAACCGCAACCGTCCAGCCGTCGTGCGAGGAGGGGGTCCAGCCGGCAGGAGCAGCGGCAAGCGCGTTGCCGCGGTCCGTGCTGTCGCCGTCGCTGCCCGAGCCCGAGTTCCCCGAGTCGCTGCCGGTGTCGGAGCCCGACCTGCCGGAGGTGGTCGAGCCGGCCGACGGTCTCGGGTCCGCGGCGGTGCCCGTGCCGCCGGGGGTCCCGCCCCGGAGCACCGACGTGAGCAGCAGGCCGAGCCCGCCGACGAGCATCAGGGCGAGGGCGGACAGCAGCAGCGGCGTGCGTGACCGCCGGGGCGCGGCCGGGCTGGTGCTGCGCGCGGGCGGCACGTACGCGGTCGGTGCCGCCGGCGCCGGCGTCGGCTGCTCCTCGTGCCGTACCTCCTGCGCGACCTCGCCGAGGCTGAGCGCGGTCGTGCGCTCGGCGCGCTTCGCCTCGCCGGCCGGGGCGGGCTCGGGCGCGGTGACGGTCTGCTCCATGTCGGCGATCGCCTGCAGCGCGCTCTGGGCCTGCGCGGCGCTCATCCGCTTCGTGGGGTCCTTCTCGAGCAGCCCCTCCAGCACGGGGACGAGCGGTCCGGCGGCGACGAACGGCGCGTGGTCACCGGTGACCACCGCCGTCATGGTCGGCAGCGGCTCGCCCTTGTCGTAGGGCGCGCGCCCCTCGACCGCGGTGAACATGGTGGCGCCGAGCGACCACAGGTCCGAGGGCGGGCCGGGCTGCTCGCCGCGCGCGCGCTCGGGTGCGATGTACGACGGCGAGCCGAGCAGCAGGCCGGTCGAGGTGATGCTCGAGTCGCCGGTGAACGTGGCGATGCCGAAGTCGGTGAGGACGACCCGGCCGTCGGGGCGCAGCAGCACGTTCCCGGGCTTCACGTCGCGGTGGACGATGCCCTCCGCGTGCGCGGCCTGCAGCGCGCCGAGGACGGCGACGCCCATGCGCGCGGTGTCCTGCGGGCTGAGCGGCCCGTCGCTGCGCACGACCTCCGCGAGAGTGCGGGCGTCGACGAGCTCCATGACGAGGTACGGGGTGCCGTCCTCCTCCGCCACGTCGT
The DNA here is from genome assembly GCA_025465145.1 of Frankiales bacterium. Classification (GTDB taxonomy): domain Bacteria; phylum Actinomycetota; class Actinomycetes; order Mycobacteriales; family SCTD01; genus RYN-124. The sequence goes on from JAODNS010000032.1 coordinate 3,147, forward strand.
AGACGGTGACGGCGCTCGGGTGGTCCAGCCGAGCCGCCGCCCGGGCCTCACGCCGGGTCCGCTCTCGCAGGACCTCGCGCTCCTCGTCGGACACGCCGTTCGGGAACGTGACCTCCTTGACCGCCACGTCGCGGCCCAGCACGGAGTCCTCGGCGCGCCAGACCGTGCCCATGCCCCCGGACCCGAGTCGGTCCAGCAGCCGGTACCGGCCGGCGACCGTGCGCTCGGCGGATCGGGTGCTCACGACCCCGCCCCTACCCAGGTCGCGGCTCCGTCACCCTCGGCAGCCGGGGGATCATCGAGCGTGCCGGCGCCCTAGCATCGGCGCATGGCACGCGCGTCCGAGTCCGGCTTCGAGATCGCCCCGCTGTACGGCAGCGCCGACGTGGCGCCCGGGCTGGAGGACCGGCTCGGCACGCCCGGGGAGTACCCGTACACACGTGGCGTCTACCCGACGATGTACACGGGCCGCCCGTGGACGATGCGGCAGTACGCCGGCTTCGGCACCGCGAAGGAGTCGAACGAGCGGTACCGGCACCTCGTGGCGCAGGGCACCGGCGGCCTGTCGGTCGCCTTCGACCTGCCGACGCAGATGGGCTACGACAGCGACGACGCGGTGGCGAGTGGCGAGGTCGGCAAGGTCGGCGTCGCCATCGACTCGCTCGAGGACATGCGGGTCCTGTTCGACCAGATCCCGCTCGACCAGGTGTCGACGTCGATGACGATCAACGCGCCGGCGGCGGTGCTGCTGCTCCTGTACGCGCTCGTCGCCGAGGAGAAGGGGATCCCGGGCGACAAGCTCACGGGCACGATCCAGAACGACGTGCTGAAGGAGTACATCGCCCGCGGGACGTACATCTACCCGCCGCAGCAGTCGCTGCGCCTGATCACCGACATCTTCAAGTACTGCAAGGCGGAGATCCCGCGCTGGAACACGATCTCCATCTCCGGCTACCACATGGCGGAGGCCGGAGCGACGCCCGTGCAGGAGGTCGGCTTCACCCTCGCCGACGGCATCGAGTACGTCCGCGCGGCCATCGCGACCGGCCAGGACGTGGACGAGTTCGCGCCGCGGCTGGCCTTCTTCTTCGTGAGCCGCACGACGATCCTCGAGGAGGTCGCGAAGTTCCGCGCGGCCCGCCGGATCTGGGCCGACGTCATGAAGAACGAGTTCGGCGCCAAGGACCCGAAGTCGATGATGCTGCGGTTCCACACGCAGACGGCCGGCGTCCAGCTCACCGCGCAGCAGCCGGAGGTCAACCTCATCCGCGTCGCGGTGCAGGGACTGGCAGCCGTGCTCGGCGGCACGCAGTCGCT
>JAODNS010000058.1 GCA_025465145.1 Frankiales bacterium
GAGACGACCGAGGCGAAGGTGCGCGGCTACCTGCCGGGCCGGTTCTCGTTCAACGTCAAGGGCGGCCGCTGCGAAGCGTGTTCCGGCGACGGCACCATCAAGATCGAGATGAACTTCCTCCCGGACGTCTACGTCCCGTGCGAGATCTGCCACGGGGCGCGCTACAACCGCGAGACGCTCGAGGTGCACTTCAAGGGCAAGACGATCTCCGAGGTCCTCGACATGCCCATCGAGGAGGCGGCCGAGTTCTTCGAAGCCGTCCCGGCAATCCGGCGGCACCTGCAGACGCTGGTGGACGTCGGGCTGGGGTACGTCCGGCTCGGCCAGCCGGCGCCGACCCTGTCCGGCGGCGAGGCGCAGCGCGTCAAGCTGGCCGCCGAGCTGCAGAAGCGGCAGACCGGCCGGACCGTCTACGTGCTCGACGAGCCGACGACCGGGCTGCACTTCGAGGACATCCGCAAGCTGCTCGGCGTGCTCGGCCGCCTCGTCGACCAGGGCAACAGCGTCATCGTGATCGAGCACAACCTCGACGTGATCAAGACCGCCGACTGGGTCATCGACATGGGGCCCGAGGGCGGGTCCGGCGGGGGCACGGTCGTCGCCGAGGGCACGCCGGAGCAGGTCGCGCAGGTGGAGGCGTCGCACACTGGGCGGTTCCTCAAGGAGATCCTCGCCGGCCGCGGCCGGTTCACGTCGCCCGCGGGGGAGCCCGCGCCGCCGAAGCTCCCGGCCGCCAAGAAGAAGGCCGCGCCACGCAAGAAGGTCGCCGCCGCCCGCTGAGGCAACCTCCCGCACGCCCGCCGCGTCTGCTCCGATGGGGACGCGAACGTGCTCCCCACCGGCTACCGTTCGCGGTCAGCTGTCCCACGTCCGCCCGAGAGGCCCGGCATGTCCCGCTCCACCGCCCGTACCGCCCTGCTCACCGGCGGTCTGCTGACCGCGCTGCTCCTGCCGGTCACCCCCGCGGCCTTCGGGGAGGAGTCGCCCTCGCCCAGTCCCAGCCCCTCGGACAGCCCCAGCCCGTCGCCGAGCGCGGTCGCGGCCGCGCCGCTGGCGAGCACGCTGACGCTTTCGGCCAACACGACGAAGGTCGTCTACGGCGTCAAGGTCGGGCTCATCGGCGCGCTCAACCGCGCCGACGGCTCGCCGGTCGTGGACGCGGTCGTCACTGCGTGGTCCCGCACGCAGGGCCAGAACGGCCGGGTGAAGGTCGGCGAGGGCCGCACCAACGAGAACGGCCGCGTGCAGTTCATCCTGACGCCGCGCACCAGTGCGGAGTACCAGGTGCGCTTCGGCGGCGACGCGCTCACGCTGCCGGACGAGAGCAACTTCGTCAGCTCCAACGTCCAGCCCCGGCTGACCGGTGCGTTCAGCCCGGCTTCGGTGCCGCTCAAGAGGACCGCCGTCCTGAGCGGCCGGCTCTCGCCGGTGTACGCCGGCGCCCGCATCACCGTCACCCGCCGTCAGCCCGACGGCACCTACCGCGGCATCGCGGTCGTGGGCACCGACTCGACCGGCCTCTACCGCTGGTCCGTCACGCCCGGGCTCGTCGGCAGCTACGTGTTCAAGGCGGTGCTGCCCGCGCAGCCCGCGTACCTCGCCGCGAGCACTTCGGCGGTGGCGCTGCAGGTCGACCCGCGCCAGCTGCGCCAAGGCGACAGCGGTGGCGACGTGCTCAGCCTCGAGCGCCGGCTCGCCGCGCAGAAGGCCGACGTCGGCAAGGTCGACGGCACCTTCGACAACGACACCCGGCACGCCGTGATGGCGTTCCAGAAGTCGCAGGGCATCGCCCGCACCGGGATCTACGACCGGGCCACCAGCCAGCGGCTGGCCGCGCCCGTCGCGGTGAAGCTGCGCTTCCCGAAGGCCGGCCGCGCCGTCGAGATCGACCTGCGCAAGCAGGTCCTCTACCTGTCCGAAGGGGGCGTCCTCAAGCGGATCGTCGACATCTCCAGCGGCAACAACGAGCTCTACGAGTCCAACGGCGTCACTTACCGCGCCACCACCCCGCTCGGCGCCTTCAAGGTCCAGCGCAAGATCGACGGCGTCCGGGTGAGCCGGCTCGGCGAGCTGTACCGCCCGGCGTACTTCTACTCCGGCTGGGCCATTCACGGCAGCCCGAGCGTGCCGGCCTACCCGGCCAGCCACGGCTGCATCCGGGTGACCAATCCGGCGCAGGACCGGCTGTTCTCGCTGCTCACCATCGGCACGCCGGTCACCGTCTACGCCGGCTAATCCGCCAGCAGGCGGGCGAGCAGCGCCTCGATCGCCTCCACGCTGCGCTCGTCGCCCGCCGGCACCACCTCGTCTGTCCGGTCCAGGAATCCCCGGACCGTCGGACGCGGCACGGACACGCACGCCGCCCGGCCCGGCCGGTCCAGCTCGAACCAGACCCGGTCCAGCTGCTCGTCCGGCCGGATCCGGACCGAGCCGTCGCCGGTGGGCTCCTCGAGGCCGTAGCGGACGAAGTCCCGCAGCACGACCCACTCGCCGCGCGGCAGCGCCGGGTGGTCCGGCTGCGCCGTGAGGACCAGGCGCACGGCGAGCGGGTCAGAGGGGCGCCAGAGCAGGCGCAGAACCGTCATCCGGCCGCGGCCGGTGAGCCGGCCGTCGTCGAGCACGACCTCCGCCGCGACCTCGTCCTGGACCACGGCCGAAGCGTCGCACCTCCTTGCGGAGCAGGCAGAACCGACCCCTGCCGGACGTAGGCTGGAGGTGTGGCAGACCCGTCCTCGTACCGGCCGGCCACCGGCACGATCCCGGTCCAGCCGGGGGTCTACAAGTTCCGCGACGAGCGCGGCCGGGTGATCTACGTCGGCAAGGCGAAGAGCTTGCGCAGCCGCCTGACGTCGTACTTCTCGGACACGTCGACCCTGCACCCGAGGACCCGGCAGATGGTCACCACGGCGGCGTCCGTGGAGTGGACCGTGGTGGGCACCGAGGTCGAGGCCCTGCAGCTGGAGTACTCCTGGATCAAGGAGTACGACCC
>JAODNS010000073.1 GCA_025465145.1 Frankiales bacterium
CGCGGGTGCCGGCGCCGCCGCCCTGGTCCTCGCCGTGCCGTTCCTGCAGCTCGAGCTGTTCCGCGAGGGGATCAACGACCTCGTGCCGGTCGGCCTGCTGCTGCTCGGCTTCGCGCTGCGCTCCCGCGGCGGCCGGCTCGGTGCGTACGGAGCCGGCGTGGCGCTGGGCCTCAGCATCGGCGCCAAGCTGCTGCCCGGCGCGCTGCTCGCCCTGCCGCTGGTGGCCGCCGGCGGCCGGCGACGACTGCCGACGCTCGCCACCGCGATCGCCGTCGCGCTGGCCTCGCACCTGCCCGCCCTGCTGCGCAGCCCGCGCGAGGTCGTGTCGAACCTCGTGCTGTTCAATCTGCACCGGCCACTGGACCGGACCGGCCTGCTCGACGGTCTGCCGGCGGCGACGCGGCCGCTCGTGCGGATCGCGGCGTACATCTGCCTCGCACTTGTGCTCGTGCTGCTGCTGCGCCGTCGCACGCTGGGGCAGGGCGAGGTGGCCGCGTACAGCTGCGTCGCCCTTGCGCTGCTGTTCGCCGCCAGCCCGGTCCTGCACCGCAACTGGCTGTTCTGGTTCGTGCCGTTCGTCGCCGTCGCCGTCGCGACGCGGGTGTGGCTGTTAGAAGATCGGCAGCCAGGCGACAGCGCACGCGCCGACGACTGACAGCCCGGCCGCCGACAGCCCGACCACCAGGTCGTGCGCCTTCCACCGCTCGGCGAACCGGGCCATCGCCCAGAACAGCGGGAAGACCGGGAGCAGGAAGCGCGGCACCGACATCAGCGGCCGGCCGTCGAACATGAACAGCAGCGGGAACAGCAGGCTCAGGCCGGTGTAGACGCCGTACACGGGCCGGGTCCGGATCGCGACCCAGACCCCGAGCACGAGGGCGAGGACGACGAGCAGCAGGTCGATCGTCCAGTAGCCGCCGGGGTAGGCGCCGATGTTGTCCGTTCCGGTGGAGAAGCCGCGCGCGAGGGTCTGCCACGGTGCGGACAGGTGGCGGTCCCAGCCGCCCTGGGCGTGGAAGGGCTCGCTCCACCCGCTGCCGTACTGCTGCCAGTACCCCAGGTACGCCAGCGTCCCGAGGGCGGGCACCGCGCAGCAGGCCAGGGCGCCGACGAGGCGCAGCCCGAGCTGCCGTCGGGTCCAGAACTGGTGGACCGCCTCGACCGCCAGCACCGCGCACAGCAGGACGCCGACGCTGCGGGTCGCTGCCGCGCCCGCCCCGAGCATCCCGGCGGTCAGCCATCGGCTGTGCCGCGCGGCGTAGATCGCGCCGACCGCGAGGGCCAGGAAGAGCGGCTCGGAGAACGGCGAGAACAGGAAGAACGCGGTCGGGAACAGGCACAGGTACAGCACCGCCCGGCGTGCCATCCGCTCGCCGAGCTCCTCCGCCGTCAGCTTGAACATCACGACGAGCCCGCTGATGAGGGCGAGGTTCGACACGAGGAACCCGCCGAGCAGGTACCGGCCGCCGGTCGCCAGTCCCACGCCCCGGACCAGCATCGGGAACAGTGGAAAGAAGGCCGCGCTGCTGTCGTCGGTCCGGTAGCCGTCGGACGCGATCCGCAGGAACCACAGCGAGTCGGCGCGCTCCCACGCCGTGATGGCGTTGTGCCAGCCCCCGGTCTGCGGCTGGGCCGGCCAGCCGGAGACGCCGACGGGGGACTGCATCGGGATCAGCGCGACGGCGAGCAGGCCGAGGACGAACAGCGCCACCCGCACGCACAGGTAGACCACCAGGCAGTACGTCAGCGCCGTCGTCCAGTCGGGCCCGAGCCGCTCGCGCCACGACCTGCGGGGAGCGGCGGTCGCCTCGACCAGCGGCGCAGGAAGGGTCGTGGTGTCCACGTGTCCACTGTCGCATCCCGGGGCCTGACAGACTCGCCCCTCGTGAGGACGCGGTCGGAAGCAGCGCTGGCCTCGGTCGTCGGGCTGCTGCTCGCGGGCGTCCTGAAGTGGCCGGTCCTGTCCCACCTCCGCAGCAGCGTGCCCGAGGACCTGGGCGACCCGCTGCTGCAGACGTGGCAGCTGTCGTGGGGCGCGCACGCACTGCTGCACGACCCGCTGCACGTCTGGGACAGCAACACCTTCTTCCCGCTCGACCGGACGCTCGCCTTCTCCGACTCCCTGCTCGGCTACGCGCCGCTCGGCGTCCTGTTCGGCGACTCCGCGCTGGTCCGCTACAACACCGTCTTCCTGCTCGCCTACGCGCTGGCCTTCACCGGCGCGTACGCGCTGGCCCGGCAGCTGGGCACCTCGCGGCTCGCGGCCGGCCTGGCCGGCGTCGGCTTCGCGTACGCGCCGTGGCACCTCGCGCAGGAGGGGCACCTGCAGATCCTCAGCGACGGCGGGATCCCGCTCGCACTGGCGCTGCTGGCCCGCGGGCACGGGTACCCGCGGGGGAAGCCGCGGCCGCGGCTGGTGCTGGCCGGCTGGGCCGTCGCCGCGTGGCAGGTGACCCTCGGCTTCGGCCTCGGCCTGCAGTTCGGCTACCTGCTCGGCGTGCTCGCCCTGGTGTTCGGCATCGGGTGGATCCACCGGCGCAGCCCACGACCGAGCCGTCGGTTCTGGCTCGCAGAGGGGGCCGGGGCCGCGCTGTTCCTCGTCGTGGCCGCCACCTTCGCGCTGCCGTACCTGCACGTCGCGCAGGACCACCCCGAGTCCAAGCGGACCGTCGCCGACCTCGAGCTGTTCTCCCCTCCGCTCAAGGGCTTCGTCACCACGCCGGCGGACAGCTGGCTGTGGGGCGACGCGCAGGAGGAGCAGCGCAGCAGCCTTCCGTTCGCGCCCGAGATGACCCTCGCGCCCGGCGGCGCCCTGGTCGCGCTGGCAGTGCTCGGCACCGTCGCCGGCGGCTGGCCCCGACGACGGCGGCTCGCCCTCGCCGGCGGCGCGGTCGTCCTGCTGCTGCTCGCCCTGGGCACCCGCCTCGCCGGCGGGCGGTACTCGTACCTGCTGCTGTTCGAGCACGCCCCGGGCTGGGAGGGCATCCGGACGCCCGGCCGGCTGGTGGTCCCGCTGACGCTCGCCCTCGGGCTGCTCGCCGCGAACGGCGTCGACCGGCTGCGGGCGTGGGCGCGCGGCGGGCACCTCGCCGTCGCAGGAGTGGCCCTCGCGCTGGTCGCGGCGGAGGTGGTGGGCACGACGCCGACCCCGGCCGCGCCACCGCTGCCCGCCGCGCTCGACCACGCGGACGGTCCCGTACTGGTGCTGCCGACGGACGGCTTCCACGACAACTGGGCGATGTACTGGTCCTCGGCCGGGCTGTACGAGATCGCGAACGGCAACAGCGGGTTCGTGCCGCGCGAGCTCGACCAGCTGCGGACGGCGGCAGCGTCGTTCCCGGACGCGGCGTCGGTCAGCGCCCTGCAGGGCAGCGGCATCCGCCGGGTCGTGCTGATCCCCGCGTACGCCGGCGGCTCGCCGTGGCAGGGCGCGGAGTCCAAGCCGGTGGACGGCCTGCCGCTGGTGCGGCGGCAGGTCGGCGAGGCGTTCGTCTACGAGCTGGCGCCCACCGGCTGACGGCCGTCCAGCACCCCACCCGCAGGGTCGTCGACGCCGTCGCGCCGCACGGTGTCCTTCTCCGGCTTGAGCACGTCGCGCACCACCAGCGCCGCCAGCCCGAGCAGGACGAGGTCCCGCAGGACCACCGCGGTGAGGAACCACCAGACGCCGATGCCCTGGCCCGGCTTGTCGTTGCCGACGAAGAAGTAGAAGCGGGTGAACAGCACCAGCGCCTCGGTCGCCTGCCAGACCAGGAACGGCCGCCAGCGCGGCAGCGCGAGCGCGTACAGCGGCAGCAGCCAGATCGAGTACTGCGGGCTGAAGACCTTGTTCGTCACGAGGAACGCGACCATCACCAGGAACAGCAGCTGCGGCAGCCGCGGCCGGCGCTTGGCGACGAAGGCCAGCACGCCGATCCCCATGAGCAGCGCGAGGAACGACGCGGCGACGGCCATGTTCAGCCGGTGCGGCGGCGCGCCCGCGGCGAGGTTCGTGTCGAGCGGCGTGCCGCGCTTGGTCTGCAGCGCGAACCAGAGCGAGTCCCAGTCGGCGCCGCGCGTGCTGTTGAGGTCGAAGAACCGGTAGACGGAGTTGACGCCACGGGTGGCCGTCCCGTCCGGCAGCACGACGTCGACGTGCGGCTTCAGCGCCCGCAGCCCCTCGTCGCCGATCCGGTCGAGCGGCCGCGTCGCCACCTTCGTCTGCCCGCCGCGGATGTCGGCGAAGTACGGGCTGACGAGGTACACCGGCAGCGTCACCGCGACGACCGTGAGGACGGTGGCGACGGCGGTCGTGGAGAACGAGCGCAGCCGCTTGGCGCGCAGGCAGAGCAGCGCCAGCGGTACGAGGAACAGCGCCGGGTAGAGCTTCGTGGCCGTCGCGAGACCGAGCAGCAGGCCGGCCAGCGCGGGTCGGCGGCCGGCCCAGGCGAGCAGCCCGCCACCGGCGAACGCCATCGCGATGAGGTCCCAGTTGGTGGTGCCGTGCAGCACGAGCACCGGCGCCAGCGCGAACAGCGCGGCATCCCACGGCCGCCGACCCGCGAGCCGCGCGGTCGTCACGACGACCACCACCGCGCAGGCCGTCAGCATCGCCCAGGTGAGGTCGTAGAACTGCTTCGGCCGGTCCTCCGGTGCGAACGGCTGGACCGCCTTCGCGGCCACGTACATCGCCGCACCCATGACCACCGGGTACTCGACCGGGTGCTCCAGGTACGGCGTCTTGTCCGCGCTGAGGCCTTCCGCGAAGTACAGCGCGAAGACGTCGGTGTAGCACAGGTGCGTGTACTGGAACTCGTCCTGCCACACGCCCGTCCGGCACGGCGCCTTCTGCAGGAAGCCCAGCGTGCAGGCCAGCAGCGTCAGCGCCACCAGCACGCGCACGGGCGTCCACAGCCGGCGCTCGCCCAGGCGCGCGTGCCGGCCGGGCGCGCCGCCGAGGGCGTTCGCCGCTCCGGCGGCGACCGGGTCGTCGGACGACGGCAGGACGAGCTCAGGCGGCGGGGCGACAGCGGTCACCCGCGCACGTTACGACGGGGCGGGCGACGGCGGCGGCTCCTGGCTCGGCGGCGGAGGCGGGGGCTGGCTCGGCTCCGGCTGCGGCGAGGGCGGCGGCGCGTACGACGGCGGTGCCTGCGACGGCGGTGGCACCGGCGACTGGTCTGGCAGCGGTGAGCTGTCGCTGCTCGGCTCCGCCGACGGCTCGCGCGACCGGCGCGGCTCGTAGGTGTACCCGCCGCTCGTGCCGCCGCTCCCGTTGCCGACGTCCGCGCTCTTGCCGACGTTGGCCCGCTTCGGGAACTGCTCCTCCTCCTGGCCCTCCAGCGCCGTGTCGGTGTAGCTCTTCCAGATGCCGGCCGGGATCGTGCCGCCGTAGATGCCGCGGGTGCTGCCCAGCACGCCCTTGAGCGGCTGGCGGTCCGGCCGGCCGAGCCAGACGGCCGTGGCGAGCTGCGGGGTGAACCCGCAGAACCAGGCGTCCTTGTTCTCGTTGGTCGTGCCCGTCTTGCCGGCGGCCGGCCGGTTGCCGGCGAGCTGCGCGCGGGTGCCGGTCCCGTCCTCGACGACCTGCTGCATCGCGTAGGTGGCGTCGGCGGCGACGTCCTCGCTGAACGCCGTCTGCTTCTCGTCCTGCTCCTTGTAGACGACGTCGCCGCCCTGCTTCACCGTCTTCACGAAGTGCGCCTCGTGGTGCACGCCCTGCGCGGCGAAGGTGGCGTACCCCTTCGCCTGGTCGAAGACCGAGACCGGGTAGATGCCGAGGCCGATGCCGGCCGCGGTGTCGCCGCTGCTCTCGGCGAGCTTGCGCGACGGGTCGATGCCGGCCCGCTTCGCGAGATCGGCGACCTTCTTCGGGCCGACGTCACAGGCGAGCCGGAAGTAGACGGTGTTGACCGACAGCGCGAGCCCCTTGACGAGGTCGATGCGGCCGAGCGGCGGGTCGCCCTCGTCGTTGTCGATCTCCTGGCCGCAGATCTCCTGCGGCGCGCTGCCGTCGTACCGCGTGCCGAGCCCGGTGCCCGCCTCGAGTGCCGTGGCGAGCACGTACGGCTTGAACGAGGAGCCGGGCTGGCGAGTCTCGCCGTTGGCGTAGTCGGTGCCCGCGTTGCCGGCGCTGCCCCCGTAGTACGCCCAGACCTCGCCGGTGTCGGGCTTGATGGACACGAGGGCCGCCTGCGGTGCGCTCTGCGCGGACGAGACCGGCACCGCCTCCTGGATCGTGCGGACCGCGGCCTCCTGCGCCTTGCGCCGCAGCGTCGTCTGGACGACGTAGCCGCCCTGCGCGAGCTGCTCCTCGCCGATGCCCTTGCGGGCCAGCTCCTCCTCGACCATGTCGAGCACGTAGCCCTTCGGGCCCTTGCGGTCGTTGGTGTTGCCCTGCTTGCCGGCGCCCGGCTTGAGCACGTTCGGGTACGTGGTGGCCTCGCGCTCCGCCGCGGTCAGCCAACCCTTCTTGACCATCCCGTCGAGGACGTAGTCGAACCGCTCCTGCGCGCGCTCCGGGTGCCGGGTCGGGTCGTAGGCCCCAGGCGAGCGGATGGTCGAGGCGAGCACCGCCGCCTGCGCGACCGTCAGGCGCTCGGCCGTCGTGCCGAAGTACGTCTGGGCCGCCACCTGGATGCCGGACGCGCCGCGGCCGAAGTAGATGGTGTTGAGGTACCGCTCGAGGATCTCGTCCTTCGGCAGGTTGCGGGAGAGCTTCAGCGCGATGAAGACCTCCTTGACCTTGCGGGTGTAGGTGCGGTTCTGCGTCAGGTAGGCGTTCTTCGCGTACTGCTGGGTGATCGTCGAGCCACCCTGCTGGATGCCGCCGCCGCCCTTGACGTTGGTGAACAGCGCGCGGCCGATGCCCTTCAGGCTGATGCCCGGCTCGGTGTAGAAGCCCCGGTCCTCAGCGGCGAGCACGGCCTTCTGCGCCGGGTCGCTGATCTTGTCGAGCGTCACCAGCTCCCGGTTATGCGCGCCGAACCGGCCGATCTCGCCGCCGTCGGCGTACCGGATGACGGTGGCCTCGCTGACGGCGGACGCGTTGGCAGGCGGCAGATCGGTGAGCAGGTAGCCGCCGAGCACCAGCAGCACGAGCAGGCCGAAGCCGCTCGCCGCCCCGATGCCGATGCGCTTCTTCCACGACCACGAGCGGATGCGGTTCACCCGCCCATGCTCCCCGATGCCGCCGCCGCACACACCGCCGGTCTGGTCACGGTCCGGCGACGCCGGGTGACGCTGTTCACCTCCCGGCCCCGCCGTGTTGCCGTTCCGGACATCGGGACGTACTGTTCCTGCTGACAGCCCGATGTATCGCCGCGATACATCGGGACGGCAGGACGAAGGGGGGCGAACGTGCTCGAGCTCGCCGTCCTCGGCCTGCTGCACGAGTCGCCCCTGCACGGCTACGAGCTGCGTCAGCGGCTCAAGGCCACGCTCGGCACGTTCCGCGCCTTCTCGTACGGATCGCTCTACCCGACGCTGCGCCGCATGCGCGACTCCGGGTGGATCGCCGAGGACGAGGGCGACGCGGAGGTCGTGGCGGGTGCGCCGGCCCTCACCGGCCGGCGCGGCAAGGTCGTCTACAAGCTCACCGCGGACGGCAAGGAGAAGCTCCAGGAGCTCCTCGCCGAGGCCGGACCCTCCTCCTGGGAGGACGAGACCTTCGGCGTGCACTTCGCGTTCTTCAGCCAGACCGACCCCGAGGTGCGCGTGCGCATCCTCGAGGGCCGCCGGTCCCGGCTCGAGGAGCGGCGCGAAGGCGTCCGCAGCGGGCTCGCCCGCACTCGCGAGCGCCTCGACAACTACACCCTCCAGCTGCAGGAGCACGGGCTGGAGAGCGTCGAGCGAGAGGTCCGCTGGCTCACCGAGCTGATCGAGACCGAGCGCAACAACAGCAAGCCCGCACGTCCCTGACCCCCTCTCCACACTTCAAGGAGCACCCGCATGGGTTCCACCCGCACGCCGATCCGCGTGGCCATCGTCGGCGTCGGCAACTGCGCCGCGTCGCTCGTCCAGGGCGTCGAGTACTACCGCGACGCCGACCCGGCGGGGCGCGTCCCCGGCCTCATGCACGTCACCCTCGGCGGCTACCACGTCCGCGACATCGAGTTCGTCGCCGCCTTCGACGTGGACGCCAAGAAGGTCGGCCGCGACCTGTCCGAGGCCATCGTCGCCAGCGAGAACAACACCATCAAGATCGCCGACGTCCCGCCGCTGAACGTCACCGTGCAGCGCGGCCACACCCTCGACGGCCTCGGCAAGTACTACCGCGAGACCATCGACGAGTCCGACGAGCAGCCGGTCGACGTCGTCAAGGCGCTCCGTGACGCCGAGGTCGACGTCCTCATCTGCTACCTGCCGGTCGGCTCCGAGGACGCCGCGCGCTTCTACGCGCAGTGCGCCATCGACGCCAAGGTCGGCTTCGTCAACGCGCTGCCGGTCTTCATCGCCGGCACGCCGGAGTGGGCCGCGAAGTTCGAGGCCGCCGGCGTCCCGATCGTCGGCGACGACATCAAGAGCCAGGTCGGCGCGACCATCACGCACCGCGTCATGGCGAAGCTGTTCGAGGACCGCGGCGTCATCCTGGACCGCACGTACCAGCTGAACGTCGGCGGCAACATGGACTTCAAGAACATGCTGGAGCGCGACCGCCTCGAGTCCAAGAAGATCTCCAAGACCCAGGCCGTGACCTCCAACATGGAGCACGACATGGGCAAGCGGAACGTCCACATCGGCCCGTCCGACTACGTGCAGTGGCTCGACGACCGCAAGTGGGCCTACGTCCGCCTCGAGGGCCGCGCCTTCGGTGACGTCCCGCTGAACCTCGAGTACAAGCTCGAGGTCTGGGACAGCCCGAACAGCGCCGGCGTCATCATCGACGCGCTGCGCTGCGCGAAGGTCGCCATGGACCGCGGCCAGGGCGGCGTCTGCCACCCGGCGTCGACGTACTTCATGAAGTCCCCGCCGCAGCAGGTCCGCGACGACATCGCGGGTCCCGCCCTCGAGGCGTGGATCAACGAGGAGAACCCGGTCGACGTCCTCGCCGAGGAGCTCCCGACCCAGCAGTAGTCGACTGCGCCTACGACGGCCCGGTGCCCGCTTCGGCGGCGCCGGGCCGTCGCGCGTCGCGGTTGGCGCGTGCGCGGATGCACCAGGACCTGCCCGGGCGCCGGCCGGCACGCTCAGCACCCGGCCCGGCCGCAGGACCCGGTGCTCTCGCGCACGCGTCGAGCGGGCGCACGGCGGGCCTAGGCTGGTGCCGGTGACCACCGACCGCCGGGCGCTGCGCGAGGTGGTCGACTCACCCGGCTTCCGCGGCCTGATGGCAGTCCGCCTGAGCGGCCAGTTCGCGGACGGGCTGTTCCAGGCCGCGCTGTTCTCCGCGGTGTTCTTCAACCCGGAGCGGGCCACTTCCGCGGGTCAGGCGGCGGCCGCCTTCGCCACGCTGCTGCTTCCGTACAGCGTCGTCGGTCCGTTCGCGGGCGTGTTCCTCGACCGGTGGCGCCGCCAGCGGGTCCTCGTCAACGCGAACCTGGCCCGCTCCAGCGTCATCGTGGTGTTCGCCGCGCTGCTCATGCTGCAGGGGCCGACGGCGCCGGCGGTCGTCGCCCTCGCGCTGGTCGTCGTCAGCGCGAACCGCTTCATCCTCTCCGGCCTGTCGGCTGCGCTGCCGCACGTGGTCGAGGCGAAGCGGCTGGTGACGGCCAACAGCGTCAGCTCGACCCTCGGCGCCGGCGCGGCCGCCGCGGGTGGCGCCGCCGCACTCGGCCTGCGCGCGGTCTTCGGCGACGACGACACCGGCGCGGGCCGCACCAGCCTCGTCGCCGCCGGGCTGTACGTCGGCTCCGCGCTGCTGGCCCGCCGGCTGGGCCGTGACCAGCTCGGCCCGGACCAGACCGCGCGCGGCTCGCTCGCCGCCGCGCTGAAGGGCGTGGCGCGCGGGGTGCGCGAGGGAGCCGCGCACGTCCGGGAACGCGGGCAGGCCGGCCGAGGACTGGCCGCCATCGCCGCACACCGCTTCTTCTACGGGCTGTCCTTCGTGGCGACGCTGCTGCTCTACACCGAGCAGGGCGCGCTGCACCGCGGCTTCGCCGGCCTCGGCCAGGTCATCGTCGTGAGCGTGCTCGGGGGCCTGCTCGCCGCCCTCGTCACGCCACGGGTGACCCGCCGCCTCGGCACCCAGCGTTGGATCACGTTCGTGTTCGCGCTCGCGGCCGTGGTCGAGGTGGCGTTCGGCGCTCCGTACACGCACGGCTTCTTCCTCATCGCCGCGTTCTTCCTCGGCTTCGCCGCGCAGGCGTCGAAGATCTGCGTCGACACGCTGGTGCAGGAGGCGACCGAGGACGTCTTCCGCGGCCGCGTCTTCTCCTTCTACGACACGCTGTTCAACTTGAGCTTCGTGTCGGCGGCGCTCGCGTCGGCGTTCCTGCTCCCGCCGGACGGCAAGAGCTACCTCGTCATCGCGATCGTGGCGATCGGGTACGCCGTGACGGCGCTGACCTACGGGATCGCGAGCGAGCGACGCGCGGCCTTCGAGCCGCCCGAGCCGGTGGTGGTCTAGCCGATTCCGAGGGTGACACCGCCGACGTCGACCTTCAGCAGCGGGCTGGGGCTGGCCAGCGGCGCGACCGGCAGGGCGGGCAGCGACGGCAGCGGCGTGGGCAGCAGCGACTGCACCGTGGTGACGACCCGCTCCACCGGGTCGGGCGACGGGGACGAAGACGGTCGCGGCGACGGGCTGCGCACCGGGCGCGGCGAGCTGCCGGGGGCGGCGGACGGCCCGGGAGCCGGGCTGGCGTCGGGGGTGCCGCCGACCCCGAGCAGGCCGCCGACGTCGATGCTGCCGTTGCCCGGCTCGACGGCCAGGACGGGCTCGCTCGGGGCGAGCAGCGCGTCCAGCGCGCCGCTCACGCGGGCCGCGTCGGCACCGACCAGCGCGGCGACGACGCCCCAGGAGCCGCCCTCCTCGCGGTAGGTGCGGACGCGTTCGTACCGCGACTGCGCGCTGCCGCCGCTGCCGACCCCGGCGACGAGCAGGCCGAGCGACCGCTCGCTCGCCGGCTCGCCGGCGACGGCGCCCGGGCTGAAGGAGACGGCCGAGACGACCGCGCTGCTGGAGGTGGCGTTGGCGTCCAGGGCCTTGGCGAGGGAGTCGAGCGCGAGGTCGCTGGTGACGAGCTCCAGCGCGTACCGCTTCTCCCACCTGTCGCGCGTCAGGCCGAGCGCGGTGATCTGCCCGGGAGCACCGCCGAACGGGACCTGCACCTGCTTGAGCTGCGGGACGTCGACCTGCGCGCGGCGGCCGGTGGCGCGGACGGTGGCGCCGCGGCGGAACGAGGCGACCCGCAGCAGCGGACCGCGCTCGACGCGTGC